>JBAXOU010000027.1:0-23148 GCA_037133115.1 Planctomycetota bacterium | reverse complement strand
GCGGCGTGGCCGGGAGCACAGGGTTCCAACCTGTGCCGAATATGCCGCAGGTTGAAAGCCGACCGCCTGCGGTCACTCCCGCTCGGCGATCAGGATCCGCACGTCTTCGTTCACCTTCCGCAGCTTCGTCGCCAGCGACACGCCGATGTTCCGCAGGATCTTGGTGTGGAGGTGGGGGTGAGTCTCGAGCAGGCGGTTGAAATCCTGCAGATCAAACACGGCGCACTCCACGTTTCCCTCGGTCACGACATTCGCCGACCGCCGGGCGCCGTCGAGGAACGCCATCTCGCCCACCATCGTCCCGACCGAAAAACTCGCCACCCGATTGCCGTTTTCGTGATCGCCCAGCCAGACCCCGACGACGCCCATCGTGACGAGGAACAGGCTCGTGGCCTCGTCGCTCTGGCGAATCACATAGTCTCCTGGCGCATAGGATCGTTGCACGAGCAATCCGCTGAACACGGCGAGTTCCTCGGCAGCGAGGCCGGCGGCGATCTCAAAGACCCGCAGGTCGTCTACCTTGAGCGGCGCTGTCGGCATGAGTTCCCGCAGGAGATCGTCTTCGCACCACTCGAGCGCCGCATCGGTCGACCGGAAACGAAACAGGCCTTCGACGGCGGAGGCATCGGTGAGATGCGCGGCAACCTCCCGGCGGAGCAGCGGAAGGTGCTGCGTCGAGGTGAAAAAGACCGCGGTCCCCTGGTGGCCGAGCGTGTCGGCCAGTTCGGCAAACAGGTGCGCCGCCACGCGGTTGATGCCGGTGACGTGGTGAAAGTCGAGGATCACGCCCCGCCGGCGACCGGTGCAGCCGATGACGTCGCGGATAATCGGTTCGACCGTGGCGAAGGCCAGATTCCCCTGAGCCTCGAACAGGTGGATCTGTCCGCCGTGTTCGCAGAGGCAGGCCCGCTCCACGGAATGGCGGATGCGGCTCGAGTGCCGTTCCGCACCCGTGCACCGCATCCGCCGGCTCGCATGCGCGCAGAAGGGTGGATTGAACTGGTGCAGCTGCCAGGCCTGCGAGAGTTCACGGCACACCTGGAGCGCCCGGGCACTGTTGCCCTGGGCGTCGAGCCGCGGGGAGTAGACGCCAATGCCCAACTGGCCGGCCAGGACGGCCACCACGCCCCCCGCTACGCCGCTCTTGGCCGGCATGCCGACGTCGTAGATCCAGCCGCCTGAAAAGTCATACATCCCACAAGAGGCCATCACGCTGAGCACGCTCCGCACGTGCGTGTCGCCGATCGCCCGCTCGCCGGTCAGCGGGTTGACTCCCTGATTGGCCAGCGTGGCCCCCATGAGCGCGAGGTCGACGCAATTCACGGAGATGGCGCATTGCCGGAAATACATGTCCACCGCTGACGTCGGATCGCCCTCCAGGACTTCGAAGTTTCGCAGGAGGTGGCCGATGGCGCGGTTGCGGTGTCCCGTAAGGCTCTCGGATTCGTAGACCGCTTGATCCACGTGCATCGCGTGGCCGGTGTATCGGGAGAACATCTCCAGAATCCGCTCGAAGCACGGCTCTGGTTCGGTGGCACCGATCTGGCCCGTGGTGGCGATGGCGCCGGCGTTGATCATGGGGTTGAGCGGACAGCCGCTCGTCTTGTGGAGGCTGATGGCGTTGAAGGCATCGCCACTGGGTTCCACGCCGACCTTCGTCAGCATGTATTCCGGGCCCCGCTCATCGAGGGCGAGGCCATACACGAATGGCTTGGAGATCGATTGGATCGTGAACCCCTGCCGGGAATCACCAACTTCGTAGACGAAGCCGTCGGCAGTGGCCACACAAATGCCGAAAGACTCCGGATTGGCGGTGGCCAACTCGGGGATATAAGTCGCGACCTCCCCCTCGCGGAAATCGGCGTACTTTGCGTGGAGGAGTTCGAGGAAGTCTTGGATCGGCGAACGACGGTCGGGCATGGGCCATCACTCCGGTTGGGGGATGCTGTGGAAAGCCATGTGCCGGCCGCCGTTCGGCACCAGCGCAGCATACACTTCGGCCCAGGGCTGATCGGTGGCCCCAATGACGCCCGGGAATCCACGCGGCCACTTTGAGGACGTGATCCTCGGCTTCCACCGCGCGGCGGGAGACGGTGGCTCGGGGCTGCCCGCGCCCGTCGCCGGACACTCGCTGCGGGCATCCTGCCCTTCGCTCGCTCGATGCTTTCTCCGCTTCGCCATCCTGGCTACGCGGAGAAAGCAACGCCGGCTCCCGGGCACGGGCAGCCCCTCGCTGCCTCCTCGTAGCACAGGTTTTCAACCTGTGTGTCTTCACGGTTCGCATTGGGCTCGCCTGCGATTTCGGAAGGACGAGCAGCCGGATCGGGGGCACGCGCAGAAGACGGTGACATGTGCGGACACTGGGCGTGGGTATTCCGTACGAGCAGTGAACTCGCACATGCCGCCGGCTTCGAGCATGTCACCGGCCGGCTGCGGTGCCGCGGTAACGAGCGAGGATCACGTGCGAGCGGTATCAGGCTGCCTTCCGCGGTCGGTAGGCGATGGTGGGCTCGACCGCCTCAAGGACTGCCGACGCATCGCGGCCCAGCACCGCGTAGAGCGAGTCGCTCAGCGGCCAGCGGTCGAAGGCGTTCATGCGCACGACCCGCAGCCCCGCGGCCCGTGCCACGGCGGCGAGGGTCTGCGGTGTGAAATGATTGACACGATCGGGCCAACGGTAGCCGTGCCAGCGGCCACCGAGGATTCTGCGGCCGACGCAGGCGTCGTTCGGCACCTTCACGACGATTCGACCGTCGAGGGCGAGTCGTTCCCGGCAACGACGGAGCAGAGCGAGTGGCGCGATCTCGTGTTCCAGGGTGCCGGAGAGAACGATGACGTGAGCGCTGCCCCGCTCGACGTCACCGAGGCCATCGATCCCGGTGCCGTGGATGCAGTGGCCGCCCTGGCCGCGGAGCGCGAGGTGGGCGAGCTTCGCGAGGTGGCTCGAGATCTCGATTCCGATCGGTTGGAAACGGTTGGCGACGCAGCGCGGCAACCGCTCGGCGATCCGCAGGGTGAGTCCGCCCTGGGCGCAACCGACATCAATGAGCCGAATCGGCCCCTCGGCGGTGCCGCCAGCCGCGTCGCGGAGCATCTGCCCAACCAAGGCGGCCAGCTTGTCGCGACGGAGGAACCGATGGCGAAACGTCTTCAAAGCGCCGCGAAGGGCGTAGAGGAGCGGCTCGCAGCGGCGGACGTCCCATGGGACGGCCGCCCCCTCGAACGGCACCGAAGGGGTGTCGCATTCCAGAGACGTGGACAGACGAAAGGGGCCGTTGGTGGGGTGCATGACGCGGCCTCGCAGCACGGAGTGGAATGGGTCGAACGCGAGCGGACATGCGCAAGCTCTGCCAGCTTTATCGGCAAAGCCCTCCCTGTTTCCCCAGTCGCTCGTGTCATGCTGATCGGAAATGGGGCTGCCCCGCTTGCCAGGCTTGCCTCAACTTGTCCGAAAGGAGTTCACTCCACACAAAAAAGCGGGCGGCATCATGATGATGCCGCCCGCCGGAATGAACAGGTTACGGTCGTGAGGAGCCGGGCTGAGATCAGCCAGACACCATCGCCTTGAGGTTCTTCAGCGCGCGAACCCGGACCTTGACGCTGGCCGGCTTCGCGGGACGATCCTGCAGTTCACCGGTGAAGGGATTCTTGACGCCCTTCTGAGCCGGGCGGGCCGGAACCTTCCGCCGCTCGATCTTGACCAGACCGGGGATCGAGAACACGCCGATGCCCGAGCCCTTGAGGGCCTTCTGGATTTCGGTCGTCAGTGACTCGAGCACAGCAACGACGTCCTTCTTCGGAAGGTTGGTCGTCTCCGAGATGCTCCGCATGATCTCGGTCTTCGTCATCGGCTTGCTTCCCGACTTCTTCGCCATCGCCAGTACCTCCAGTTGAGTCAGAGTTGGATGCGGCAGGTTCCCCACCGCCGTCAAAGAGATTGACCACAAAATCGGCCGTAATCGCCGAACGCGGCCCCGATTAGACTTCGCGAGTTTGAAAATGCAACCCAAGAAAAGGGGTTGGCTCAGCGAAAACAGGCTCTTTTTCGAGGAAATTCTGGCCCGGCGGCCTCCGCGAGGATGAAAAACAACGGGAAAATCGGCTTTTGCGCGGCCCGCTCGGAGCCAGCCGCGGGAGCCGAGTCGAGTGCTAGGATGCACTCGTGCGGGCGATCGAGGGACCTTCGGGCGACGCCATGACCGTGGTGGCCTCCGTTTTTTGGCGACAGCCGTCTGGCCCCCGTGGCCGGGGTGGCCGCAGGCTCGCCCTGCTCGTGATCGCCTGTGCGGCGTGGCTCTCCGCACCGGCACCTCCCGCGGACGGACAGGGCGACGGCATCGCGCCGGCCGCGAATCAGGACGACGAGGAGCGACCATCGGCGGAGGATGCGGGTGTCTTTCTGCCGTCCGACCGGGCGAGGGAACGGCAGCTCGATCGCGCCACGAGGTTGCTCGCCGCCAGCGAGTGGGCCGACGCGGTGGCGTTGCTCGACGAGATCCTGGCCGACGATCGCGACGCCTTCGTGGTGACAGCTTCCGGCGACGGGACGCGGCGGAGCATCCGATCTGAAGCCACGCGGCTGATCGGGACACTGTCACCACCGGGGCGCGACGCCTACTCACTTCTCTGCCGCGGGCGAGCTGACCGGGCGCTGGCCGAAGCCGTCGGCGGCGCGGACGCCGCCGGCGTTGTCGCCGTCGCCCGCCGCTGGTTCGCAACGCCCGCGGGGCGACGGGCGGCCTTGATCACCGCGCAGGTGGCGCTCGAGGCCGATGATCCCTGCACGGCTTCGGCGTGGCTCGAGCGACTCGCCGCCGGCGGCGACCCGGCATGGAAGCCGACGCTGACGCTGATGCAGGCGGCTGCCGCGGTTGGTGCCGGAGACCGCGCGACGGCCGAACGACTCGTCGAGGAGACGCGGCGGATGCCGGCGGCCGTGAGTCGAATCGGCGGCCGTGAGGTGGCGGCTTCGGGCGACCGGCCATCGCACGCATGGCTCGATCAGTTTGCCCCGCGGGCGATCCGCGAGCCGGCGGGCGATTGGCTGCTGGCCCGGGGCGATGCCGCCCGCAACGCCGTCGTCGAGGCCACGCGGCCCTTGCTCGTACCGCGGTATCGCGTGCCGCTCACCCGACATCCCGAGGAGGCGAGGCTGCTCGAGAAACGTCGGCGGGCGCTGGTGGCTGACGGCGGGCTGGCAGCTCCGGCGGGCACGCCGCTGGCCATCGCCGGAACGCTCGTCATGCAGACGCCCCTGGGAATCCTCGGAATCGATTTTGAGACCGGGAAGCGGCTCTGGCTCCAGTCGGCGGTCGCGGCCACGCGGGTGTCGGCCGTGGAGGCGGCGCTCGGTCGCGGGTTCGACGATGCGACCAGTGGGGGGCTTTCGAGCGACGGTGTGCGCGTGTTCGCGGTGGAGAGCCACCCCGACGCGCTGACGCCGGCAGCCGACTTGAGCATCGGCATCGGACTCGATGCCGCGGACGGTCGCTGGGCCGGCGGCAACACGCTCACGGCGTATGACGTGACCGCCCGGGGCGCGGTGTCGTGGAGGGTGCCGCGAGCGGATCCGGGCGATGCGAACCGCGACGACGCGGCGCAGGAATGGTTCATGGGCGCGCCGCTGGTTGTGGGTCGCGATCTGTTCGTGCTCGTCGAGGCCAACGGTCAGGTGCGGGTCGACGCGCTCGATGCGGCGGACGGCACGGTGCAGTGGTCGCAGCCGCTTGCCGACCTCGAGGAGCGGCAGTCGGCGGCCAGTCCCGACGGCTACGCCCGGCGGCTGGCCGGTCTCACGCCGGCGCTCGACGAAGGAGTGCTCGTCTGTCCGATCGGCGGCGGCACCGTGGTGGCGATTGACCTCACCTCCCGCGCGCTGCTCTGGGCACACAGCTATCGCCTTGCGGCCGGCCGCGGCGAGGACGTCGGTGGCGCGGCGCGGCTTCGCGGGCTCACCGGCGAACTCAGGGAACCGGCCACCGGCCGCAGCGGCGACCCGTGGCCCGTGATCGCCTCCGGTCGCGTGTTTCTCATGCCCTACGACGCCGACGGGCTTGTCTGCCTTGGCCTTCGCGATGGCGCCGCCGCCTGGCAGCGGCCGCTGCCTGGCCGCCGCCAGATCGCCGGCGTCGTGGACGGCAGCCTGATCCTCGTGGGGGCCGACGGCGTTGATGCGGTGTCGATCGACACCGGGCGGCAGCGCTGGACGCGGCCGCATCCGCCGGGTATCCGCCCGAGCGGCCGCGGGCTCCTGACCGGCACTCGGCTGTTTGTCCCGGTCGACGCTCCCGGGGTCATCGAGATCGATCTCGCCGACGGCAGGCTCGTGGGCCAGCACGCGGTTCGCGGCGGGGGCGTACCCGGAAACCTGATCGCGGTCCGTGGCGAGGTGATCTCGCGAGGCATCGACTTCCTCGATGTGTTTCACCAGACCGCGGAACTCGAGTCGAAGGTGGAGACCGCCGGCCGGGACGAGCGGCCGCGGCCCTGGGCCGACTACTGGGGCGGTCAGCTCGAGCTTACCGCCGGCGACGTGGGACCGGCGCTGGAGCGAATCCACGCCGCCGCGGAATCCGCGAGGGCGTCGCCAGTCGCCATCGCCGACGCGCTGGTGTTCGCCATGCGGCGTGATGGTGCGACCGCCGTGACGGCGTGGCGGTCGTGGGACGATGCGGGCGATGCAGCGGCCGTGACGCCCGAGGTGCTCCGCTCGGTGATCGACGGCGGCCTGCGCACACGGGACGACGCCACGGCCTGGCGGGCCTGCCAGCGACTCGCCTCGGTGACTCGTGCGGGGCCCACCTCGCCCCTGATCAGCGATCCCTCCGAGGCCGGGCTCGAGGTCGACCCCGACCGCTGGGCCCGGGGCCGGCTGGCCGATCTGGCATCCCGCGCCGATGCGTCACTCCGCAGGCAGGTAGACGAACTCGTCGATCGAATGGGGGGCCACGTCGATCGCACCGGCGTTGAGCCGGCGGCCGCGCAGGGCGATGCCGCGGCCGAGGAATGGCCACTCGGCCGCGTCGTGGTGTCGCGGCCGCGCCGCACGAAGCCGGAGCAGGGCACCCCTGGCAGTCAGGTGGTGTCGGTGCCGCTCGTCGGGGTGACCGACTCGGTCGTGCCCGGCGTCACCGTCTCCTACGACATGCAGCAGCGGAGGCTGCTCGTCGCGGACGGGTATGGCCGGCGCGTCGTGGAGCCCTTGCCGCTCGAGCCGGCGGCGTCGATGCCGTGGCTCAATCAGATGTCGCCCATCGAACCATCCGTGGTCGGCAGCACGCTCGTGGTCCGGACGGGCGCGGGCGTCAGCGCGTTCGACATCGGCGCGACGGCGGGCGACAGCCGCCTCCTCTGGAAGACGGCGAGCCGTTCTGTCACGGGCCGCGATCTGGTGTCGGTGCGGGCGGTTGCCGGCGGCCGCGTGGCCCGCAACGGCGGCGTGCCGCTTGGCCGCCGGATCACCGAAGCCGACGACCTCGACGGGCCCCGCGCCACGATCGCGCCGCCGGCGCGACGATCCGGCGTGCTCGTGCCCGCGGGCAGGGCGGTGTCGCTGCTCGATCCAGCGACCGGCCGCGTGCTCTGGGAGCGGCAGGGGGTGCCAGGGATCGTGGAGTGGATCGCCGACGATGACACCGCCTGCGGGTGCACCGCGGACGGGCTTTCATCGCCGGTGCTCTCGATGTGCGATGGCCGCCTGCTCCACGCCGTGGATCTGCCCGGCCGCCGGCAGCGGCTTGCGAGCCACGGCCGATATGTGGTGGCCGTCGTGCCCGGCGACGAAACCTCGCTCGCGAGCCGCGTGCGGATCGACCGCATCGATCCGCTGCTCCAGGAGTCGCGGCCGCTCGGGGAGTTTGCGGGCGAAGCGCGGGCTGCGATCATCGGCGATGGCCGGCTTGCGGTGCTCGAACCCGACGGGATGCTTACCGTGATCGACGTGGCCGCCGGCGCCGGCGTGTGGCGCACGCGACTGACCGGCGGGGCGGCCCGGGTGGACGAACTTCACGTCATGCCCTGGCGCGATCGGTATCTCGTGTTCGCGGCCGCGACGGACATCGCGGCGGTCGACGACTCGGCGGCGATCTCGCCGCTGCAGGGCCTCCTGATGGCGAGCGAATCGACGGCGCCACTGTCGGGGGCCATCTGGGCGGTGGGTCGCGACGACGGCCGGCTGCTCTGGCAGGCGCCGGCCACGGTCCGGCAGCACTGCCTGCTGCTCGCGCAGCCGGCAGACCTGCCGGTGCTCGTGCTGACCCGGCAGACGCGGCCGGGCGACGGTGGCCGGCCCGAACTCGTCGTGCTCTGCCTCGACAAGCGGACCGGTCATGCCGTGCTCGAGGAGCACCGGCTGGCGTTGCAGCAACACCTCTTCGTCGGCTGCGAGGTGGTCGGCGCTCCACGCGAACACACCATCTCCATTCGCGGCGCCGGCGCGATGTCGCCGACGGTGACGCTCGCCTTCACCGGGGAACCCCTGCCGCCGCAGTCGCCCTTTCAGGCGGAAGGCCGCCTGCCAACTCCTGGCCTCGGCCTCGACCCCCTCGGGCGTGCCGACGAGGGCGGCGACAATCCCTGACGGGGCGCGCGGCCCGGCGCGGCCCGTCTGCCGGCGCGGCCGTATGATGGTCGCATGCCGATCCTCCCCCGCCATCGTTCGCCGTGCCGCGCCGCGTGGGGCACGGGCTGGTGTGCCGCCATCGTGGCGGTGATGGCAGCGACGGTGGCGGTGCCGCTGCTCGCTGCCGCACCCAACGATGCTGCACGGCCCCCAGCGTCAGCCCTGAGCCCGGTCGAGGGCGTGGTGGCCGACGGCCTGGTCTGGCTCGAGGCGAAGCAATCGCGGCGGGGCAACTGGTCGGCCAACGAGGGCCGCTACCCGACGGCGATGACGGCACTGGCCGGCATGGCTCTGTTGATGGAGGGCTCGACCACGTCCCAGGGCCGCCATGCCGAGGCGATCCGGCTGGCGGTCGACTACCTCGTGAGCCGCTCGCGTGCCAACGGCCTGATCGGCGACCCGCAGTCGGACGACCGCTACACCTACGGCCACGGCTTTGCGATGCTCTTCCTCTCGCAGGTACTCGGCGAAGAGGAAGACGAGCGGCGACGGGAGGAACTCGTCGGTGTGCTCACCAAGGCGGTGGTGTTCTCCGGCCGCGCGCAGACGAAGGACGGCGGCTGGGGCTACGTGAGCGCCCAGGACGTCAACGACTTCGACGAGGGCTCGACGACGATCACCCAGGTGCAGGGCCTGCGGGGGTGTCGCAATGCGGGCATCCCGGTGCCGCGGGAGATCATCGACAAGGCGATCGCCTACATCCACGCCTGCACGCTGCCCGATGGCGGCGTGCAGTACAGCTCAAAGGGGGGCGGCGGCCGGCCGGCGATCTCGGCGGCGGCGATCGCCTGCCTGTTCAACGCCGGTGAGGAAGACGACACGCACGTGCCGCGGATGCTGGCCTACGCGAAGCGAAATCTGGGCAACATCGGCAACAACAGTTTTGGCCACTGGCACTACGCCCACTTCTACTACTCCCAGGTGATGTATCGTGAGGGGGGCGCGGCCTGGGAGTCGTACCACGGCCAGATCGGCAAGCGGCTCGTCGCCGAGGTCCAGCGGGACCGCGACGGCGCGTTCTGGCCGCAGGGCTACATCGGCACCGTCTACACCACCGCCACCAACCTCGTGATCCTGCAGCTCGACAAGGGCTCGTTGCCGATCTATCAGCGCTGACCACACCTCGGAGCCTCCACGCCCATGCCCCCCGCCTCTGCCGTCGACCGCCTTCACGAGGCCCACGAGCGGATTCTCGATCAGCTCTCGCGGGTGATCGTCGGCCAGCGCGAGGTGATCGAGGAGCTGCTCATCAGCCTGTTCAGCCGCGGCCACTGCCTGCTCGAGGGCGTGCCGGGGCTTGCCAAGACGCTGCTCGTGAGCACGCTCGCCCGCAGCCTCGACCTGTCGTTCAGTCGCATCCAGTTCACACCCGACCTGATGCCGGCCGACATCATCGGGACCGACGTGCTCGAGGAAGACAAGGCGACCGGGACACGGCAGCCGCGGTTTCTCGAGGGCCCCCTGTTCGCCAATGTGGTACTCGCCGACGAGATCAACCGCACACCCCCGAAGACGCAGGCGGCGCTCCTCGAGGCGATGCAGGAGCGGCAGGTGAGCGTGGGCCGCGTGCGGCACCGGCTCGTCGATCCGTTCTTCGTGCTCGCCACGCAGAACCCGATCGAGCAGGAGGGCACCTACCCGCTGCCGGAGGCGCAGCAAGACCGCTTCATGTTCAAGGTGTTCGTCCGCTATCCGTCGTTCGCCGAGGAGTTCGAGATCGCACGGCGGACCACCGGCGCGCCGCTGGAAGATCCGCAACCGGTGCTCTCGGCGGCCGACATCCTGGCCCTGCAGGCGAGCGTCCGCGAGGTGCCCGTGAGCGACCACCTCGTCCGCTACGCGCTCGCCATCGTGCGGCAGACGCGGGCCGGAGAGCGGGGCGTGCCGGAGTTCGTCTCCGACCAGCTGGTCTGGGGAGCGGGGCCCCGGGCGGTGCAGTTTCTGATCGTGGGCGCGAAGGCGCGGGCGCTCCTCCAGGGCCGACCGTACGTCGCGGAGGAAGACATCCGCGCGCTCGCCGCTCCGGTGTTGCGGCACAGGATCGTGGTCGGCTTCGCCGCGGAGAGCGAAGGCGTGACCCCCGACGGCATCATCGACCGAATCATCGAGTCCACCCCCGCCAGAGAGGACGAGCTGTCGCGTGACCCGCGGTTCCAGACGATATTTGCGTCCTGACGCGATCGCCCGCATCCACCGGCTCGAGCTCCGTGCCCGCGCCGTGGTCGAGGGCGCGCTGGCGGGCCTCCACAAGAGCCCCTTCAAGGGCCAGTCGGTGGAGTTTCTCCAGCATCGCGAATACGTCCGCGGCGACGACCTGCGGCGCGTCGACTGGAAGGTCTGGGGACGGCAGGACCGCTTCACCGTCAAGGAGTTTGAAGAGGAGACGAACCTCCGGCTCACGCTCCTCGTCGACGGCTCCACGAGCATGGACTACCGCGGCGGTGCGGAGGCGGTGCCGCCGCGGCCCACGAAATACGACGCCGCCGCCACGCTGGCTGCGAGCCTGGCCTGGCTCGCCCTTTCGCACGGCGATGCCGTCGGCTGTGGCGTGTTTGATGACCGGCTGCGGGCGAGCGTGCCGGCCCGCACGAAGCGGTCGCAGCTGGCGAGCATCTGCGAGGTGCTCGAGGCGCCGCGAAACGCCGGCGCCGGTGACTTCCAGCGCGTCTTCCGCTCCGTCGCCGAAGCGTTGCCGAAGCGCGGCATGATCGTGATCGTCTCCGACCTGCTCGGCGACCGGGACGGGATCTTCGCGGGTCTGCAGCTGCTGCGGACGCGGGGCCACGACCTGGCGCTCGTGCACGTGCTCGACGACGACGAGATCGACTTTCGCTTCGAGGGAGCGACGCGGTTTGAGGGACTCGAACTCCCGGCCCATATCGCCTGCAACCCACGCGCCTTGCGCGAGGGCTATCTGGCGGCGGTCGAGGCCTTTCTCGCCGAGGTCCGCCGGCGGGCGGCAGCCGTCCGCTGCGACTACGCGCTGGTCCGCACCGGTGAGCCGCTCGACGCGGCGCTCGTGCGGTTTCTCTCGCGGCGGGCGAGCGTGGCGGTTTAGGCGGAGCCCTCGCGTATGCCCACTCTCGAGTTCGCGCCGCTCTTCTGGTGGGGCCTGCCGCTCGTCGCGGCGCCCGTTCTGATTCACCTGATCAACCTGCTGCGGCAGCGGCGGGTGAAGTGGGCGGCGATGGAGTTTCTGCTCGCCAGCCAGCGGCGCTACCGCACGCGCGTGCTGCTCCGCCAGATCGCCTTGCTCGCCTTACGGACGCTGGCGGTGCTCGGGCTCGTCGCGGCGCTCGCGCAGCCCCGTTGGCGATCGGCAGGCGGCATCGCGGGCGGCGACGCGACGACACACCTGGTGATCCTCGACGACAGCTGCTCGATGGGCGACACGACCGGCGACGAGAGTGACCTCGAGACCGACGCCGCCGCCGGCGACACCCGGCGGGCGACGGCGTTCGATCGTGGCCGGCGGGTGGTGGAGCGGATTGCCGCTGATCTCGCAGCGACGGCGGGGCGTCATCGGCTCGCCGTCGCGGTCACGTCGCAACTCGCCACATCGTCTGATGTGCTGTCTCCGCTGCTGCCACTGCTGCCGTTCACCGACATCGCCCCGGGAACCATTCAGACGGTGCGCGACGCGGTCGGTCGGGCGGCGGCCGGCGATGGTGCGGCCGGGCTGCGGGAGGCGTGCCCGGCCATGCGTCGGCTCGCGGCCGCCGCCGGCGGCCGGAGGGTGGTGTGGCTCGTGGGCGACTTTCGCAGCCGCGACTGGCTCGGCAGCGACGAGCCGGCAGCGACGCTGCGGCAGCTGGCAGTCGATGGCGCCACACTCCGGCTGGTTGACTGCGCCAGCGACGGCCCCGCCGGCAACCTCACGCTCGAACGGCTCGAAGTGGTGGGTGGCGTGCCTGCGGCCAACGTGCTGCTGCCGGTGGATGTGGAGGTTCGCAACGACGGCTCGACCTCCGTTCGTGATGTGGCCATCGAACTCCGCGAGGACGGCGGCGGCCGGCCCGGCGTGCGGATCGACGAGATTCCGGCGGGTGGCATGGTCAGCCGCCGATTCGACGTCCGATTCACCGTCCCCGGCAGCCATACGATCGAGGCAGCGCTTCCCGGCGATGTGCTGAAGGCCGACGATGGGCGTCAGACCGTGATCGAAGTAGTCGATCGCGTCGACGTGCTCGTGGTCGACGGTGCCCCCGATGCCGCCTCCGGTGGAGGAGCCGGAAGCTCGGGAGACGGTTTCTACGTGGCGACGGCGCTCGCCCCCGGAGCCGGCGCCGCGACCGGACTGCGGCCACGGGTCGTGCCGCCGGCGGCGCTGGCCGTGACCGACCTGTCGAGATTCGCGTGTCTCTGGATCCTCGATGTCGAGCGGCTCGACGCGGCGGCCGTCGCCGCGGTCGAGGCCTATGCCCGCGCGGGGGGCGGCGTGGTCTTCTTCTGTGGGCCCCGAACCCGCGGCGATGTCGTCAACGACACGCTTCACCGCAGCGGCGCGGGCCTGTTTCCGGTGCCGCTCGCCGGCGCGATCGACCTGTTGTCCGACGCCAAGGCTGCCGCGCAGACGCCCGACGTCACCGTCGAGGACCACCCCGTGGTGGCCGTGCTCGCCGGCCAGCGGAACCCTCTTCTCGACGCCGTGCGGATCGAGCGGTTTTGGGCGATCGACCGCGGCTTCGATGCCGCCGGGCACGGTGTGCGGCGGCTGCTCTCGCTCCGCACCGGTCAGCCGCTCGTGATCGAGAAGACATTCGGCGACGGCCTCGTTGTGGCGGTGCTCACGACCGCCGCGCCCGAGTGGAACAACTGGGCTCGGGCCAACCCGAGCTGGGTGGTCGTGCTCTTGGAACTCGAGGGCCATCTCGCGCGGTTGCGACGGCGGGCAGAGTCGGTCACGGTCGGCGAGCCCGTTACGGTGCGGCTCGAGGCCGGCGTGGACGAACCCGACGTCCACTTCCTCGTGCCGCCCGATGCCGCCGTCGTGCGGCAGACGGCCGTCGCCACATCGGGCCCGATGCTCGAGGCCATGCTTCCGGCAACGGCTCACGCAGGCCTCGTCGAGGCGCGGTGGCGGAGGCTCGACGGCAGCGAGCGGCAGCGGTCGTTCGCCGTCAACGTCGATCCCGGTGAGGGCCGCCTGGAGCGGGCCGGGGTCGGACGGCTGGAGGCCGCCCTGCGAGGCGTGCCCTTCCGCTACGATCGAGCCGCCGACGTCGCAGCCACGGCGGGCGACTTCGCCGGCCGTCCGCTGGCCCTGCCACTGCTGATCGTCGTCGCGGCGCTCTTGCTGCTGGAACAGCTGGTCGCCTACGCGGCCGGATATCACCCCGTCGCCCGCCGGCCAACGGCCTGAGCCCTGCGCCCATGACGCCGCTCCCACCGCCGCTGCTGCTCGCCGTCGCCAACGACGTGAGACGGCTCACTCCCAATCTCACGTCGTTGCCGCATCGGAGCACAGCGTTTCAATCCGCGTCTCGATGCCTTGCGTCGACTCGGGTCTGCCCGCGCCCCGTCGCCGGACGTTCGCTGCGGGCTTCCTGCCCTTCGCTCACTGCACGCCGGCTGCGCTTCGCCATCGTGGCTAGGTTCTCGCCACGTCGTTCCCCCGTAGCACAGGTTGCCAACCTGTGCCTGCCCTCCGCCCCCGTAGCACAGGTTGTCAACCTGTGCCTACCCACGTCCGCCCCCGTAGCACAGGTTTTCAACCTGTGCCCGCCCGTCGTGCGCCGGCGCCCGCCCTCATCGCCGGCGTTTCGTCGCGAGGCCACGCCCCGCGAGAATCACGGAGGAGCCTCATGAGGCACCGCGTCTCGAGCCGACTGCTCGACGGCTTCGACGACTGGTGGCAGATGCCAGTGGCGCTGCTCGTAGTCGCCGCCGTGGCCGTGTACGTCGCCTGGATGGTACGGCGCGACGCCGCTGAGCTTCCGCGGCCGGTGGCCGTGCTCCTCGCCGCGCTCCGGCTGGCGGCCCTGGCCGTCGTCGCGGCGGCGATTCTCGACGTCGAACGCATCGCGGAGCACGAGATCGCGCTGCCATCACGCGTGGCCGTGCTCGTGGACTCGAGCGCCAGCATGTCGCTGGCCGACGGCGACGATGCCGCTGCCACGCGGGCGGTTCGTGCTGCCGACCTCGTCGAGTCGGATCTCCTCGCGGCGGTGCTGCCCCGGCACGACGTGAGCGTGTGGCGGTTTGACGCCGACGCCACTTCCGTGCTTCGGCTCTCCTCCGCCGGCTCGGGAACGGAGGCGAGCGCGGCGACCGACGGTGACTGGCGAGCGCGGCTCGCGCCAGGCGGGGCCGAGACCCGGTTGGGCGAGGCTGTGGCACGTGCGGTCGAGGCTGGGCCGGCCGGCACGCTCGCGGGGGTGGTGGTGCTCTCTGACGGCGGGCAGAACGCCGGTCTCGATCCGCGGTCGGCGGCTGCGGTGGCCACGCGGACGGGCGTGGCGGTGCATGCGATCGGCGTGGGCAGCGACGTGCTGCCGGCAAACGTCCGCGTCGCCGACCTCGTGGCGCCGGCCCGCGTGTTCCCCGGCGACCGGTTTGCGGTGTCGGCCTTTCTGCAGTCGCAGGGCCTGGCCGGCGAGCGGGTGCGCATCGAACTCGAGGAGCGGCCGTCCGACGGGGCAGGGGAGTCAGTCGCGGGTCGCGTGCTCGATGGCGTCGAGGTGATGCTCGGGGCCGATGGCGAACTCGTGCCTGTGCGGTTCGACGTGCCCGGCCTGACGACTCCCGGCCGGCGGCTGGTCGCGGTGCGGGTGGTTCCTCCGGCGGCAGATCGCTCGGCCGCCGACGACGTGCAGGCCGTGGACGTCGAGGTAGTGGACCGCGTGACGCAGGTGCTGCTGATGGCGGGCGGCCCGGGCCGCGAGTATCAGTTCATGCGCAACGTCCTCGAGCGGGACAAGAGCTTTGCGGTCGACGTGCTCCTCGGCACCGCGGCGGCCGGGATCTCGCAGGACGCCCGCCGCATCCTCGATGCGTTTCCACCGGCCGACGAGCCGCTCGGCGAATACGATGCCGTGGTGGCGATCGACTACGACTGGCGGCTGCTCGAGCCGGCGGCGCAGGCGCGGCTGGAGCGGTGGGTGGCGGGCGAGTCGGGCGGGCTCATGCTGGTGGCAGGGAGTGTGTTCATGGACAGCTGGCTCGGCGACGCGCGGACGGCGACGATCAGAGGGCTGTATCCGCTCGACCTGCGACGGCGGAGCGATGCGGCCACGGCCGGCATGGCGGCCGACGATCCGCGGCGGCTCGAACTCACCCGCGACGGCAGCGAGGCGGAGTTTCTCAGGCTTGCCGGCACGAGAGCCGCCAGCGACGCGGTCTGGAGGGAGTTTCCCGGCGTCTATGCCTGCTATCCCGCAGCCGGCGTGAAGCCGGGCGCGACGGTCTACGCACGACTCGCCGCGGGGGCTGGTGGCGAAGGACCGGCCTATCTCGCGGGGCAGTTCTATGGATCGGGGAGCGTGCTCGCGATGGGCAGCGGTGAACTCTGGCGGCTGCGGGCCCTGGGCGACGACGTCTACGAGCGGCTGGTGGCGCAGCTCGTGCGGCACGTGGCGCAGGGCCGCCTGATGCGCGGAGCCCGCCGCGGACGGCTGATCGTGGAGCAGGATCGCGTGGCGGTCGGCGGCACGGTACGGATCCGGATCGTCGCGCCCGTCGCGGGACGCCCACCCGAGTGCCGTGCCGTGGCACCGGATGGCAGCCATGTTTCAGTGCCGCTCGTCGCCGAGCCCACGCGCCCCGGCACGTTTGCGGGCGGGTTTGTCGTCACCCGCGAGGGCGGCTGGCTCGTGGAGGTCGAACCGCTCACCGCCGGAGACGAGCGGCTGTCTCGTCGGATCCAGGTGCAGTTGCCCGATCGCGAACTGGAAAACCCCAGGCTCGATCGCGCGGTGCTCGCCCAGCTGACGAACGACACGGGCGGGACCGCGTGGTTCCTTGCCGACGGTGGCTCCTCCGGCGAGATCGCCGATGCGATCGCCGCAACACTCCCCGACCGGTCGCGACGGGAGTATGAGACTGGGGCGGCCGACCCGGCGTTCAAGCGCCGGCTCAACGCCGCGCTGCTCGCGGTGGGCGCTGGCTGTCTGTGCCTCGAATGGATCGTCCGCCGGCTTGCGAGGCTCGCCTGACGCATGGACACGGCACCCCATCCCGCCCCGACCCCGGCCCGGCACAACGAAGCGATCGCGTCGATTCTCGGAATGCTCGCGGCGGTCAGGCGCCGGACGCGGATTTGGATCTGGGCGGAGTCGCTCGCGATCGCGGCGGCCGTGGCCCTGGCCGGTGCATGGCTGTCGCTCGTGCTCGATCGGCTCGTCGAACCGCCAATCTGGGTGCGAGGAGCGATGCTGGCCGCGGTCATCGCCGCGGTGACGTGGGTGCTTGTCACACGACTCGCGATGCGGCTGGCGGTGCCGCTCACCGACGAGTCACTCGCCCTCGTCGTCGAGCGGGCGCATCCCGAGTTTGGCGACGCGCTGTCAACCGCCGTGTCGTGCAGTCGCGGTGGCAACGCCGAGGTCGATCCGGAGATGCTCGCGGCAACGGTGTCGGCTGCTGCGGCACGCGCCGGCGGGATCCGGACCGGGGCCATCTTCCGCAGGCGGCGGCTCGCGGGCGTGCTGGCGGCCGTCGCCGGTGCGGTCGCTGTCACGGCGGTGGCGGCGGCGGCGCGGCCGACGGAGACGGCGATCTGGACGCGGCGAATGCTCGGGCTCTCCGACGCACCCTGGCCGCGGCGGGTGGCGTTTGAGCCGGAGGGCTTCGTGGACGGGCGGCGGGTGGTGGCCCGCGGTGACGACGTCGACGTGCTCGTGCGGGCGATCGCGGCCTGGGGCGATCCGCCCGAGATGGTCGAACTCCGCACGCGGGGCCGAGGTGGCGTGCGGTCCGAGCGGATGGGGGGCCGTGGTGGCGCGACGGCCGCCGGACAGTCGTTCGGCCATGTGCTCAAGGGGGTCGATGAGGATCTCGACGTCGAGATTCGCGGCGGCGACGCCAGGCTGCGCGAGCTCCGCGTCGTGGTCGAAGATCCTCCCGTGGTGACGGCGCTCGAGATCACCTCCACGCCGCCGCCCTACCTCGGTGGTGGACCACGAACCTCGGCGGCGAGCCGTGTCGTGACCGTGCCCCGCGGATCGATCGTGAGTCTGGCATGCACGTCGAGCAAGCCGCTGTCGGCAGCGAGCGTGTCGATCCGCAGGGCGGCAGCCGCCGACGGGATGGATGCCGTGGAGGAACTGATCGCCCGGCTCGACTCGGCATCCGCGCCGGCGATGGTGATCTCGGCCGTGACACCGCCGATTGATGTCGACACCGCCGTGCTCGTGCGACTCGTCGACGAACACGGCCTCGTGAACCGGGATCCTGTCGCGGTGGTGCTCGCGGCCGTTCCCGACGAGCCGCCGCGGGTGGCGGTGCGGCTGGCGGGCATCTCGTCGGCCGTGACGCCGCAGGCGACGCTCCCGATCGAGGGCTCGATCACCGATGATCACGCCCTGGCCTCGGCCGACGTGCGGCTGGCGGTGGGCGACGCGAGCCGGATCGTGCCGATCGCCCGTGCTCTCGATGGAGTGGCAGCGGTGGACCTTGCGGCAGACCGCCCGGAACTGGTGCGGCTGGAGCAGGCGGGCCTCGCCATCGGCACGCGGCTCGAAGTATCGGTCTCGGCCCGCGATCGCTGCACGCTCGCCGATGGGCCGCACGAGACCATCGGTGAGACCTGGATCCTCGACGTGGTCTCGCCCGAGTCGCTGCGGGCGCTCGTGGAGGCCCGCGAGGTGCTGCTGCGGCGGCGGCTCGAGGGCGTGATCGACGATCTCGTGAAGGCGCGAGACGCTGCCGCCGCGAAGGCGCCACGGCCGGCCGATGATCGCGGTGATGGCGATGATCATGGCGGCGATGGCGTTGCCCGGCGGTGTGGCGAAGCAGCCGCCCGCGCGGCGGGAGAGACCGCGGAGATCGCCGGCGAGTTCCGCGGGATCCACCGCGAACTGGTCAACAACGCGCTGGCGACGCCCGACGTCGAGGCCCGCCTTCTCGGCCAGATCGCCGAGCCGCTGATCGCGATCGTGACGGAGGAACTAGCCACCGCGATCAGCCGCTGTCGGAAGGCTGGCGAGGGCGACGCCGCCGGTGGCGGCCAGGCCATGGCCGCCGCCCTCGATGCCGCGGTGGCCAAACTCCGCGCGGTGCTCGATCGCATGCTGGAACTCGAATCGATCAACGAGGTGATCGAGCGGCTCCGCGGCGTGATTCGCGTGCAGGAGCAGATCCGCGACGACACGCTCGAGCGGCAGCGGAGGCGGGGCCGTGAGGCCCTGGAGTCGCCATGAGACACTTCCTGCTTCCCGTCGTGGCGGCGGTGCTCGCCGCATCGACCTGGTGCCCTGCGTGGGCGGTCGACGCGCCGCGGTCAGATGCCACCGCGCTCGCCGCCCGAGAGGCCGAGTTGCTCGCACGCTACCAGGAGCTCGAACGGTCGTTCCTGCGGCTTGCCGACGTGCTTGCAGCAACCGATCCACGGCGGGCCGCGGCGCTGCGGGCGGCGTTTGATCACGCCCGCGAGGAGCAGCTGGGGGATCGCGTGGCGGCGATCGTCGCGATGCTCGAACAGGGCCAGTTCCTCAAGGCTGGCACGAGCCAGCAGGATGCGATCGGCCAGTTTCGATCGCTCCTCGATCTGCTCGAGGCGGGGGCTGGGGAACAGCGGGCGGCCGACACCGCGAAGCAACTGAAGGCCTTCATGGGCAGGATCACCAAGCAGATTGCGAAGCAGCGGGACATCGAGGGCGTGACGGAGGCGGGAGGCGCCGGCCGCGACCTGGCCGAGCGGCAGCGGGCGGTCGCGGACGAGACGCGGGCGCTCGGCGACGATGTGCAGCGGTTCGCCGAACGGCTCGATGAGGACGCGAAGAAGCCCGCAACCGATTCGGCTGAGACATCCGAGGCGACCGGGAAGGACCGCGGCCGCGAGGCGGAGCCATCCAACCCCGACGGAAACGAGTCGGCGCCGGCGAACGCCGCCGAGGAGCCTCAGGTCGAGGGCGACGACGACACGGCCCGGAGCCGCCGGACGGCGCAGCGGCTGCGGGTCGCCGAGCAGCGGATGCGACAGGCCCAGGAGCGCCTGGAGAACACCGACCCCGGGGCCGCGCGGGGCGAGCAGGAGCGGGCCGTCGAGGAACTCGAAACGGCACGGGCCGAACTCGAGCAGATCCTGCGGCAGATGCGGGAGGAGGAGGTGACGCGGCTGCTCGTCCAGCTCGAGACGCGGCTTCGCGGCATGCTCAAGGCCGAACGCGGCGTGCTCGCCGACGCGGAGCGATTGACCGCGGCGACCGAGCAGTCGGATCGGGAGCGGCAGCTGGAGGCGGCGCGGCTGGGGAGGGAGCAGGGGACGATCACGGCCGAAGCCGCCAAGGCCCTCGTGCTCGTCCGCGACGACGGCTCGGCAGTGGCGATTCCGCAGGCGCTCGAGCAGGTGCACGACGATTCGGGCCAGGCGGCCACGCGGCTGGCTCGCGGCGACGCGGGCCGCGACACGATCAGCCTGCTCGGCGAGATCGTCATCGGCTTGGAGGAGATGCTCGCGGCCGTCGAACGGGCGCGCGAGGACCAGCAGGATGCGGCCGCCGCGCCGGCTGGCGGACGCCCCGGCGAGGCGGGCGAGCAGCCCCTCGTCGACAAACTCGCCGAACTCAAGATGCTGCGGTCGTTGCAGGCCCGGGTGAACGCGCGGACGCAGCGGCTCGCACGGCTGCTCGATGCCGATGACACACCCGTGGCAGGAACGGACCTGCGGGCGGCCCTCACGCGGCTCGCCGACCGGCAGCGGCAGATCGAACGGGCCGCCCGCGACATCGTGGAAGGGCTCACCGAGTAGCGCGTCGGCCGCTGGTTTCCCCCGGCGTGGCCGCGAAGACTACACTCACGGATGGTGCTTCGTTCCCGAACTCCGGAGCTGCGCATGCCCTTGCCCTCGATCCGCCGCACGCTGGCGCGAGGCCTGTTCGTGGCGGCTGCCTGGGCCGCGGTCGGGCCGCCGCAGTTCGCCATCGCGGTGTCGGAGCCGGCGCTTTCCCGCGAGCCCACGTGGTCGATTCCTACCGCCGCGGCGGTGAAGTTGAAGGTGGAGCAGTGGCCCGCGGGATCGGTCTCCCAGGAGACGGTTGATCCGACGCGGGCTGCCGCCGTGCGGGCGGCCTGGAACGACGTGGCCGCCGGCCGGAGAGACCTGCTCGACACGGTGGTGGATGCGATCGGAGATCATGAGCCCCGTGCCGCCCAGCTGGTGGCGACGGTGGCTCGTGGCCAGGATCCGCCGATCGAATGGCTTGACGATCCGGTGACCGACGCCTTCGTGCGGGATGCGGTGACACTCTGGTGGGGCCGCGAACTCGTCCGTCGCGACCGCTTCGACGAGGCCCTGCCGCTGCTGGACCGCCTCGACGTCGGCGACTCGGTCGATCCCGCGACGGTGCTGTTTCACCGGGCCGCGTGCGAGCATTGGCTCCTCAAGATCGACGAGGCGATCGAGTCGCTCGACCGTTTGCTGGAGCGAGAGTCGGAGATCCCCGTGCGATACGCCAGCGTGGCGCGGCTGCTGCGGGCCGACGTCGCCACGTTGGAGAAGGGCTCGCTCGATCACATCGCCCGCCGCATGCGAGACGTCACCAGGCGGCTCGACCTCGGCAGTGCCGGCCCTACGACCCGCGAGGTGCAGGACGGCGTGGTGGCGTCGCTCGACGAACTGATCAAGCGGCTCGAGGACCAGCAGAGGCAGGACCAACAAGGCGAGTCGTCATCCGGCGCGGGCAGTGGCTCGGGGCAGGGGGGCGGAGGGCGGCCTATGGAAGACAGTCGCATCGCCCGCGGCCGCGGGACGGGCGAGGTGCGGAAGCGAGACCTCACCCCGGGCGAGTCGTGGGGCAACCTGCCGCCTCATGATCGCGAGCGGGCGCTTCAGCAGATCGGCCGCGAGTTTCCGCCGCACTACCGCGAGGCGATCGAACAGTATTTCAAGCGGTTATCCACCGGCGCTGAGGAGCGCTGACGTGAACTGCTGCCCCGTCATCGCGATGTCTGGTGGCGTGGGCCTGCGAACCGCGGCGCGGACGGCTTTGTGCTGGGCCGTCCTGGCCGTCGGCGGGATCGCCGCCAGCCCCGACGTGCAGGTGCGGGTGGAAGGCACCGCCGCCGCGCCGCTCCAGGGTGTACTCCGGTCGATCGATCGCGAGGCCCTCGAACTGATCGTGGATGGTGATTCACGGCGGGTTCCCCTCGCCAGCGTCCGGTCGCTCGCCGCGGTCGCCGGTCCTGAAGGCGGGCCAGTGCCGGCTGCGGCGGTCGAGGTGGTGGGAGACGGCGGGCTCACGATCGGCGGCGACGACCTCCGCTGGGAGGAAGGTCGCGCGACGATCGTCCGCGGCACCGCGGCCATCGACCTGCCGATCGAGCGGCTGCGTCGGGCGGTGTGGCGACCGGCGGCGGATGCCGCAGGGGCTGGCATTCCCGACTGGCTCGCGGCGGTGCCCGCCGAACCGGCGGCCGATCTCGTCGCCGTCATGCAGCCGGAGGGATTCGAACTCGTGGAGTGCGCGATCACCGCGATCTCGCCCACCGCGGTCACGGTGATGCTCGACGGCGAGCGGATCCCCGTGAACCGCCGCAAGGTGCTCGGGCTTGTCTGGGTGCGGCCGCCGGTGGCGCAGGCGACTCCGGCGACGGGGGCCACGCAGGTCTCGATCGTCGGCGGCACCCTCGGTGCTTCGACGGTCGAGTGGCGTGATGGCGGGCTCGTGCTCGACGGCGAGATTCGCGTTCCCGGCGACCTGCTCCGGTCGATCGACTTCGCAGCCGGGCGGACGGTCGCGCTCGTCGCGGTCGAACCTGAGACCACGTCGAGCGAGCCGTTCTTCGGAGGCCTTACCGCGATCGACGGCCTGGCGTCTTTTTTTGCGCCGCAGATCGTGACTCCCGCCGACGGACAGTCCGCCTGGTTGATGCGTCCCAAGGCGACCGCCACCTGGAGGGTGCCCGACGACAGCCGCCGATTTCACGCCCGGGCGGTTCGCGGGGCGTCGGCCTCGGCGGTCGTTGTCTGGGCGCGAGCCGACGATGGCGCCGAGTGGCGGCAGCGGCTCGACGGCGCCGGCGCGACTCCCATTGAGATCGATCTCCACGACGCGCGGCGGCTGACGATCGGCGTCGAGTTTGCCGACGGGGGTGTTGGTGTTCCCGTGCGCTTCGATGACGCGGGGTTCGAGAAGTGATCCGAGGTGCGCGGCATTCTCAGGCGTGGGCTCTCCCCCGTAGCACAGGTTGTCAACCTGTGTGTCTTCCCGGTTCACGCGGGGGGCTCCTTCGTAGCACAGGTTGTCAACCTGTGTGTCGTTCCGGTTTGCAGTGGGCTCGGGACTGCCCGTGCCATCTCGCCGGACGTTCGCTCCGGGCCGACCAATCCGCCGGTGGCGGATCGGTGCCCGGCCCTCCGCTCACTCGAA
>JBAXOU010000026.1:0-23164 GCA_037133115.1 Planctomycetota bacterium | reverse complement strand
TGCTCGGTGCAGAGAACGTACTCGCCGTCGGCTTTCCAGGTGAGCGCGCCCCGCAACTCCGGGTGGGCGATGAGCACGGGGTCATCCTTGGGGAATTTTTGCCGGGTGTTGAGAAATCCGTAGGTCTTCAGGCCGTAGGTGCGGGCGACCTCGGCGGCTCTCAGGTTCGCTTCGGGCAGGCCTTCGATGCGCCGCGCGGCGAGTTCGGGAATCGCATTGGAACGCGAGAGCGCATGAAGGCTTCCGCCACCGCTGAGCACGGCGTTGTAGCCGAGAAACGCGGTCTCGCGGCAGCTGCCGCCCGAGGGCACCGGCCCGAGGCGCACCGGTAGGCGCGGCACATACGTCTCTTCACCCCGGGCGAGAAACGGCGCGGCCCGCAGGCCAATTCGGTCCACGAGATGGACGACGCCATCGCGGACGCCGCGGGCGTCGACACCCCGGAGCACGATCTGGTCGGCGGCCACACGCAGTGTGAAGCTTTCGGCGACTTCGGGTTTGCCCCCGTCATGATCCACGAGCACGATGCTGTGCACCGGCGGGGTGGCAACGGCTTCCGGGGAAAGCGTTTCGAGCGGAAGCGATAGTGCCATGCGCCGCGCAAGGAAATCGGCAAGATCTGTGGCCATGCGAGCTACCAGTGGGTCAGCATCGCTTGCGATGACAATCCGCCACGTGCCGTCGAGCACAGTGTCGTTCTCGGTGGGTGTGGCGTCGGTGTCTCTCGAGAAGCGCGCAAAATAATCGCGCGATTGGTCGAGGTACACGCAGCCCGCGAAAGCCTTGTCGGTGTCTGCGCCAACACGCGCGGTGATTTCGGCGAGGCTTTCGGCATGGGTGGGGTGGCAACGGATGAGCAGGAGGAGGAGTGCGACGGCACGAAGTGATGTCATGCGAGAATCCCTTTGATGCTGTTGGCTTGCTCGACGCCCGTGAGGCGTGCGCCACGACCCTGGAAGCGTTGGTTACGCCGCGCGTGGCTGTTCGCCCAACGCCTCACGGCGTTGGGCTTGTCCATACAAACGCTCGATACTCCGGTGGAGGGGTATGGCCAGCCCCGAGCAATGCGGCGGTCAGGTGGTGAGGGGCGGGGGCGACGCGGCGAACGCCTGCAGCACCCGGTCGGCCCAGGCTTCGTCGTTCCTCTCGGGCCCGATCGCCGCCACCACGCGGCTCCGCAGCAGCACTCCCTTCTCGAGCGGTGCGGCAAACAGCCTGCACGTGACGCCGCAGCGACCTGCCGAGTGTTCGATATCGATCCGCCGCGCGTCTGCCGGATGCACCGCGACGAGGCACGACGATCCCGCGCGGCGGGCGAGGATCGCCGCAGCACTCTCGGGCAGCGCTTCGCCCGGCGCGATCGGCCGCCAGCATGGTGCCTCGCCGCCGCACGACCAGCGGGGGCCGCCAGACAACCAGAGGAGGCTGTCGGCCGCGATGTCCGACCAGACGTCCACCGCCACCTCCGTTTCGAGGAGGGACGTCTGTGCGGAGACGACCACCTCCCACGACGCAATGCCCTCGTGGCGGCCATGCGACCGCCACATCACGGTGGACCGTAGTCGCCGCGGGTCGTCGGGCTCGTAGGTCGCGACCAGATCAGCACCGCGGAGCCAGTGATCGGCGAGCGACGAAAGGTTGACGCCCAGCACCGCATCGCGGCCGCCAGATGCCGCTTGAATCTCGAGCCCGCGGCCCGCCGCCGCGACGTCGATCTGCCCACCGCCATCAGCGTGCGGCCAGGACGCCACACTTCCGGAGATCGACCATGTCGCGGGCACGGCAGTTGGCGAGGAGTTCACGAGAGGATTGCCGGGAGAGGGAAGGGACGAGTCACGGCAAGGATTGTAGCGGGACAGTCACCGCTCCGGGCATCACGTGGCGGCTGCTACACTGCCGCGTCATCGCGGTGCCACGCATGGCCGTCCGCGTTCACCGTCCGCGTTCACCCTGCTTCCCATCCCGTCATGTCATCATCCCCCGATCCGCTTCAGGTTTGCGAGTCTGCCGCCCGGGCGGGCGGCCGCGTGCTCCAGGAGTGGGTCGGCCGCTTCAAGGCCACGTCGAAGGGCCCCCGCGACCTCGTCACCGAGGCCGACCACGCGTCGCAGGCGGAGGTGCGCCGCATCCTGCTCGAGGCGTTTCCGGCGCACGGGTTTGTGGGCGAGGAAGGGGAAGGAGGCCGGCCGCCGCTGCCGCCCGGGGTGCAAGGCCATTCCGGCAGCGGTACGCGCTGGATTGTCGATCCACTCGACGGCACGACGAACTACGTCCACGGCTTTCCGGCCTATTGCGTGTCGATCGCGCTGGCCGACGGCGATGACATCGTCGTGGCGGCGATCTACGACCCGCTGCGGGATGAGTGCTTCACAGCCCGCCGCGGTGGCGGCGCCCGGCTCAACGGCGAGGCCATCGCCGCCGCGTCGGTGACCGCGCCGGCCGATGCGGTCACCGCCGTCAGTTTTCCCGCGCAGGTGACGCCCGACTCGCCCGCCGTCGCCGACTTCCTGGCCGTTCTTCCCCACGCGCACTCCATCAGACGCACGGGTTCAACGGCCCTCAACCTCGCCTACCTCGCCTGCGGCCGCTTGCATGCGTTTTGGGTGCGACGGATCTGCTGCTGGGACGCGGCAGCTGGCATCCTCATCGCCCGCGAGGCTGGATGTGCCGTGGGGCCGTTTCGAGGCGGCCCCGCGACGATTCCGCTCGATGACCCCGCCTTCATCGCGGCCAGCAGCGGCCGCCTCTACGACGAGTTTCGCGAAATTCTTCGCTGACCTCCGGTCGGTCTGTCGTCGGTGACGGTCGTGATGGTTATGAGGACTGGGAAAAATGACGGCTCTGCGTCGGGTTTCGGGCTAGGCTTTCTCTAGTCCCCTGAACAGAACGCACCGGCCCGCATGCGCCGTTCGCCCCCTCGCACAATGTGTTCGTCGCCGCGGTCACGCTGGCCGAGGGTCGCCGTCTGCGCGGTTGCGGTGGTGATGGCGTCGTGGCACGGGGTCGCTCCCAGCCAACCGCCGACGGCCGAAGAGCGTCGCTTGGCCGGTGGAACGATCGAGGAGGTTCAGCCGGAACTCTTCTACGTGCCCGACGAGGGCGGTCGGTTGGTGCCGGTGCCTGGGTTTCGGTATCGGGATTTCGTCGATTTGTTTCGCATCAAGGAGGGCTTGGCGGGAGGATTGCAGCCCCCCGGCGCGGTGCTCGAGAACGTCGTCGTGAAGATCGATGCCCGCGACGTCGCTCCCCGCGCGGAGGGCCATGGCCAGGTCACTTGTCCCGCCACGGTTGAGTTCACCATCAGGCAGATCAATGGAGGCTGGACGCCCATTTCGCTCGAATCGGGAGGGATGATCCTGTCCGCAGCGCCGCGGCACGAAGGCCCCGGCCGGATGGTCGTTGATGTCGAACCCGGCCGCAGTGGATATCGCGCGTGGTTCGATGCGACGCCGGAGGCCGGTGGAGAGGTGCGGCACACGGTGGTGCTCGAGGGCCGCATGCCAGTCGAGTCGACCGCCACGCACGAAGCGTTTGCGTTCCGCGTGCCGGCCGCAGTCGCGTCACAGATCGACGTCACGTCGCGCCGCCTGACGCCCGAGGTCGCGGTGTCGCCTGAGTCGGCGGAGCCGGCGGTGACGGCCACTGCCGACGGCGGCAGCGTGGTCTCTGTTCGAGGCCTCGCCGGAGACGTCCGTGTTCGTGTCGGTGATGAGTCGGTGGGCCGTAGTCCGGCCGCCCTGGCCACGAGCGAGAGCACCGTGCGGATCGATGGCCGCAACGCGGTCACCGAGACAACCATTCGCCTGGGCAACCTCGCCGCCGGACCCCGACGCATGACGATCACCCTGCCACCCGATTCGGCCCTCCGCGAGGTGAAGCCGCCGGCCACGCTCCTCGCCCGCGGCGGCACCCGCGACGCCCCGACCGCCGAGGTCGCGCTCGACGTGGCCGCCGACGGCACCGCGATCGTCGCGCTCGTCTGCGAGCAGGCGATCGACCCGACGGGCGCGGCATCGTTCGAAGCGGTCGGATTCGGCGTCGACGGGCTTACCGCCTGGCGGCAGTGGGGGCGAGTAAGCCTCCTCGTGGACGGCGAGTGGCTGGTCACCTGGAGCGACGTGCCGCAGCTCAGGCGGGTCGATCCGCCCGCGAACGTGCGGCAGCCCGGGTTTGTCGCCGCGTTCGCCTACGACGCCTTGCCGGCATCGCTTCCGCTTCGCGTGCGGCCGCGGCGGAGCCGCGTGGTGATCGAGCCCGAATACCGGTATGACGTGGCAGGGACGCGGGTGACCCTCGACGCGAAGTTTCGCGTGGCGGCTCGCGGCGCGCCGGTCGGCAGCGTCGTCATTGGCCTCGACCCCTCGTGGGTCGTCGATGAGATCGGCCCCCCGGGAGCCGTGGACGCCGCGGGTGCCGCCAGCGACGACGGCATGCTCGTCGTTCCGTTCGCGCAGCCGTTGACAGGCGACATCGTCGTGACGATGCGGGCGACCCTCCCCGTTGGGACAGACGCCGATCGCGTGGCCTGGAATCTGCCGACGCCCCGGGCCGATGTGGTCGGACCCGCGGTGGTGGCCATCGGGGCCCGGAGCGACATCGAACTGCTTCCGGACAACGAGTCGATCATCGGATTGGTCCGCCAGACCGCGGCGTCGGCGGCCGTTGCCGATGCCGACACCAGCGCCCTCGTCTACCGGCTCGATGCTGCGGAGGGCGGCTTCGCGGCCAACCGTCGGTTCCTGCCGCGACGCATCGAGGCCTCGATCGCCGCCCAGGCCTCCGTTGATGCCGTGGAGATCGCAGTCGAGCAGGTGATCCGGCTCAATGTGCTGCACGTCCCGCTGGAGTCGATCGAACTGGCGGTGCCCGCCGCGGTGGTCGAGGCGGGAGGAGTCACCGTGCGCCAGGACGATGCACCGCTCGATCCGACGGAGGTTGGTCCCGTCGATGAGGACGCCGACGCCGGGGTATCCGAGACACGGGTGCGGGTGATCCTGCCGGAGCCGCTCCTCGGCGAGGGCGAGGTGTCCGTGCGGTTCCGTATTCCGACTCCCGCGATCCCACCACAGTCGACCGTGGCGATCGACGTGCCGCTCGTGCAGCCGCTGGATGCCGCCATCGGACGGGAGACGGTCGCCATCTCCGCGCCCGACTCGACCGTCGTCGGCGTCCGCGGCGATGCCTGGCGGCGCGACGTGGCTCCGGCCGCGGCGGCCACGCTGGGGTGGACCGCCATGAAACCGCAGCGGAGCGTGCCGCTCACCCTCTCCACCCGTGGCGTTGATGCCGCCCGCAGCATGGTGATCGAAGCCGCGTGGCTGCAGACACGGCTGATGGGGGGCATTCGCGAGGAGATTCGCAGGTATGTCGTGTCGTCGGCGCGAGACGCGATCGTCATGACCCTCCCGGGCGTCGCCGATCGCGAGACCGAGTCTGCGGCGATGCACGAGGTGCGACTCGACGGGGACCTCGTGCCGGCCACGACGCGTGGCGGCAGACTCGTGGTCGATCTGCCGAGGACCGATCCGGCACGCCGGTGGCGGCTCGATGTGCGGTCGACGTCGCGGCGCGACGCCGGATGGAGTGGAGTCGCCGCTCGCCTCGGGCTTCCCGGCCCGATTGGCCTCGCGCCGCCCGTGTTCGAGCCGCCGGTGCTCGAACGGCGTTTCTACTGGACGCTCCATGTGCGGCCCGATGAGCACGTGTTTGGGCTGCCGGCGGGATGGACCGCGCAGCAGCGATGGCAGCGAGGAAGGATCGGCTGGGAGCAGCGACCTGCCGCCACGCCCGGGCAGATCGCCGACTGGATGGAGGCGGTCGCGATCGGTCAAGACACCGGGACGGATCCTGCGCCGCGAGGCGGTCAGTTGCCGCCGCTCGCCGAGCGATCGGTCGTGTTCTCCGGCGTTGGTTCCCCTGGCGATGCGGTGCTCTGGCTCGTGCCGAACTGGTGCATCGTGCTTGTCGCATCGGGGGTGGCCCTGGCGGTCGGGCTCGCAGCGGTCTACCGACCCTGGTGGCGGAAGTTAGTCGTGTGGATCACCCTGGCGGCAAGCCTCGCCCTGGCCGCCGCCATGAGCCCCGATGTCGCCCCGCTGCTGGCTCAGGCGGCGGTGCCGGGGCTCGTGCTCGCCGTAGTGGCCTGGGCACTCCGATCGTTCGCCGAACGCTCGCCGAGCGGCGGATTGCGGATGGTGGCCCCGTCGGCCCCCGCCAGTTCACTCACGCGACTCAATGCTGCTTCTCCGTCGCTGATCGTCGCCTCAGGAATCGACGAAGCGTCGACCGCGACCCAGGCGAGGAACGCATGAACCGGATGCTCGCGTGGCCGGTGTGCTGGTGCATGGGCATCGGCATCGCTGCGTCTCTCGCCGCGGAACAGGGCCCCAACGACAGCCTCGAGTTCGTCCGGGTGACGGTGCCGGCCGAGCGACTCCGCGACGTGCCGCTCGACGGTGGCCGGCTCGTCCCGATGCCGTTGGCCGACTTCGACCGGGCGGTTGCCGGACTGCTGCCCGATGCCGAAACGCGAACGCCGCGGCGGCTTGCCGACGAGGCACGCTACGTGCTCGCGGCGGATGAACGGGGTCGGCTTTCCGGCCGTCTGGAGTTTGATCTCGGCGCGCTGGCCACCGCCATTGGCGGTGCCGTGCCGTTGGGGGGGCTGTGGGTGGAGCGGGCTGTGCTCCGCTCGGACGAAGGCGTGGGCGAGGCGGTGGTTTTCGGCATTCCTGGCGGGCGGGTGGCGGTCAAAACGCCGTCCGCGGGCACCTACGCCTGTGACATTGCCTGCGAGCCGCTCGCGGCCGGCGAGTATCGCGTGCCGCTCGTGGCGGCGCTCATGACGCGAATCGATCTCCAGCTTCCGGAGTCGGTGCGGCCCGTGGTCACGAATCGCGGCACGGGCACGGTGGTCATGTGGCGCGCGGCGAACGGCAACGGTGACTGGCGGATCGATCTCAGCGGTGTCGAGATGATCGACCTGGCGATCGTGCCGCTGGACGAGGGGCAGCCGCGGGTCCGCTGTTGGAATCGCATCGTGGTCCGCGGACGTCAGGTCGACGCCGCGGTCCGGATCGTGCCCGAGGGGCCGTGGCGGGCGGGGGCGATCCGGCTCCGCTGCGACGCAACACTCGACGTGATCGGCGGCCGGTCGGCCGCCGCACCGGGAACCGACATCGCTCCGGTCATGACCGACGCGGGGTGGATCGACATCGACGTGCCGCCGGCACTCTCAGGGACTCTGATTCCGCTCGACGTGTATGGCGTCGCCGAGGCGGCGATCGACGTGCCGTTCGCGCTCCCGACGATCCGCCCCCTGGCGGACCGCTGGGCCGGCGGCGGCGCAACGCTCGTCGTCGATTCCGCGTTCGCCGTCGCGGCGCTCGACGTCGAGGAGTGCGTCGTGGTGGCGCCGTCCGCCGCCGATCGCTGGCCCGTCGCCGCCGGCGGGCCGACGGTCCGCGGCGATGTCGCGACCATCCACCTCGAGCAGCAGTCGGCCGCGGCGCGGGCGACGGTGACGATCGACCCCCGCATGCCCAGGCTCGATACGGGCCGCGTGACGACGCTCGAACTGTCGCCGGGCGCGGTGCTCGGCCGCGCGGCATGCGACGTTCGCGTCGTCTCGGGCGAAGCCTTTGTGATCACTGGTCGCATTGCGCCGGAATGGTTCATCGATTCAGTGGAGGCCGTCGAGTGGCCGGCCAGCGCGGTGGCGTCCACGGATGGCGACCGTCCCTTGCCGGCCGCCGATCGGGATCGCACGCTCGACTGGCGGGTGATTCAGGCATCGGGCTCCAGCGAACTGCAGATCGGCTTGGCGGAGGCGGCCACTCCTGCGCGGCCGCTCGGTCTGCGGATCACGGGGCATCGCCGCGGCGTGCCGATCGGCGGTGAGTTTCTCACGGCCGACCTCGACATGGTGAGGCTGGAGGGAGAGACGGCAGAGTCGTCGCTGGTCGACTATCGCGTCGGCCCCGACGCGGTCATCGAACTCGACGGCGCGGCGATGGGAGTCGTGGCAGCAGACAACCAACTCGCCGCCTTGGCCGAGCCCGGGGCGCCGCGGGGCCGGATCCGCGGGGGCGACGGTGCCGCGGGTGGCACGGGCCGGCTCGTCCGCCGGCGGCCGCCGCTGCAAGCCGACGTGCTCGTGCAGGTCGTGGCCCGCGATTCGCGAATCACGGAGTCACTCTCGTTCACGTGCCAGCCCGACGCCGGCGCCGTCGACTCTGTCGTGGTCAGGGTGTCGGAGCCGCTCGGTGACGCGGTCGAGTGGTCGCTCGTCGATCCCCACGCCGGCACGCTCTACGCGCGGCGTCTCGAGCCCGGCGGCACTGCGGGAGAGGAGCCGGCGGCCGGCCAGGAATCATGGCTGGTCGAGTTTCGTCCGGCAGTCGATGGTGCGGTGACCTTTCGAGCGACGCGAACGCGGCCGTTCACGGCCGCCGTCGCGGTGCCGCTCGCCTGGGTCGACGGGGCCACCGACGCCCGTGGAACGGTCGTGGTTCGCGGCGCCGGTGGGACGCGGCCCAGCGTGATCAATCGCGGGCTTGCCGAGCGGCCACCCCAGATTCCTGACGACCGCTCCGCCGCCGTGGTCACGGAGCTCTCCTATGCCGCGGCTGCCGAGTTCCCGCGGCGCACGGGGGAGCCGCCGGTGGTCGTCGTGCCTCCGGACGTGGCGGAGGCACGGGCCTGGGTCTGGCAGGAATCGACGACGGCCTGGTGCCACGATTCCGGATGGATCGAGTGCGAGACGGTGTTCGACATCGAGAATCGGGGTCGCGCCGACGTCGCGTTGACGGTGCCGGCTGGCCTGCGGCTCGATGAGGTGTCGATCGACGGCGAACTGACCCCCTTCGATGTGCCCTCCGAGGCGGGTGGCACGACGAGCGTGCCGCTGCCCACGGGACGCGGCAGGATCCGGCTGCTCGTGCGCGGCGTCGCGGCCCGCGCGGCTTCGCTCGGCGTCTGGAGGATCGATCCGATCGCCTGCGCGATCGACGTGCCAGTTCTCGACAGAACCCGCGAACTGAAGATGCCCGCCGATCTTGACCTGTTCGCGTTGGGGCGGAACCTGTCTGCGGGGGATGGCTGGATCGAGCGGCTCTTCGATGCCACCGTCGCACGGCCCGGCTCTGCGAGCCCCGAACCGGCCACGCGCAGCGAGGCCGGCTTCCGTACCATCAGCGCGCCACCGTCCGGGACCGGCCCTGCCGTGGGTGTGCTTGTCATAAGGCGGCGGCTGCTCTCGACGGCGTCGATCGTCGTCGCGGCGCTGGCGGCGGCCGTCATCGGCTGGGCGACGCGCCGACGTCCGCGCGCCGCGGTCACGGCCGTGGTGGGACTCGCGCTGGTCGCGATCTGGACCCCGCCGCCGTTCGCGACGATCGCCCGGGCGGCGTGGTGGGGAGGACTGGCCGGAGTGTGGTTCGGTGCGGCGGCCGGTGCCGCGCGGCGGGCCACCGTCGGCATCGGGTTCGTGCTCGCGTTGCAGTCGACATCCACGTGTGCCGCCGACATCGACCTCGGCCCCGCGCGGGTCTACGTGACCCCGGCCGCCGACGGGGGCATGGCCCTCGTGCCCGAGCCCTTGTTTCGCCGGCTCACCACGGCGGCAGCCGAAGCGGAATCGGTGCGGGTCCGCGGCTGCCGGCTCAGTGTCGCGTCACAGGGGCTGTGGCGGCTCGAACTCGACGTCGATGGTGACCACGGCGGTGTGCTCACGCTCGACCAGCGCGGCACGGACGTCCGCTGGGTACGGACCGCGGTTGCGGCCGTTCCCGGAGTATCCGTGGACGTTTCCGCGGATGGCGCGACCGCGAGGATCGTGACCGTGGTCGCAGGTTTTCACAGGATCGCCGTCGACCTCTCCGCCAAGCCCCTCCAGACGGGCAGTGTCGAGTGTGTGACAGTTCGCCTGCCGCCTGCCGCCACGGCGATCGTCGACATGGTCACCGAGGCCGTGGCGACCCACGAGCAACTCGCAGATCGCTGGCAGTGTGACCGCGGCGACACGGCCGGCGGCTGGCGGCCCGTGGCCGGCCCCGCGGGACTCTTTGACGTGTCGCGGGCCGAGGTGGTGAGGCTGGTGCGATCGATCGATGCCCGCCACCCACTCGCCTCCCAGCCCGAGGAGGCGCAGAGCCAGAACGAGGTGTGGTGGGGCGAGGGAACGTGCGTGGTGAAGGCCACGTTCGAGATCGCCTCCGGCAGGCAGCTGATTCGGTCGCTGGTGATCCGCGCCGATCGCCCGCTCGAGCCGGGGCGCGATGCCGGTCAACCGCGGCTGCTGCCCTTGGGCGCAGGCCGATACCTCGTCGAACTCCGCGAGCCGGCGGCCGGTCCGGTGCAGCTCGATCTCGTGTTTGCGATGCCTCTTGATGACCCGACGGGAGTGTTCGACGTGCCAGGCGTGTGGCTCGACGTGGTCGGCTCCGACGTCCGCACGGTGCGCTGCTCGGCTGCCACAGGGCTCGATGTCACGCCGGAGCTTCCGGTGGGGTATTCGCTGCTGCGGCCGCGCGAAGGAGATCCGCTCGACGCGGTTGCGGCCTGGCGGTCTGAGACGGTGGCGGCGGCAAACGTGGGCGGCGACGAGCGGCCGCTGGAGCGCGGCGACGCGGGCGACCGTCCCAAGGCCCGCGTGTCGGTGCGCCGCAAGACGGTGTCGCCGCGGATCACGCAGCGGCTCGAGGTGGCGTTGGCGGTGGACCTCGTCGAACTCTCCCTCGACTGCCAGATCGATTCGCGGGCCGGACCTTTCACCGGGGTCACGATCGACCTGCCCGATGATGCGACCGTGGAACGAGTCTCGCTGGTCGGTGGCGGACACGACGTGGGCGGCGCGGTCGATGCCCACGTGTCGAGGCCCGCGGCGTCGCGACTGGTCGTCGCCACGCAGCACCCGCGGCCCGGCACCTATCGGCTCTCGATCGCGGCGCATGTTTCCGGACGGCCCTTGGCAGGCGGCCGAATGCCACTGGTGCGTTGTGCGGTCACCGACGGGCCGCCACTTGTGGTTCGCTGGCGATCGCTGCCCGGGATCGATGTCGCCGTGAGAAGGGGCAGTGAGGCGTCTGCGGCGTCGCCGGATGCGGACGATGACGTCGTGGAGATCAGTGCGGGCGATCCGGGCCCCGAGTATGAGTTTGTTTCCACGATGGGCGGCGAGCCGTCGTCATCGGAACGGCAGGAGTTGCCGCCGCGGGCCGCGGCACCAGACGAGGTGCCGCTTGGCAACTCGGTGGAGGCCACCCTCGTGCACCTGGCCATCGACGAGCGCGGCAGGATCTGGGGCATGGCGCGATTCGAGGTGGTGGCTTCCGAGCCCCTGGTCCGGATGCGATTTCCGCCGGGCATGAGGCTGTTTGACGTGCTGGTGGATGGTCGTGAGGCGCATGCCATGCCCGTTGAGTCGTCCGCGTGGGATGTGCGGCTGCACGATGTCCGTTGGCCGAGATCGATCCTGGCCGTATTCGCGGGCGAAGTCGGTTCGTTGGTCGATTCGGGTGACGCGGTGTTGCTCGAGCCCCCGCGGCTCGAGGGGCTTCCATGCCGCGACATGCTCTGGACGATCGACGCGCCGGCGGGCATGCGGGTGCGAGTGGCGGAACCGGCCCGCGTGGTCGATGCCGGGGTCTGGCGAGCCGCTCAGGCGGAGGTGCAGCGGCGGGTCACGGCCGTGTTCGCCGCTGCGGTGGAAGGCACCCTCGACATGGATCGCGAGCGGTTGCGGGGCTTCGCGGCTGCCCGAGACGCTGGTGCGAGGCCCGCCCTCGAGGCGGAGTGGGAGCGAGCGATCCAGGGCGTTGCAGACCCGGGGCGAAGCCGCTTGTGGGTCGTCGACAAAGGGCTCGAGGGGCTCACGATCCGGACGGTGAGGCCGACGGCTCCGGGAACGGAAGGTCGCAGCGCGGCGACCGCCGTGCTCGTGGCTGCGCTTGTGGCGGGGTGGCTGCTTGCGGCGTGGCAGCCGGCGGCGTGGCATGCGGCCGTCACCTGGTCGTGGCCCTGGATGCTCGCGGCCGCCGGCGTCTCCTGGGTCGTCGTGCTTCGGCCGATGCTGCCCGGGTTGGCCCTGGTCGCGGCGGGGCTCGCGGCCGTCGTCGCTCGTCGCCAAGGGGCCGATGGCACGTCCGCGACGGTCGTCCCGGCCTCACGATCCTGACGAAAAGCCCGCTCCGCGGCGGGCAAAGCGGTCTGGCCCGGCCCGGGGACCGCCGCTACCGTCCGCCCCCTCGACGATCTGCACGCTGGTGAGGCTCACTCGCCAGCGGCCCGAAACGGATTTCGGGGAGGTCGGTCGAGTCGCATGGAGGCGACGGCGCGCATGGTGGATGGACGCAAAGGCGGCGGTCTGGTCCGGTGGCTCTCAGCCTGGCTCGGGCTCGTCGCGGGCTGGCTCTTCGCCGCCGACACGGCGGCTCACGCCGCTGGCTACCGCACGGCGAACTTCATCGTCGAGGCGCCATCCGAGGCCCTTGCCCGCAAGATCGGCGACGCCGCCGAGCAGTATCGAGACACGCTCGCCGTTGAATGGACTGGCAGCCCGCTGCCGCGTTGGAGCCGGCCGTGCCCCATCACCGCGCAGGTCGCCCCAAACCTCGGGGCCGGCGGAGCCACGAGCTTCGTCTTCGACCGCGGCGAGGTGTTCAACTGGACGATGACGATCCAGGGGAGCGAGGAGCGGATTCTCGACTCGGTGCTCCCGCACGAGATCACCCACACGATCTTCGCGAGCCACTTCCGCCGCCCGCTGCCCCGCTGGGCCGACGAGGGGGCGTGCACCACGGTGGAGCATCCCGTGGAGCGGGCCCGGCAGCACCGGCTGCTGCTCGAGTTTCTCACCACGGGCCGCGGCATCGCCTTTCCTGACATGTTCGCGATGAAGGAGTACCCCGCCGACGTGCTGCCGCTCTACTCGCAGGGCTACTCGCTGGCCCGCTACCTGATCGAGCGTGGTGGCCGGCACAAGTACGTCTCGTTCGTGACCGACGGCCTTGCCAGCGACAACTGGTCGGCGGCGCTCGAGAAGCACTACGGCGTGATGAGCGTGGCCCAGATGCAGCATGTCTGGCTCGACTGGGTGAAGCAGGGCTGTCCCGCGCCGCCGGCATCGCTCGCCGCGGCCGCGCCGGCCCCGGCCGCCGCCTGGTCGGCCACGACCCGCGGCCAGAGCCCCGACTCGCGCCCGGCGTCGCCGGCCCCGGCGGCCACCGCCCCGGTGACCACGAGTGCAGCGCGCACGTCGATCTACGCCCAGGCACGGCAAAGCGGCCAGCCGGCTCCCACGGTCCGCTGACCGCCGCGGCAGGCCGCAACGACATGGCTGCGGTATAGTTGATGGAAGACGGGCTGGGCCCCAATCCTCGACCGCGACACCATGATCGGCGATCTTCGGTTTCCCAACGATGCGGATGTCGTCGCCGAGGAGGCGGCGCGGTTTCGCGCCGCGTCTCCGGAGGAGCGGATGCGGTCGATTCGCTCCACGCTGGCCGCGGGTGCTCTCCTGATGGCGCGTTCTCCACATCGGGCGTTTCTCGAGGAGTATCGCCGGCGTCAGGAGGACCTGGCCCGCGAGGCCATTACTTCATTCGTATCGCGTCATGGCCAACGAACCTGACCCGCTGGCCGGAGAACTCGTCGCGGCGGTAGAGATCCTGGGCGATGTTTTTGGTGTTCGTGGGATCCGCTACGCGATTCTCGGCGGATTGGCGACGATGCTTCGTGGTCGCCCTCGCTTCACGCAAGACGTGGACGTCCTGCTCGACGTACCGCAGGTTGCGCTCCCCGGGCTTCTTGATGAACTGGCGGGGCGTGGCTTCTCGCTCGACCGTGACGCCGTCATCCGGGAGTTCGTGCAGCATCACATGACTGCCTTTCGGTACGGCATGGTTCGGATCGACTGGCTGCAACCCGTTTTGCCGATCTATGCCCATGCACTGGCTGCGGCGACCACGGTTCCCTGGACCGAAGGCCATGTGATGTGGGTCCTCGCGACGGAGGGGTTGATCGTCACCAAAATGGTCGCCTTCCGGCCGCAGGACCAGGAGGACATTCGCACACTGCTCGCCGCGAACCGCGATGGCATCGACAGCGATCTGATCCGCCGCGAGTGGAGTGCCGTGTCGCGGGACGAAGACGCGAGGACGGCCTGGCTCGAAGCTGAACTCTCCGCCATCGGCCGCTGACGCGAGACGCTCGCCATTCGGTTTCAGGGGACGGCGCGCGGGCGTTTTGCTACCCTGGATCTCGTCATGGATCTATTCCCGACCCGCGCGGCGTGCACCCACCGCGGGAAGCCTACGATTCGGGCAGTCGTTGTCCTGCTGGCGGTATGGGCGGCGACCGTGGCGTGCGTGCCCCGCGAGGCGATCGCTGCCGACGACGATTCCATGTCGGCCACGGTTCCGCGGTTTTACGGCGCCAAGCCGGGTTCGCTGCTCAAGGCCCGGCAGCGGCTCGCTGCGGGAGACAAAAGCCTCCAGCGGGCGGTCAAGAGTCTCGTCGCCGCGGCTGACGAGGCGCTGGCGGTCGTGCCGCCGTCGGTGACGGAGAAGGAACAGGCTCCGCCCAGCGGCGACCGGCACGACTACATGAGCCTCGCACCGTATTTCTGGCCCGATCCGACAAAGCCGGGCGGCAGGCCCTATGTCCGCCGCGACGGCGAGCGCAACCCCGAGAGCCGCGATCCCCGGGCCAACGACGGTCCGCGGATCGCGAAGATGGGCAACGCCATTGAAACCCTGTCGCTGGCCTACTTTTTCACGGGCGACGAAAAATATGCGACCCACGCCGCGGAGATGGCTCGCGTCTGGTTCATCGCTCCTGCCACGCGGATGAATCCGAACTTCACCTATGCCCAGGCCGTGCCCGGCAAGGCAGACGGACGGCCCGAGGGCATTCTCGAGGCCCGGCACATCGCCGTCGCCATCGATTCCCTCGGACTCCTGGTGGATGCCAAGGTGCTGTCCGACGCGGATCGCAAGGCGATGGTCGCCTGGCTGCGGGAATACGTCCGCTGGCTCCTCGCCAGCCCAGCCGGCCGCGAGGAGCAGGCCGCCGACAACAATCACGGCACTTACTACGACGTGCAGGTGGTGCGACTGGCGCTCTGCCTCGACCGCAAGGACTATGCCCGGCGGATTCTGGTGGCGGCCAAGAAGCGCCGCATCGCGGCGCAGATCGCCGCCGACGGCAGCCAGCCACACGAACTGAAGCGGACGAAGTCGTTGAGCTACTCGCGGTTCAATCTCGAGGCCCTCTGCGAACTGGCGACGCTCGGCGAGCATGCGGGCGTTGATCTCTGGGGCTACGCCGGCCCGGACGGGGCCGGCATCCGGCGGGGCATCGAGTTCATCGCGCCCTACGTCGACGAGCCGGCCAAAAAGTGGCCGCATGAGCAGATCGACGAGGTCAAAAAGGAAGACTTCTTGCCGATCCTGAGGTGTGCAGCCCTGGCCTACAAGGCACCGGCGTTTGAGGCGATCGTCGAGAAGTATCCCAGCGCGAGAGCAGACCGGTTCCAACTCCTGTTCGTGCCCTGAAGCCCGGCTGGGGTCGGGGCCGCCGGCTGGCCGCTCGAGGGAGGGAGTTCCTTCGTGGCAATGGGGAGGGGGTGATCTCGCTCCTCACGTCGACACGGCCCTGTTTTCGTGGCGTTTCTACTCCATTCGCGCGTCGCCGCGCTGCCGGTTGTGCATTTCGCTGGAAGTTGGATACAGTATGTCGCGATGAGGGGGGGGCGGGACGGCGGCCCTTCGTTTGGACGATGGCGAGTTGCTTGTCTTAGGGGAAATTCCGATGACGCGCATCATGCGGGTGTCTTTGGGTCGCCTGGCCTCGACGGTTCTTTTGTGCGTCGGGCTCGTCGTCGCTGGTTGCGGGCAGGCGCTCGCTGTGACCTACACGTGGACCCAGTTCGGCAACGGCACCTACAGCTGGTCAACGACAGCCAACTGGAACGCCGGCGTTGCCGCTGTCTCCGCATCCACGACCACGGTGACGTTCGGCACCGGCGCCAGCGGTACGCTGCCAAATGCGTTCAACACGATTTCCAATGTCAACAACGGCGGTGCTACGTTCACGCTCAATAACCTGAACTTTGGCAACACTAACGGCAGCGTTACGACAGCCGGCACGATGACGTTGACCGGTGATTCATTGACGTTTGTGAACAACGGAGCCACAGCCCCGAGTCTTGACCTCACCACCGGCACATCCAGTTCAGGCACTGTCCGGCCGATCCCGTCCATCAACAACAACATTGTGCTCAGCACCGGCAGCGCGGCCGCGGTTGGGACTGGCCTGCAGGTGACTGTCGGGAGCAATAACGCGAATCTCACGATCAATGGCACGGTCAGCGGCACCGGCGGCTTCATCAAGCTAGGTGGCGGGGTCGTATTCCTCACGGCCACCAACTCGTTCACTGGTGACATCTTCATCAGTCGTGGAAACCAAACCTCTGGCGGCGTGGTGATATCAGGGGCTGGCCGTTTGGGGTCGACTGGCACGTATGCCGGCAACATCACCGTCAACTCATCGTCGGGTAGCAATGGCGCGTTGACATTCAACAGTACTGCCACGCAGACGCTCTCCGGAATAATCGCCAGCACCGGGACGTCGGGCAATGGTAATGCCCTGCAGATGTGGGGCCCGGGGTTGCTGCGTCTGTCGGGCAACAACACGTACTCAGGAACCACAACGATCACGTCCGGCACGCTCCAACTGGGATCCTCGACCGCGCTCGGAAGTTCGAGCCAAGAAACAACTTTGAAAGCCAGTTCGGCGGGAACCGTCCTGGACGTCGGTGGGCAGAACGTGACCGCCGAACCGCTGATCGTGACGGGCAGCGTCTCGGGGGCGTCGGCGTATCTTGTCAGCAACGGTGGTCTTACAACTGGGACATGGGGCGGGAGCGTGACGCACGCCACCGGTCTGCTGACGCTCGGCAACAGTGGCACCGGAGACCTGGTCGTAACCGGCTCCTTCAGCGGCGCGGGCAACGTCACCATGAACGCCCTTAATAATACGTATACGCTCACGAACGCCGCCTACACGGGCACCACCGGCGTGACTGCAGGCACGCTCGTGTTCGGTGCCGGCTCGACGATGAGTTCCGCGGGCGCGATCAATGTTGCGAGCAACGGCACGCTGGGCCTCAAGGCTTCGCTCACGCACGACATCACGGGCAGCGGCAGGATCTCACTGCTCGAGGGAGGAACCCTGTCGGCGGCCTCGATCGGCACGAATCGTCTGTCGCTGGCCGGCGTCAGCGGAACCACGGCGGGTTTCACGAGCACGTCTGCCACCACGCTGGCGCCGGCCTCGGTGACCATGTCGGGCTATGCCACGATCACGCTGGCCTCGGCCACCAGCGGGCTGCTCTCGACCGGGTCAGTGTCGATCTCAGGGCTGAGCAACGTGCTGAGCGTCGGCGGCGTGACCGCGGCGGGTAATACATACTCGCTCCTGTCGGGCACGGGCCTGACGAATACCGGTTCGATTACCCTCACCGGTGCGGCGGTTGCCAACCAGACGCTCGCCCCGGGAGGTTCGACGACGATTGGTCGCACGACCTACAACTTCAACCAGACGTCCACGGCCCTCGAACTCGCCGTCACGGGAACGACGTACAACCTCTTCTGGAACGGCGGCGCGAGCGGCACGTGGGACTACACGACGGCCAGCTGGCAGCAGAGCGGCACCGGCTCGAACATCACCTTTGTGCAGGGCGACACGGCGACGCTCGGCACCGCCAGCACAATCACGGTCGATTCCGGAACGTATGGCAGCAGCGTGCAGGCAGCGTTGCTGACGGTGAACAACTCGTCCGGCACCGTGGCCCTGAGCGGCAGCGCGATCGCCACGACCGGCACGTTCGGCAAGTCGGGGGCCGGCAGTCTCACGATGTCGAATGTGGCCACGTTTGGCTCGGGGGCGTGGGTCGGCGGTGGCTCAATGACCACGATTGGCAGTGGCTCGATGACCGTGACGAGCGGTGGCCTCAACGTCAGCAGCGGGACACTCACGGCGAACGCGGCCACGACCGTCACGGCCGGCGGCGTGAACGTGAGCGGCGGCCTCGCCACGCTGAACAACGCCAGCACGATCGCCGGCGGGATCACCGTCACCGGCGGCACCGCGGCTTTCAATGCGGCTAACACAGTGTCTGGGGCTGTGGCCGCCTCCGGCGGTGGCGCGATCTCGTTGGGGAATCTCTCGGGCGTCGGTGCCGGAGGCATCAGTCTGGATAACGGCACATTAATCTCGACGTTGGCTTCCGGAACGCTCACGAACGCCGTGGCGATCGGCGCTGGCGGTGGCACCGTCTCGAGCGGCAATCCGTTCACGCTTTCCGGTAACGTCACCGGGACGACCTCGCTGACCGTGTCGGGTTCGGGTGAGGTGGTGCTTTCGGGAACGCTCGGCAGTTCACCGACCGGCATGGCCCTCAACGTGCTGGCCGGCGGATCAGCCCGCGTGACGGGTACGAGTTTTTTCTGGAACACCACGACCTCGGGAACCATCGACGGCACGCTGACGTTCGACAATGGACTGCGGGGTGGCGGGGGTTCGTTTACGAAGGAGGGTTCCGGAGCTCTGGTCGTCACCGGGTCGCTCGGAACTTCCTACATGAAAGTCAACGCTGGAACGCTCCGACTCACGACCTCCGGCACGATCATGACCTCGGGCTCGTACGGCACCAACAGTAACACGGTGTCCCCCATACCGACGATGGCCTTCGGGCAGTCCGGCACCTACGGCTTGAACACCTGGTATGTTGCGTCTGGCGTCTTCACCACGGACAGCGGCACGGCTGTGGCAACGTTCGCCAACGCCACCATGGCCGGGAGTGCGAACAAGAAAGTTACGGTCGACGCCAACACCACCGTGGCCGTTTCGGGGGCCACTGATCTTCTGGGAACTTCTACAAGTTCTAGGACACTGTCTGTGCAAGGCGCCGGGAACCTGACGTTCTCCGGTGCCGTGACCGGCTCGTCCGGCTCGACAAGTTTCTCGATCACGAAGACTGGCACGGCCGCCAGTCAGACTGGCACGCTGACGCTCAGCAGTTCCAACTCCTACAACGGGACCACGACCGTCGAGGCCGGAACGCTGATGCTCGGTAATGCCTCGTCGCTCGGAAGCACAGGTGCGGGTGCTGGCACGGTGGTTCAGGCTTCGAGCGTGGCGGGGCTTGTCGGCACGCTCGACCTCAACGGCCAGAGCGTCTCCGGCGAATCGTTGACGCTGACCGGAACGAATACGAACAACACTTCCGGCACCGGTGCCTATCTCGTCAACAGCAACACCGGTACGGCCGCAAGTTGGGCTGGCAGTGCGACCGTTTCCGGCGGCCTCGTCGGGGTTGGCGGCTCCGGTGGCATCTCTCTCTCCGGCACCGTGGACGGAGCCGGTTCGATCGTCAAAATGGGAAGCGGCCTGGCCACGCTCTCTGCCGCCAACACGTTCAACAACCTCACTGTCGGTAGCGGCACGCTGCAACTGACGAACTCGCAGGCGTCTGGCACGGGCAGCCTTACGGTGAACAGCGGGGCCACCCTGAGCGTGCTCGCCGCGCTTGGCAAGAACGTCGCCAACTCCGGCACCGTGGCAATCGGCCCGTCGGGGAGCCTGACGGCCGCCTCGATTGGCACCGGGGCTCTCTCGCTGGCCGGCGTCAGCGGCACCACGGCGAGTTTCACGAGCACGTCTGCCACCACGCTGGCGCCGGCCTCGGTGACCCTGTCGGGCTATGCCACGATCACACTGGCCTCGGCCACCAGCGGACTGCTCTCGACCGGCCCGGTGTCGATCTCCGGGCTGAGTAATGTGCTGAGCGTGGGCGGCGCCACCGCGGTGGGAAGTACCTATTCGCTGCTCTCGGGCACGGGCTTGACGAACACCGGGTCGGTCACCCTCACCGGTGCGGTGATCGGCAACCAGACGCTCTCCCCAGGGGGTTCCACGACGATCGGCCGCACGACCTACGCCTTCAATCAGACGTCCACGGCCCTCGAACTCGCCGTCACGGGAACCACATACGACCTCTTCTGGAACGGCGGCGGAAGCGGCACGTGGGATTACACGACCGCCAACTGGCAGAAGGATGGCGCCGGTTCCAACATCGCGTTCGTGCAGGGAGACAAGGCCACGCTCGGCACGGCCAGCACGATCACGGTCGATTCGGGCACGTTCGGCAGCAGCGTTAGCGCTGCGTCGCTGACGGTAAACAACTCGTCCGGCACCGTTGCCCTGAGCGGCAGCGCGATCTCCACGACCGGCACGTTCGGCAAGTCGGGAGCTGGCAGCCTCACCATGTCGAATGTGGCCACGTTTGGCGCGGGGGCGTGGGTCGGCGGCGGCTCGATGACCACCAGCGGTTCGATGACGGTGACGTCCGCTGGTCTCAACGTCAGCGGCGGCTCGTTCACGTCGAGCGCCACGACGACGGTTTCAGCCGGTGGCGTGAACGTGAGCGGTGGAGTGGCCACGCTGAATAACGCCAGCAGCATCACCGGCGGCATCACCGTCACCGGCGGCACCGCGGCCTTCAATGCTGCGAACACGGTCGTCGGAACCGTTGCGGCTTCGGGTGGCGGAGCGATCTCGCTCGGCAACATGTCGGGCGTCGGTTCTGGAAGCATCAACCTCGACAACGGGAAGCTGATTTCGACGTTTTCTTCCGGAACGCTCGCGAACACCGTGGCAATCGGCGCCGGCGGCGGCACAGTCTCAAGCAGCAATCCATTCACGCTCTCCGGCAACGTCACCGGGACGAGCAAGCTGACCGTGGCGGGTTCGAGCGAAGTGGTTCTGTCGGGAACGCTGAGTAGTTCCTCGACCGGCATGGCCGTCGACGTGCTGGCAGGCGGATCGGCACGCCTGACTGGTGCGAGCAACTACTTTTACAACTCGAGCGACATCGGCGGCACGCTGAGGCTCGACAACGCCACGATCACGATGCGGAACTCCGCGGTCATCGGAGGGGCGGGGGCGATCTCGCTCATCGGGACTTCAACGATTGCCGCGGCGACGGGATCAGGCAGCACGTCAACGATCAATGCAACGATCTCGGGTACAGGTGGCCTCGTCTTTACGAACGGGGCCAGTTCGCGCACCGTCTACATCGCCGGAAACAACACCTACAGCGGTGGTACGCAGCTCGTTTCCGACGTGGGGGCCGCGAGTGGCTCGGCATTCGGCACGGGCGTGATCACCGTCGCCTCGTCAAGCCCAAAGATCACGAACACGTCGGCCGGCAGCATCACGCTTGCAAACAACATCACCTACTCGGGAACGCTTGCGTTCGGTGGTTCTCCGATCCAGATCACCGGCACGGTGACCGGTTCCGGCATCCTCCGGGCCAGTAACGGCGGCACGATCGACGTCAGCCAGCAGTCGACCGCGACGATGCTTTCGACTGGCGTGATCGACATGGGCAACAACGGCGTGATCAAGGCCTCCAGTGCCACCAACTTCGGAAGCCTGGCGACCATCTTAGCCAGCGGCACGGGCAGTGGGTCGACGCTGCAGGCACTTGGCAACACCGGCTCGATCACGCAATCGGTCAAGATCGGCGCCACGAACAACAATCCCTGCAACATCAACGTCGACACCAACGGCTACGCCGTGACGCTCGCGGGCGTTATCCAAAACCTCGGCAGCGGCACGACGGGCGGGCTGGTTAAGTCGGGCGCAGGCACGCTCACGCTCACGAATGCCAACACCTACACGGGTCCGACGACGGTGAATGTCGGCGGGCTTGTGCTCAACGGCTCCCTCGCCGTGGGGTCGAACTTGTCCGTGGCGGCGGCGGCCTGGCTCGGGGGGACCGGAACGGCTGCCGGAGTTGTGACGATGAGTGGCACACTCAGCCCCGGCAATAGCCCCGGCGTGATCACGCTCGGCTCGCTCGTGCTGACTTCGACGAGCGTGACGGCGATCGAGGTCGCCTCGGCTGGCACCCGCGGCACGGCGTACGACGGCGTGAGCATTCTCGACGCCTCCGGGCTGACGTATGGCGGCACGATGGCGTTTGCCTTCGGTGCCAGTGCGATCGCCGACAACGCGACGCTCGATATCTTCAGCTTCTCCGGATCGGCAGCGGGTGATTTTGCCACGCTCGTCTCGACCGGCTTCTATGCGGGCACGTGGACCAACAACAGCGACGGTACGTTCACGTTCACCAAGGACTCGCAGACGCTGACGTTCAGGGAGAGCACCGGCGACGTGATCGTGGTGCCGGAGCCTGGCACGGCGCTCTTGGGCGTGATCGGAGCGCTCGCCGCCCTGGCATCTCGCCGGGGCATGCGTCGCTGGCCGTTCGTGTGAGGCCTGTATCCCAATCCTGTTCGGCACGGCAGATGTGGGGCGGGTCGCCCCACGTCTGGCTTGGCTCGGGGCTCCCCGTAGCACAGGTTTTCAACCTGTGTCTGTTCATCGCGGCGGCTCGGGGCGGAGGCGCCTGCCATGAGGGATCCGAATGGCAGCGATTACGGTGGAGAAGCCCTGGCCGACCACGCCACCACGCCGAGGCCGATGGCGGCCTCGATGGCGAGCGGCAGGAGCGTGTCGCGAAGGAAGGGCCACGCGTGCGCCGTTCCGAGCGTTCTCACCGTGACGGAATGACGTCCGTCTCGCGTGGGTTTGAAGTCACCAGCGACGGCGTCCCACGCGGGGCCTTTTGCCAATGTGTGTCCATTCGCGAGTCGAACGTCGGCAACCGCCGGGTCGGTGAGTTGGGCGTATTCAGCTGGTGTGTATACGTCGACATCATAGGTGTCGGCAGGCAGAGTTCGGACTCCTGCGTGCCACGAGACGAATCTCGCCCACGCCAGGTATGAGACGATCCCGAACAGCAGAAAGCCGACAATGAAGACGGGGATCAGGCGAGTCTGTCGACCATCATGGGGTTCCATGCCGCAGCTCTCAGTCACGTGCAGTTCGTATCCTCCAGGCGACACTGTCCATGACGCGCGCAGTCGAGACCGTTCGCGTCAGGCCTGGATCCCTTCTTTCGCTCGGGGCTTTCTGGATCACCAGTCGTGGCGAGCGAGGGGGCGTGGGTAGCACCGAGCAGTGGGGCCGGGCCGGCACGGGCGACCTGATTCAACCCGGCTTCACGCCCGTGATCAGAAGCGTGATGTGATAG
>JBAXOU010000025.1:0-23581 GCA_037133115.1 Planctomycetota bacterium | reverse complement strand
TCAGGCCCAGTTGACGATCGCCGAGGAGCGGAAGGCGCAACTCGAGAAGCAGGTCGCCAATGCCCGCATCCTCCTCACGCAGAACGGCCTCACGGTCGACAGCCTCCCCAAAGACCGTGTTCCCACGCTCGACGGCGACGTGATCGCGGTGGCGGCGGGCTCGATCCAGGTCTCGCTCGGCAGCGACGACGGACTTCAGGTCGGCCACACGCTCGAGGTCTACCGGGGCGGCGAGTACATCGGCCGCGCGGTGGTGAAGACCGTGATGCACGACCACGCCGTGGCCGAGATCGTGAAGGCCTACGCCCGCGGCGTCGTGCAGCGCGGCGACAAGGTGACCACGCGGCTCAAGGCCTAACCTCCGCGGCCGCTCGAGGAACGACCCAGATGGCAGACGACTCCCAATCCCAGCGCCGCTCGCCGATGAACGTCGACACGGTGATGCTCGTGCTCTCGTTCGTGGCGCTCTCCATCGGCTGCCTGATCATGGCGCTCGATCTGTTCATGCGGCGGATGCCCCTGTCACCGGTGCCGCCGCAGTAGGCCCGCCGTCCGCCGCAGGGCCGACGCGATGTTGTTCTCGTTTCTGCGCTCCCGCCGCCGCCGGGCGATCGCCGAGCGGCCCTTTCCGCCCGTCTGGCACGACATCCTCCGCCGCGGCGTGAAGCCGTGGCAGTGGCTCGACGCGACCGAGGCAGAAGCATGCCGGCGGTGGATCGCCGTGTTTCTCGCGGAGAAGCGGTTCGAGGGCTGCGGGGGATTCGAGATCACCGACGAGGTGCGGGTCTGCATCGCCGGGCAGGCGGCGATCGTGACCCTTGGCCTGGGCGATGAGTGGTTCGGCTCGCTGAAATCGGTGCTCGTCTACCCCGGCGACTATCTCGTGCCCCGGTCGACGCAGCTCGCGGGTGGCGGGGAAATCGCGTGGAAGGAAGCCAGGGTCGGCGAGACGTGGTCGGGGGGCAGCATGGCGCTGTCGTGGCCGGGCGTGATGGACGGCGGTCGGCTCCGCGACGGACCACGGAGCGTGGTGATCCACGAGTTTGCGCATCTCGTCGACGCGCTCGACGGCGACATCGACGGCGTGCCGCCGCTGCCGGATCTCGACCGCGAGGCATGGGTCGACGGGATCGCCGCGGCGCAGGAGCGATTCGAGGCCGCACTCGACGAGGGCCGCGCGACGGCGTTCGACGACTACGCCGCCGAGAGCGATGTGGAGTTCTTCGCGGTGGCGAGCGAGTGCTTCTTCCAGGATCCGCACCGGCTCGCACGGCACGACGCGACGCTCTACGCGCTCCTGCAGGCCGCTTGGCGGCAGGATCCGAAGCGCCGCGCACCGGTTCGTCGCCTCTCGTAGCACAGGTTGTCAACCTGTGTGTCTTCCCGGTTCACATTGGGCTCGGGGCTACCCATGCCCGTCGCCGGACGTTCGCTGCGGCCTTCCAGGCCTTCACTCACTCGATGCTGCCCTCGCTTCGCCATCCTGGCTGCGCTCGGCCAGCAACGCCTGCTCCCGGGCACGGGCAGCCCCTCGCTGCCTCTCGTAGCACAGGTTGTCAACCTGTGTGTCTTCCCGCTTCGCCTTGGGATCGCCTGTCATTCCGGAATGGAGAGCAGCCGGATCGGAGGCACGCGCAGAAGCCGGTGCGACTTGTGCCTCGCTGGAGTGTGCCGAAGCGATCGAGAAGAGAACTCACACACCGCAGGTTGGTCGGAGACCTCAGTCCCGCCGGCGCCGAGCATGTCTCCGGCCGGCTGCGGCGACGCAACGACGGGCGACGTTCACGTGTGACTCGGATCAGGTTTCCGTCGACTCAAGCTCAGCGGCGGGTTCCTCGGCAGGCTCGGCGGCCGGGACAGGCGGCGGCGATTGCTTCGCCGGCTTCCAGTTCGGCTCCGGCGGAGCGGCGGCGGGCACGGCGGAAACGGTGCGCCGCGGCGCGAGCGATACCACGAGGCCGTCGGGCGACGCCAGAATCAGCCGTTCGTCCACCGTGTTGGCCACCGGCAGCGTGAAGCTCCCGAGACACATCCATGCCCCCGGCATCCCGCTGGCGAGGTCGAGGCTCGAGAGCCGGCCCACGCGGTCCACGCACCACACCTGGTTGCCCGTGATCGATACGAGCCGGCCCGCGAGGCACGATCGCCACCGCTCGTCGCCGGTCTCGGCGGCGAACGCCATGATCCCCTCGTCGCCGAGGGAGATGGCGACCGTGCCGCCGCCGACCAGTGGCCCGCCTTCGGGTGGCTGGGGCAGCACCACGTGCCAGGTGGCGGAAAACTCGTGGACGTCGTCTGGCGGCAGGTCATCGATGCGGGCGAGATCACCCCGCGTGGTGGCGGCGTAGATCGTCGATCCTCGAACCACGAGCGGTCCCGCCGGCGGCGCGCCCAAGTCAAACTCCATTCGCGCCGATTCCGATCCGGTCTCTTTGCTGTCGGTCGGCACGACCGCGACGATGGTGCCGTCTTCGGTGCACCACACCACGCCGCCCTGGTAGGCGATCGGGGCGGATTCGACGCGACCGCCCGCGTCGAGGGACATCGGCTTTAACGGGTCAGCCAGCGACGCCCCCTTCGTGCCATTCCCCGCAGCGCCACGGCGACGGTCACCGTCCGGCGCCGACCGCGGATCGACTGGTCGCCGATACGGATCAGTTGGCATCCGCATCACGCCGTCGGCAGAGAGCGGCCCGTAGGCCCAGTCGCCCGAGGGCACCACGCCGCCGGACGACGGCCGGCCGAATGAGCGGCGCCACGCAATGCTGCCGTCGGCGCGGTGGAAGGCATAGATGTCGAGGTCGTGGGCGACGGTAACCAGGTTGCCGCCGATACCGGCCGGTTGCCCTGAACCTCCCGGCCGTCCGATCCGCTGCGACCACAGCACGCTCCCGGGCCGTGGCGCACCGGCCCCGGTCCCCGTGCTCACCGCATGCACGCCCCCGTCGCCGCTGGTGGCGACCACGAGGCCGTCGCCAATCGACACGTTCTCGAGCGTCCAGCCAGCGGAGTCGAACGGGATCTGCACGACCCACTCCCGCACGAGTCCCGCGCGGGCGGCCACGAGATCGTCGCCAGCCGTACCGCACAGGAGCGTGCCCCCGGCCGCGGCCACGGCCGCGTGAAACACTGCCAAGAGCGTCGCAAGCCGCGCGACGCCGAGCGAGAAGAAGCGGTGCATGGATGATGGGTCCTGAAGAAATCCGCACGCCGAGCCACCCGGCAGGCCAAGGATAGTTCGTGATCGGGGGGGCACAAAAATGCTACGCTAGTGACGATTCCTCCGATTTTTCCGCCCGTCCGCTCCCCCCTGCCACCCCGTCGATGCAGCCATCCGCGAAGCCGCCAGGTTCCCGTGACGCCGCGGCGGTGCTGCTCGGCTACCTCAACTTCTCGTCGGGGGCGTTCGATGCCGCCGCCTGGCGGGCGATGAACGACCTCTTTGCCGACGCGGAACCGGCGTCGGTAGACGGAGCGGTGGCCGAGTCGACCACCGCCGCCGAGCGGGTTGCCGACGCGCTCGGGCGGCGGCTCGGGGAACTCGAAACGACAGAAGCCGCATTTCGCGACGCCACCCAGGCCCGCTGGGCCGTCGAGGCTACGTTCCGCGACGTACTGCCGGCCTACAGACGGTTCCACGCCGACCTCCTCGAGAACCAGCCACCGGGTGCCATCGAACGTCCGTTCTTCGTGATGGCGGCGATCCGCGGGCTGCTGGCGGAGGCCGCCCCCGACGACGACCGGCCTGACGCCGTCGCCCGCGTGATCGATCGGCTCAACGACTACGTCGGCTGGCGGCCGCTGGCGGTGCTGGAGAACGGCCGCCTATCGGCCCCGTATCCGCACGAGCGGGTGCGGCCGATCCCGCTCTACGTCGCCGGCGCCGGCGCGGCTCATGGCCGTTATCGCCAGCTGGTGGCCGGGGCGATCGCGATCCTCAGCGAGGTCCCGGTGGAACTCCTGCGGCAGGCCGACTTCGACCTCGATGCGCTCGAAGAACTCGCCATCGATCCCCGGGCCTTCGACTTCCTGCATCCCGCCGCAAGCAGGCCCAACTACCTCTTCGGCCTCTGGGATCCGACACGGATCGACGAGCGCGGCATGTATCGCCGCATGGTCGTGCAGCAGGCCACGCTCGACGGCATTCTCTCGTGGCCCGACACGGCTCGGCAGGCCGCGCCCGCCGATGTCGATGAGGCGGAGTTTCGCTGGGAATCGTCGGCCGTGCTGGCGGGCGTGATGCTGATGGCCAGCGGCCTCTCGGGCCACGGACCGGGCGCCCTGCAGGCGTCGCTCCCGCTTTCCGAACTCCTCCCCCGCATTGCCTCGTATCGAGACGAGTTCTACCGCAGGCTGCTCGGCTCGCTGCCGGCCCGCCATCGTCAGCGGCTCGAGGAGGAATCGCGCCGGGTCCGCCAACCTTTCGGTGGAGTCCGCCGGCACATCAACGCCATGCTTGCGGGTCGGCGCGCGCGGCAGGTGGAAAACGTGGCGCTCGCCACCGTGATGGCCCGCCTCGGACGGGGAACCGCGGCCGAGCGACTCGCCGGCGCGGTGCCGGCCGCCAGCGCGCGGATGCTCGCGAGGATCACCAGCCAGGTGGTCGCGGCACAGCAGGCGCTGTGGCGGCGGGCTGCGGCCGATGAAGCGGTCGAACGGCTCGACGAGGCCGCCGATCTGCTCGCGCGGGCCGTGGCGTGCGGCGCGATGGTTGATCCCTGGAACATCCTCGGCCTCTCGGGGCAGTTTCCGCTGCACGAACCCGGGGGCGAGGGCCTGCCCGACCCCAGGGTGGACGATCTCGTGAGCGCCACCGGGTCGATCCTCGAGGGCTATGCTGCCGCCTGGCGACAGGCGAGTCTCGCGGGTGCCACGCAGGCGGCCGCACGAGCCGCCGCGCGGCTCGAACGGCTCGCGACCTGGTGGGACACCTTCGCCACCACCACCGTCTCTGGCGTGCCGCATCTCTCCGGCCGCGAATGCGTCGACTCGGCCCGCGACGTGATCGCCGCGCTCGGTCGCCGCCACGAGACGGCACCGGCGCCGCCGCCTCCTGGATTCTGGAAGGGCGAGGTCGCCGCCTTCTCGTCGCCGCGCAGCCACGCGCAGGCCGCCGACGCCCTCCTCGACGAGGGCGATCTCGACGGCGCTGCGGGGTTGCTCGTGCACTGGGCCTCGCTCCTGGAAGGACCGGCCATCGAGCGGAGCGGGCAGGCGTGGCTCGCCGCCGCGGGCCGCTGGGTGGGCCAGGCCACCGCCGACCGTTCGCCGCCGGCCCGCGGCCGGGTCCGCCGCTTCCTCGAACTCGTGGAGGCAAACACGTCGACGGTCGTTGACGTGATCGTCGCCATCGCCGTGGCCCCGATCATGGGCCAGCGGTCCGACGCCGACGGCGATGACAACGACGACGATCAGGCCGACGGCGAGGAGCGGGTCGCCGCCGCCTACGAATCGATGGTCTGGCGCGACTCCGCCGACGACGGTGTCGACGGGGGCATGATCGACGTCGACGGACCCGGGGGCGGATCACTCGATGCCCTGGCCACCGTTGAAGACTCCGCCGAACTCCTCCGCGGCGTGCTCCGGCTCTATCGCGAGGCCGTCATCGCGTGGTGCACGGGCGACGCGGCGGACGGCACCGCCGCCGATCGCGAGGAACTCGACGCCGTCGCCGGCTGGGGCCAAACCGTCCGCCGGCTGAGGCGAACGCTCGTCCGCGCGGCCACGCTCGTCGCGCTTCGCGATCAGGAACCGCCGCCGGGCATGTCGCCCACCGAGTTCGACCGGCTCCGCTGGCAGCGCGACGCGGCGGCGGAGCGGCTCGTCGATGCGGCCGTGCAGGCGGGCGAGACGCTCTGGATTCTCTCGGCCCGGCTCCGCCTCGGCACGCCAGGCACGGAGGTCGCCGCCCCGGGCTCGATCGGTGGCATGATCGCGGCCTTCCTGCGCAGCGATCCGGCCGACGCGGCCGTGCGGGCCGACGCGGTCTGCGAGCGGCTCGTCGGCAGGCCTGTGCTCTACGTGCCGCTCTCCCGCGGCGGCCGCGCCGACCGGATCGTGAAGGCCCGCACTCGCGAGCGGCTCTTCGAGCGGATGGCGGCCAGCCTGCCCCGGCTCGGGCTCGTGCAGCAGTCGATTACGGTGGTGCAGCTCGCCAAGGCGCTGGAGAGCCGGCGACCGCCGGGCGGAGCGAGCGTCAGCGAGTTTGACCGCGTCTTCGAGGCGGCCACGACGGCGCTCGTCGAGCGGATCGTCGAGAGCAGCGGCGAGGGCGATCCGGACGAGGAGACGAGGACGTCGCGGATCCTCGACGGGCTTTCGCTCTTGGTGCCCAAGCTGCTCGAGACCTGGATGACGCACGCCCGCCAGCTGCGGCTCTCGGTGCTCGAGCGAGTCCGCGACGACAAGGCCTTCATTGCCACTCGCGAGTTTGTGGAGCAGTACGGCCAGGGGCTGTTCACGCAGCACCTCCTCTCCCCGTCGTCACTGCGGGGCATCCTCCGCGGCGGCGTGCGGAACTGGCTCGAGCAGCTCGTTGACCGCGACATCGACTCCGGCGAGCCGGCACGGCCCGCCGCCCGCTATCCACGGCGGCTGATCGAAGACCTCGCCTCCGGGGCGCTGCCGATGAAGCAGGCCGCCACGCGGCTACGGCTCGTGCTCGAAAGCATCGCCGAAAACCACGCCGAGTACCGCGACTGGAACTCGACCACCACGCAGTCGGATCGCGGCGAGTGCCTCCACATCCTCCTCGACTACCTCCGCGTGAAGGCGGAGCACGACCGGATTGCCTGGACGCTCCGGCCCGTCGGCATGGCCCATCGCGTGCTCGCCCGCCGGGGCGCGACCGCCGCGGCGGAGGCCTGGCGGGCGCGGCTCCGCGACGAGACCCGCGACACCGCCGCCGTGCTCGTCCAGCGGCTCGACCAGCTCGAGGGGCACTGGAGCGTGCGGCTGGCAAGCATCTCCGACCGCGTCCGCCGCCCCTTCACCACCATGCTCGAGCAAGACGACCTCGAGGCGCTGGTCACGCCGGCCGTGGCCGAGCTCATCACCGGGCGGCCCGAAGGCGCCGGCGCCGCGTTCGAAGCGAAGGCGGCCACGTTTCTCGGCGTGGCCAGCGGCTCGGGGGTGGAGGTGCCCGAGTGGCTCGAGAGGCTCTCGTCGGCCGTCGACCGCGCCATCGAGCGGGCCGATGCCTCGCCGCGTGGCGCTGCCGGACCGCAGCCCGTCGCCGGCCTGCCGGAGAGCATCCCCTGGGTGAAGCTGCCGTGGGACGTGCTGAAGGCGGCGCTCGCCGGGTGAACCAGCCGCCTCTACGCACGGCGGCGAGAGGCGTGGGGACTCTTGCGGCGCGAGTGTAGGATGACGGCTTTCGCCCTCTGCTCCCGCACCGGACGGCCCATCCATGACGCTCCGCCCGCTCCGCGCGTCCGAACACCTCCACGACGTCAAATACGAGATCCGCGGGGCCCTCGCCCGCCGCGCCGAGCAGCTCGAGCGCGAGGGGCACGAGATCGTGAAGCTCAACATCGGCAACCCTGGAGCCTTCGGCTTCCGGATGCCGGGATCGATGCGGGTCGCCGTCGTGGAGAACCTCCACCAGGCCGATCCCTACTCGCACCAAAAGGGGATCTTCCCGGCCCGCGAGGCCGTGGTGATGCAGCAGCAGAACCGCGGCGTGATGGACGTCACCGCCGACGATGTGTTCATCGGCAACGGCGTGTCGGAACTGATCATGCTGGCGATGCGGGCACTGCTCAATCCGGGCGACGAGGTGCTCGTGCCGAGCCCCGACTACCCGCTCTGGACGGCCTCGGTCGTGATCCACGGCGCGAAGGCGGTGCACTACCCGTGCCGGCCGGAACAGGGCTTCGTGCCCGACCCGGTGGAGATCGAGGCGCTGATCACCGACCGCACGCGGGCGCTGGTGCTGATCAACCCCAACAACCCCACTGGTGCGGTCTACCCGCGGGAGGTGCTCGAGGCTCTCGCCGAACTCGCGGAGCGGCGGCATCTCGTGCTCTGCGCCGACGAGATCTACGACGAGATGCTCTACGACGGGGCCGAGTTCGTGCCGCTCGCGGCGCTGGTGAAGAAGACGCTCTGCCTGACGTTCTCGGGGCTCAGCAAGGTCTACCGCGCCTGCGGCCTGCGAGTGGGCTGGCTCGTGTTCTCCGGCGAGCGGGAGCATGCCCGCGACTACATTCAGGCCGTGGAACTGCTGGCGAGCCTCAGGCTCTGCTCGAACGTGCCGGGCCAGTTTGCGGTGCAGACGGCGCTTGGCGGCCACCAGTCGATCTTCGACCTCACGCGACCCGGCGGCCGGCTCCACGCCACCCGGGCGGCGATGCTCGGCGCCGTGGCAGGGAGCCGCTGGCTCTCGGTCATGGCCCCGCAGGGGGCGATGTATGCCTTCATCCGCGTGCACGCCGAGCGACTACCTGGCGGCCTTGCCGCCTTCGACGACCAGAAATTTGCGCTGGATCTCCTCGAACGGAAGCACGTGCTCGTGGCGCCGGGCTCGAGCTTCAACGTCCCCTACCGTGATCACTTCCGGGTCACACTGCTTCCCGACGCCGACCAGATGGCCGACGTCTTCGCCCGGGTCGAGAGCCTCCTCGACGAATACGCCGCGGAAGGCTGACGGTCGCCGTGGAAGCCGACCGGCCATAAGGCCGCGGGCGTCCCCCGCTGGAAGCGGCGTCTGGTGGCGGTGGCCCCACGCCTCACGGCGTTGGGCTTGGACGAACGGCCATGGAAGGCCCGTGGAACGCCACGCTTTGTCGTAGCTCAGGTTGTCAACCTGAGCCTGCTGCGAGAGAGGTTAAAAACCTGCACGACGAAGAACACAGGTTGAAAACCTGTGCTACGGAAAGACGACGAAGCGAGGGGTTGCCCATGCCCCAGGAGCTGGCGTTGCTGACCAGCGCAGCCAGGATGGCGAAGCGCAGTCAGCATCGAGCGAGCGGAGGCCTGGAGGGCCGCAGTGTGCGTCCGGCGACGGGGCATGGGCAGCCCCGAGCCGACGAGCGACGGCCTGACCCTACTTGACCGCGAGCATCCGCTCCAGGGCCGTCACGGCCCACTTCGCCGTCTCGTCGTCCACGCGGATCACGTTGACGGGCTTGCCCCGCTCGAGGTGCTCGAGACTCCAGCAGAGATGGGCGAGATCGATGCGATACATCGTGGCGCACATGCAAACCACCGGCGAGAGAAACCGGATCGTCTGCTCCGGGTGGTTCTGCTCGAGCCGTCTCACGAGATGCAGTTCCGTGCCGATCGCCCAGGTCGTGCCCGGCGGGGCCTTCTCGACCTGCCCGAGGATGTAGCTCGTCGAGCCCGTGAGGTCGGCCTTGTCGACCACCTCCATCGAGCACTCGGGGTGCACAAGGATCTTCACGCCCGGCAGGTTCGCCCGCATCGCATCGACGTGCTCGGGCTTGAACATCGCGTGCACGCTGCAGTGGCCCTGCCAGAGGATCACGCGGCTCTTTTCAATCTGCTCGCGGGGATTGCCGCCGAGGGCGGAATCGTGCGGGTTCCAGAGAGCCATCTCGTCGAGCGGGATGCCCATCGCGCGGGCCGTGTTGCGGCCGAGGTGCTGGTCGGGAAAGAAGAGCACTCGCTTGGTGCGGGTAAACGCCCAGTCGAGCACGGCCCGGGCGTTGCTCGATGTGCAGACGATGCCGCCATGGCGACCGCAGAAGGCCTTGAGGCTCGCGGCTGAGTTGATGTAGGTGACGGGCGTGATGTCGGCGGTGTCGATCACCCTGCCGAGGTCGGCCCAGGCGTCCTCCACCTGCTCGATCGCGGCCATGTCGGCCATCGAGCAGCCGGCGGCCATGTCGGGGAGCACGACCGTCACCCGCCGGCCGCCGCGCGCCGCGACCTTCTCGGGCCGGTTGGCCAGGATGTCGGCCGTCTCGGCCATGAAGTGGACGCCGCAGAAGGCGATCGCCTCGCAGTCGGCCCGCTCGGCCGCCGATTTCGAGAGCTGGTAGCTGTCGCCTTGATAGTCGGCGTGGGCGATCACGCCGTCCTGCTGGTAGTGGTGGCCGAGGATCACCAGACGAGATCCCATCCGGCGTCGGACGCCCTCGATCCGCTCCGCGAGCAGGGCATCGTCGAGGCCGCGGTAGGCGGCAAACGGCGAGGCGAGCGGCATGTCCGGGGCGGCGATCGACATGATGACGGCAAAGTATAGACGGACCCTGCAGAGGCTTCCCGAAACGGTATACTTCCGGCCTCGTAGAGGCATTTCCCCACTGACGGAAGGACGGCGACCGAGACATGGCACGGAAAGTCGTGAATCGCAAGGAACTTCGCGCCCAGGCCGACGCGGCCGAGGCTCGGGGCAAGACCAAGTCGGCTTCGAAGGAGAAGGCTCCGAAGGTAGCCAAGGAAAAGAAGGCGAAGGAGCCGAAGAAGGTCGCCGCGAAGAAGCCGGCCCGCAAGAAGGTGGCCAAGGAAGCCCGGATGAAGGCCTACTGGGGCGTCTTCAACTCCGGCATGAAGCGGCTCGCCCTCTTCGAATACGCCGACAAGAAGGCGGCCGAGAAGAAGGTGCAGGAACTGGTCGGCTCGTCGCGAGTCCACCACTTCGTGCAGCTCGTCAAGGAAGCGATCAGCGAGTGACCTTTCACTCGCATCGGGTCTGACGTGAACCGAGGGCGTTCGTGTGGCTCGGGGCTCTCGTAGCGCAGGTTTTCAACCTGTGTGCCCTCCCTGTTCGCCTTACGCTCGGCGCCACCAGTGGCTCACCAACTCCGCCGCGGCGCGGTTTGCCCGCTACTTCGCCGCCGTTTTCAACCGCCGTCAACACCTGGACCCCGACGGAAATCAGCCGACTACAACTCGTGACTTTTTAACGGTGGTGGTCGAAGTTGACGAGGACTCGACGGCAAATGTGATGAAGGCAGCGTCGGTCGCGGTGAGTTCCGTAGGCTCCGCTGTTGTCGACTGCTGGACGGAACCCGCTGAGTTACCTGCGGCGAGCCTAGAGGAGCCACTGTTGAAAAGGCTGGCGGTGATGAAGTCAGCCAAGTCAAGCACGTCAAACAGGCCGTCGTAGTTGAAATCACCTTCCGACCACGTTGCTGCCTCGACTGTGCCAAACTTTACGCTGCTGAGTAAGTTTGTCGCGTCGATAATATCGACCTCGCCGCTCAGGTTCGTGTCGCCTATCGCAGCGTAGCCCACCGTCATGCTGCCGTCCCAGTTGAGGGTGTAACCGACCGTCCATCCCAACGGCAGGGAGGCGTATCTGGAGCAGATGCCAGCGGATCCACCGCCAAAACCATTCCCGTGTCCGGCGGCTAGCGATTCCTGTACGTCGGCGTACACGTATCCGAGGGCTCCGATGGTGATTTGCCCGTAGCCGAGGTCAACGGTGCCTCCGGCCTCAAGCGTTAGTGAGTTCACGATCACAGTTTCAGATCCAACATCGAAGACGACCGATGCGCCAGGCATGACCCAGAGCCCGCCGGTTCCTAGCGCCCGGGTGTTGCGGACGATCAGTTGCCCAGCTTGCACGACGACGCCGCCGGTATGAGAGTTGACCCGATCGAGAATGAGCGATCCGTTGCCGCTCTTCACCAGTCGTGATGAGCCATTGCGAATGGAGTTATCGACATGCTCCGTTCCGTCCGGGATCACAACGCTCCAGTCTTCGAAGACATCAACGACGGTGACCGTGAGCGCCTTCTCGGTGAAGAGCCCGGCCGCGTCCGTGGAGCGGATGCAGATGGAGTAGCTGTTCTTTGTCTCGAAATCGAAACTGGCGGCTGTCTTGAGCTTGTCGCCGGAGATCGTGAACAAGGCGTTGTCGGTGCTACCTGTGCCGGACACGAGCGTGTAGGTGAACGTGTCGACGGTGTCGACGTCGGTGGTAAAGAGAGTGCCCACCGCCGTGCCTGCCGCGGCGTTTTCGGGCACGGCATTCAGCGAGAGTGTGATGTCTGTCGGCTCGTCGTTGACCGCTACCCCGGTCATGGTCTTCGAACCGCTGACCCGCAGGTTGCCGTCGGTGACGCTCGTACCGATCGTGAACGTGCCATTGAAGTTCGGGGCGGGCGTGAAGGTCAGCGCCGCCAGGAGCGTGTTGACGTTCACAATGGCGCCGCTGGCAGACCAGACTCCGGTGACAGCGTCGTAGGTCGAGGTGACCGCACCGGACGTGCCCGTATTCAGGCTACCGGCAGCGGGAATCGACAGCGTCAGCCTGGCCGTCACGGTGGCGCTATCCACATCGCTGACCACGATATCAGTCAGGTTGAGCGGCGTCTCTTCCGTATAGGTCTCTGGCGTGCTGAGATTCGTCGCCGTCGGTGTGGCGTTGAGCGTGTCGATCTGGAGTGTCTGGGTGTTGCCCCCGATGGCCTTGCCCAGGCCACTGCTGAACACCGCCGTGATCGTATGGGTGCCCGTGGAGAGCGACGAACTCGTGAAGTTCGCCTCGCCGGCGGCGTTCACAGCCTTCGGCGTGCCCGCGTCCACTCCATCAACCTTGAACTGAACGGTGCCCACCGTCGAGGCCGGGATGAAACCAAAGGCCCGCGTCTGCTGCGTGCCGGCATCCTGCACGTCGACGTAAATCTGAGTCGCTGCGGTGAACGTGACGCTGTCGCCGCGCACGGCACCGGTGTTGGATGCCGTGAGGAAGGTGACGGACTTGGCCGCTGGGATAGCCAACGTTCCCGGCAGGATCGTGATGTCGTAGTTCTTCGAGGTCACGTTCGTCGCCCCGAACGCCACCACAAGAGGAAAGGCTGCGGCACCAAATGCCGGATTTGCCTTGATGAGCTGGAGAGCCTCGGCCGGGCCGGCTGAAATCAGAGCGTTGATCAGTGAGGCACCTGGACCGGTGACCGCGAACGTTGGCTGGCTGACCAGCGAACCTGCGTCTTCGCCGTCGAGAAAGCCCGTGTAGGTGCCGGAGAACTGAGCGGCACCCAGACCGGGATACCAGTTGGTGTTGCTCAAGGAGAGAGTCAGCTGCGTCTTGTTGATCGTCAGCATGCCCGCCTCGTAGGTGATCGCGTAGTTGGGGGCCACGGCATCGGATGGCACCAACGTGTAGGTGCCGGCGTCGTTGCTGGAGGAATTCCGCGTCACGAGTGCCTGCTGTGGCAGGCTGGTCGTGGTATCTCCATTGACCAGCCCCTGGTACTTCGCGGTGAAGGGCGGCAACGCCTGGTTGCGGGTGATCGTGAAGCTGTCGGCGGTGATCTTCAGTGCTGCCGGAGTGATCGTGAGTTCCGCGGGCACCACGACGATGGAGTAGTTGGGGTCGCTCACGGTGATGCTGATGGGATACGTGCCGACGCTGCTCGTGGCCGCGGTGGTCGCGAGAACAGCCGGCTCAGACAGGGTGCTGGCCGTGTCGGGGCCGACCAGCCCAGCCATCGAATAGGTCAGGGTCGGCATCGCGCCACCGTAGACCATCGTCTTGGGAGCGACCGTCACGGTGAGCGTGGCTGGCGCGATCGTGAGGTGCGCTGGAACGTAGACGGCCGTGTAGTTGGGGTCAGCCAGGCCGGCGGCGGTGATGGCGTAGGTGCCCACCGCGGTGCGAGCCGCGACGGTGCTGAGCGTTGGCGAGGTGGCCAGGCCGCTCGCGGAATCGTTGCCGACAAATCCGCTGATCGCGTAGGTGAGCGTCGGCAGGGCGGCACCATAGACCATTCGCTGATCGTTAGCGGTGACCGTCAGCGTGGCCTTGGCCACGCTGAAGGTGACATCAACCGGAACTGCCGCGTTGATGTTGCCATCGCCAGGCTGCCTGGCCCGCACGACAACCGTGCCGGCACCGGTGACGACGAGGTTGCCATCGGTGATGGTGGCCGGACCGGAGATCACCGCGAAGCTCACCGGCAGGCCGAAGCTGCTCGTGGCAGCCAAGGGGATGGGGCTCACACCATAGGTCGTGTCGCCGATCGGGGCGAAAGAGATCGACTGACTGGCCTTGGTGACGTTGATATTCACCGTGTTCGAGTTGCTGGGCGTGTACTTGGCTCCGGGGATCGTGTTGCCGTTGTAGACGACATGGATGAAGTGGTTGCCCACGAGGGGCTGCGCGGTGGCGACGGTGACCGTACCCGTAGCATCGAGCGTACGCATGCCGAGCAACGTGTCGCCTTCATAGAAGCTGACCGTGCCGGCCGCGGGGGAGTTGGTGCCGTCCTGGTTGGTGACGGTCACCGTTGCCTCGACCGGGGTGAACGCCGTGGCACTCGTGGGGTTGATCGTCAGCGTGGTCGTGGTGCCAAACACGGTGTTCTCAATCGTGCCCACGCCGGCGGCGAACCGCAGGATCGCGTTGGTCGGGCTCGAGAGCTGCATCGTGAACTGCTTGGCCGCCTGGATGGCGGTGCCCGGGCCGATCGGCACCTGGATGAACTTCGGCGCGGTATCACCCGGGGCCCAGGTGAGGGTGCCGGAGACCGGCGTGTAGTCGCCGTCGGCCGCGGTGGCCGTGCCGTCTGCCGTGGTGTAGTTCACGCTCACGGGCAGCAGCGGAGAGGCCTCGCCGGTAACACGGACCTCGAAGGTGAGGAAGTTGCTCTGGCCCGCACCTGTGGATCCCGTGGGGTTGACCACGGAAAGCTCGGGGGCCAGCAGGTTGCCGATGACCGTTTGAGCGGCATCGGAGACCAGCTGCTCGGATGAGTAGTTCGCCGCCAGGCTGATGATGCCGTTCGGGGCATCCGCGGCCAGGCCAGCGGCCTGGGTGAGCTTCTGGGCGATCGTGCCGTCGGCCAGCGTCTGGAAGGCAGCCACGCGCTGCAAGAACGACTGCGTGCCGGGCGCCGAACTGGCCGTCGGATCCTGGGTCTCCAGGGCCACGATCCCGCCCACGACCCTGGCGATGATTCCCGCTGCAGGCGTGCTGAGCGAGGCGTCGATCGTCAAACCGGAGGCGGTCGCCGTGGCCTGGATCAGGCTGCCGATCACTTCGGGGTTGCTCAGGTTGACAGTTCCCGTTGTCGTCCGGAACAGGTCGGTGAGCGCACCGAAGCATTTGGTCATCAGGCCCGCCATGGCAAGGCCTGCGGGCTTCCCCGGGAGACCCATGAGCAGGGCGGCCGCCTCATGGGCCACGAGATAGGTCTTCACCTCGGCGGCGAACGCCAGGCTCGAGGCGCGATCACCCGCCAGTGCATCGACCAGCGTGCCGGCGGCGTTGATGTCATACGGCGTGGCCACGCCACCATCCGACGCTTTCGGATCGCCCGGTGTCGCAGGGATGCCGAAGCCCGAGTTGATGATCGCGATCGCTTCTGTCTCGGAGTAGCCCTGCACGACCAACCGGTTCACCAGGGTGGTCAGCGGGCTGACCACGTCCGATGTCGCCACCGCCGTGAAGATGGCGTCATTGGGGAGGCCGGTGGCCGTGTCGATGCCGCCATAGCCGACCAGCTGGCCGGTGAGTTGCTCCGGTAGCTCCAACTGCGCGAACCCACCGGCGGCATCGGACTTCGCCGTGTAGGCCGGTGTCTGGTTGAAGGTGCCCGTGGGATCGTAATAGATCGTGGCATCCGATACCGAGTAGTTGAACAACTTCTTGAGGGCATTGCCGATTCGATTCAAGTCCTTGACGAGCTTGCGGGCGGCCGCCTTGGCCTGCGAAGCGGCACGTTCGGCCGCCGCGCTGACCTCGTTTTGAGCCGTCTCGAGATCGCGTGCCACCACCTTGGCGCCGTTCTGGAGGCCGGCCGCGGACTGGTTGTACGCCCCGGCGAGCGCCGCTGCGGTGGCCTTGTAGGACTGCGTCAGATCCTGGGCGAGTCGCTGGAAGTTCAGCCCAAACACATCGCCGAAAATCAGGTTGACCTTGCCGTCGAAGAAGACCTGCATGCCGATGTCGACGCCGCTAACGCTCACGGTGAAGGCCGAGTAACTATTGCGCACGCCGTTGCTGGGCGCGGGAGTACTGGGCGACTGGATGGCAGCCACCGTATCGACTCCGCTATTCAAGAACTGAACCTGATCGATCAGCGCCGTGAGGTCGGGGATCGAACCATCCGGGTTTGTGGTGACCCAGGTTCCGTTCTTGTTGAGCGGCAGGGCCCCGTTGGTGTTGATGGTGAATGTGTGATTGCCCGGCCCGGGGACGATGCCCGGAATGGTGATCTGCTGCCAGTTGATGCTCGATGCGACCTGATAGGTGCCCAGGGCAACACCGTCCATGGAGACCGTGATGCTCGACCGGAAGCCGTATCGATAGTTCAGGTCATTGGCAGGGCTACTCCTCCAGCCGTCATTCCGTGCCTTCGTGAACAGGGCAATGTCATAGCTCTGGCCGGCCACAAAGCCGCTGACCGTCTGTGACATGCTGCCATTGGGGCCGTAGCCACTCTGCAGGAACGCCTCCCAGTTGCCCTCCGGCGGATCATCGCCGCTCCCCTGACTCTGCCCGTTTACGCTGTAGCTCGTGTCGAGCCCATAGCCATGCTTGGTGATGCCCGCATTACCGACGAAGCTCCAGCCGATACCCGGCCCGGTGGGGTTGTAGGCGTAGTTATTTCCCCGCGAGCTCCAGCCCGTCCAATCGGTTTCAAAGCTCGTGTTGGTGAGGGCTGGCGGTGCGTAGGTGATTGCCGAGCTTGGCACGAGGAGCGGGCTCGTCGTGAATGCCACGTTGCTGATGAAGGCGTTTGAGCCTCCATTCGAGTTCGTGCCCCTGAGAGTCAGGGTGTGGGGGCCTGCCCCTGGTGTAACAACAGGAAGCGTGAAGAGCTGATAGCCGGTGGTGAACTGCAGGGCGTTGGTATTGCCGGTCACGCCACCGTCATAGCCGTTGGGGCCGGAATCCGGCACTGTGGAGCCAAGGTCACCGAGATGCCAGAGGCCCACCAGGCTGCGCTCGGTGCCCTGATAGCCCGTCGTGTAGCCGGTCCGGACCTCGTCCGCCGACAGCGTCTTGTTCCAGACCGTCAGGTCGCCCATCTGGCCCTGATAGAGCAGGTCGCCCGAAACGCTGCTGAGGCCGGCGTATGCATAATCGCGGGTGACAGTATTGGGGACGAAGCCCCCGTTCGTTGCCCGGCCGATCTCAACGCCGTTCCTGTAAATCCTGGCCTCTCCGCCAGGTGATATGGTCACGCTGAAGTACTGCCAGGTGTTGAGGGTGACCGCGTTCGAGAGATAGAGATTCGTCTTCGAGGTGCCCTTGAAGACATTCAGCGACAGGTCGTACTGAAAGTTTTTGTCCGTGGAGGGGGCGATTTCCAGGTTGATGCTGTCGCTATTCTTTTGACCAAAATCGAAGACGTGGCTGCGGGCGCCCGTGGGATTCACCCACGCCCCGGCGCTGAAGCCGCCGGTGAAATTGTCGAGGCCCGTGCTAGGGAGGATGACATAATTCGTCCTTCCGTCGAAGTTCATCGGCCGCTGCATCGGCAACGCGTCAGTGGTGGAAATGACCGGCCTGACCTCGCCAGTCACATTCTCGCCCTTGGGGTTGTTGCCGCCGCTTTGCAGATTGCCAAGACGATACAGTTGCACCAGGCCGTTTTCGTTCCCCTGGAGGCCCGATGTGTAGGCGGACCGAACATCGTCCGCTGAGATCGCCCGGTTCCAGACACTCAAATCAGCCATCTGCCCCTGGAACAATTTATCCTGCGACCAGTGGCTTCCTCCAACGTAGTTCGTGTAACGATCGACATTGTTGGGTACATAGCTCGAACTGGAGTCCTGAGCGATCTGAATCCCATTCTTGTAGATGGTGGCAACACCGGATGGCGTGATGGTGACGCTGAAGTATTGCCATGTGTTCTGCGTGATCGCGTGAATCGCTTTCAGGCTCTTTGAACTTCCGCCTCTGTAGACATACAAAATCAGGTCATCGGTTTCATTACCTCGCTGCAGTTCGATATTGTTGCTCGGGTTGCCATTGCCGAAGTCGAAGAAGTTGGTGTTGTAGGCGGTGTTCGACGGGCACACCCAGACGCCGGCACTGAAGCCATTGCTGAAGTTGCTCAGGCCCGTGCTTGGGAGCGAGACATAATTCGAGTTGCCGTCGAAACTCATCGGGCTCGGGAAGGGCAGCCCGGCCGTGCTTGCGATGGCAGTGCCCGGGACAAAGTTGCCGTAGGCCCTCGCGCCGCTGAGGGCGCCGAGGCCCTGAGAGGTGGTGTTGGCGTCGCCCAGGTGCCAGAGGCCAACGAGGTTGGGTTCAGTGCCCGTGTACCCGGTCGTGTAGCCGGTCATCACCTCGCTGGGCCACAGAGCGACTTTCCAGACGCTCAGGTCTCCCATCTGCCCCTGAAACAGCGGGAGGTCCGGCCATCTGCTCTTGCCGACAAAATTCTGGGTGCGGACGACGTCGTTCGGAACGAAGCTGCTGTTCTGGGCCTGCGCGATAATGTTGCCGTTCAGGAAAATCTTGGCCCCCCCGGAAGGATCGATCGTGACGCTGAAATACTGCCACGTATTCAGAACGATCGGATTGCTGGTCGTGGTGAGTTCGACTTTCGAACCGCCACGATTGACCTGCAGGTTGAGCTGATTCGAAGTCCCGTCCCGTTGCAGAACGATGTTATCGCTTCCGCCACCGTTGCCAAAATCGAAGTAACTGTAATTGTTGGCGGTGGAGGTGGTGTATGCCCAGACGCTGGCCGTGAAGCCGTTTTTGAAGTCGTTCATCCCCGAACTGGGCAGCGAGACGTAGCTCGTGCGGCCATCGAAAGACATTGCGCTTTGCAGCGGTGTGCCGCTGGTATTGGTCGCAGCGGGTGGTGTGTAGGTGCCGAGAGACTGGCCATCGAGCAATACCTCGACCGACTGGTTGGAGCCCGCCGGCTGCGCAGCCTGGAACGAGACAGAATAAGTCTGGTTGGGGGCGAAGCCGGTGAGGGTTGTCGACATCGAACTGTTGCCCGGGAGGGTGGCAACCTGAGTGCCTACCGGTGCGGGGAGATTGCCCGTGTTGGAGGTGATGCCGGCGGAACCGGTGTAGGTCCAGGCAGTATTGGCAGGGGCCGCAACAGTCGTTCCCGGGGCAATGGTGGCCGCCTGGAAATCGAGGTTGTCCTGATTGTTGCCGGTATAGGTGGTCTGGCTGATGATTCCGCCATTCACCGTGCCGTCGTTCCGATTGGGTGAGCGATCATCAACGGTGCTGCCGTTGGTCTCGTTCATGGGCAGGAAGCAGACCAGCCCGGGCTCCGTTCCTGAATACGCCCGGCTCATGCCTGCCTGAATCTGTGCCTGCGAGAGCGGCGTGTTCCAGACGCTCACGCTGCTCATCTGGCCTTGGAAGAGTGCATTGCCCCATGGGCTCTTGGCAAGGTAGTTCGTGGTTCGATCAACAACATTCGGCACGAAGCCGGGGTTCGTGTCGGTTGCGACCGCAACGCCGTTCACATAAATGGTTGCCACGCCGGCCGGGGTGACTGTGACACTCAAATACTGCCATGTATTGAGCTGGATCACATTCGATGCGGTGATTCCCTGGGATGAACTGCCCCGAAGGACAGCGAATCTTAAGTTGTTCGATGTTGCATCCCTTCTCAACACGATGTTGTCACTATTCGGCCCGTTACCGAAGCTGAAATACTGTGAGCTATCCGCCACAGAGGTCGTGTACGCCCACATGCCCGCGCTGAAGCCCTGCGAGAAGTCGCGGAAGCCGGTGCCGGGCAGCGTGACGAAGGTGCTCGTGCCGTTGAGCGTGAGCGAGCCGGCGTAGGGCGTGTTGTAGCCCGAGCCTGTCGGCGCATAGGCAATGCCGCCCTGTGGGATTCCGTTGAGTTGGCGGGGGCTGCGATCGAGCACCCTGGCGGCTGGACTGCCATCCATGGGGACAAAAACCACCAGACTGGGCTCGTTGCCGGTAGGTTGCGGTGTGGCCAGATTCGCATTGGAGGACATCTGGGCGGGCGTGAGCGCCTTATTCCACACACTCAACCCCATCATCTTGCCTTGGAAGAGCGAATCGGCGGGCCAGTTACTCTTGCCGACGTAGTCATTTGCACGAGCGACGACGTTTGGAACAAGCCCGGGATTCGTGTTCGTTGCGACCGGAGCACCGTTCACATAGAGCGTGGCGACGCCGGCGGTCGTGACCGAGACGCTGAGATACTGCCACGTGTTGAGCTGGATCACGTTCGTTGCGGTGACGCTCTGGGGTGAACCGCCCCGGAAGACGGTGAAGGACAAGTCGTTCGATGTTCCGGCCCTTGTAAGAAGGATATTGTCGCTGACAGGACCATTTCCGAAATCGAAGTACCGTGCCCAGTTGGCAACCGACGATGTGTACGCCCACACACCCGCACTGAAGCCCTGCGAAAAGTCGGTCAGCTTGTTGCCCGGTATGCTGATCGAACTATTCGCGCTGGCGATGACCTGTGCCGCCGAGGTGGCTGGCAGCGGACTAAAGCCCATCGGGCTCACAGAGACGAGGTTCGCTTCGCTGCCAATATAGGTGGTGTAGGACGTCGCTTGGACCTCGGCAGGTGTGAGCGGCCTGTTCCAGAAGCTGAAGTTGCTCATCTGGCCCTGGAACAGTGCATCAACGGGGTTGTTGCTCTTGCCGAGGTAGCAATTCGCGCGGTTGGCCACGTTTGGAACAAATCCTTGGCTCGTGCCGGTGGCGACTGGAGCACCGTTCACATAGATCGTGGCCACACCCGAGCTGGTGACCGTGACACTGAAATGCTGCCACGTATTCAGTTGGATCGCCCCGATTGCGACGAGCGTTTGCAACGATCCGTTCTTCCAGACCTCTAACTTGAGGTTGTTCGAGGTGCCATCCCGAGTCAGGACAACATTCTCGCCACCCCCTCCCGTGTTGCCGATGTCAAAGTAGCGGGCGTAGTTGCCCACTGCCGATGTATACGCCCAGAGGCCGGCGCTGAAGCCGTTTGTGAGATTGGCGACCCCAGGGCTGGATGCAGTGAGAGCCGCGTTCACAAAAGTAGAACTGCCGTTGAATCCCTGCGCGTTGACAAATGTTTCGTTGAAAACCTGAGCCGTTGTTGTGGAGTAGGGTAGCGCCGCGGGGGTCGTGATGTTGGGCGTGACCGACTGGGGGATGAAACCCAAAGAGTCATAGTAGGCGAGGTTGGCTTCGCTGCCGCTCAACACGGCATTGGAGGCCGCCTGCACCTGCGCCGGTGTCAGCGCCGTCTTCCAGAAGCTGAAGTTGCTCATCTGACCTTGGAAAAGCGCATCATTGGAGTTGTTGCTCTTGCCGAGGTAGCAGCTCGGGCGGTTGACCACGCTTGGGATAAATCCTGGGCTCGTGCTCGTGGCGACTGGATTGCCGTTGACGAACAGCGTGGCCACGCCCGAACCGGTGACCGTGACACTGAAATGCTGCCACCTGTTGAGCTGGATTGCCCCAGGCGCAACGAGAGTCGTCACCCCCCCGTTCTTCCAGACCTCTAACCTAAGATTGTTTGTGGTTCCTTCCCGAGTCAGGACAACACCCTCGCCACCACCTCCCGGGTTGCCGAAGTCAAAGTATCGGGCGTAGTTACCCACTGCCGACGTGTTCGCCCAGAGGCTGGCGCTGAAGCCGGTCGTGAGGTCAGCAAAATTGGGGCAGGATGCATTGGGAGTCGCGTTCAAAAATGTGGAGCTGCCGTTGAACACCTGTGCGTTGGTGAAGGTGTTGTCGATGGTCGTGGTGCGTGTCGGCGTATTTGCGGGGCCGCTCAACGCCCAGAATCCAACGAGGTTGTTTTCGTTGCCCGTGTAGCTGGTCGTCATGCCCGCCGTCACCTGGGCAGGGGTCAGCGCCGCGTTCCAGACGCTGAGGCTGCTCATCTGGCCTTTGAACAGCGCATCGCTCGAAAAGTTGCTCTTGCCGATGTAGTCATTCGCACGGTTCACGACGTTAGGAACTAATCCCATGTTCGTGGTACTGGCGACGGCATTGCCGTTCACGTACAAGGTCGCCAGGCCCGACGGGGTGACCGTGACGCTGAGATACTGCCACGTGTTGAGCTGGATCACATTCGGTGCGGTCAGCTCGATTATGCTGCTTCCCTTGGCAACAAAGAATGTGAGGTCGTTCGTCAGATAGTTCCGAGACAAAACGATGTTGTCGCTGTTTGGACCATTTCCAAAATCAAAGTACCGTCCCCAGTTGGCAACCGATGTGCTGTACGCCCAGACGCCCGCGCTGAAGCCCTGCGAAAAGTCGCGGAAGCCGGCGCTAGGCAGTTGGACAGCGGTGCTGACTCCATCGAAGGTCATCGCGCTGCCCGCTGTCACATAGCTGGGCTGGCCGCTGACGACCGCCGGGCTGTTGATCGTGACGGTCGATGCAGCGGTCGTGCCGTTCAAGGGGGCGAAGCTGCTGAGCGGCCAGTAGCCGCTCGGGCTCTTGGCGTTGCCCGTGTCGAGGGTCGTCATGCTTGCCGCCACCTGGGCAGGGGTCAGCGCCGTCTTCCAGATGCTGAGGTCGCGCATCTGGCCCTTGAAGAGCGCATCGGCCGGCCAGTTGCTCTTGCCGATGTAGTTATTCACACGGGTCACATTGTTTGGAATAAAGCTGGGGCTCGTGTTCGTTGCGACCGCAACACCATTCACATAGATGGTTGCCGTGCCCGACTGGGTGACCGTGACACTGAAATGCTGCCAGGTATCGAGCTGGATCACATTGGGTGCGGTGATACCCATAGCTGAACCGCCCCGGTAGACAGTAAGGGATAGGTCGTTCGTATTAAAAACCCTTGTGAGCAAGATATTGTCGTTGAGTGGACCATTCCCGAAGTCGAGATACCGGGACCAAGCAGCCACGGAAGACGTGTTTGCCCAGAAGCCGATGGTGTATCCCTGTGAAAAATCGCTCAGGCCCGCGCTCGGCAGGTTGACAAAATCGTTCACGCCGTCGAACGTCATCGCTCTGCCTGCGGTGACGTATCTGTTTTGGCTGGTGGCGATTGCCGGGCTGCTGATCGCGACGGTCGAGCCGGTGGCCGTGCCGTTGCGCGCGTTGGGGCTGCGGTCGATGAAGGTGCCATTGGCGACGTCGGTCAACCGCCAAAAGCCGACCAGCCCGGATTCACTCCCGGTGTATGCCGTTGACGGCGCAGCCTGAACCTCCGCGGCCGACAGTGTCTTATTCCAGACGCTGAGGCTGTTGAGCTTACCTTCGAAGAGTGCGTCGAATGAGCCGTTGTTGCTCTTGCCCAGGTAGTTGTTCGGGCGATTTACGACGCTCGGCACAAACCCCGTGTTCGTGCTCGTCGCGACCGACGTGCCATTCACATACAGCGTGGCCACGCCGGTGTTCGAGACAGTGACGCTGAGATACTGCCAGGTGTCGACCTTGATCGCTCCCGGTGCGACGAGCGTGGTCACCGCTCCGCCCTTCCACACCTCTAACTTGAGGTTATTGGTGGTGCCCTCACGAGTCAGATCGATGCTGTCGCTAAACGCCCCGTTGCCGAAGTCGAAGTATCGTGAGTAGTAGGCCACCGAAGAGGTGTATGCCCAGACGCCCGCACTGAAGCCATTCGTGAAGTTCGTGAAGCCGTTGCTCGGCAGTTGGGCAAAGTCGCTGGTGCCGTTGAAACTGAGCGCCGAGCTGAACGGAGTGGGATTCGGCCCCGGATCACTGTTCAGG
>JBAXOU010000024.1:0-24252 GCA_037133115.1 Planctomycetota bacterium | reverse complement strand
CGGGTGCAGGCTGGGCCTGAGAGCCCGCCATCCAGGCGGGCAGTGGGGTGGCGCTTCTTGGCCGGGTGCAGGCTGGGCCTGAGAGCCCGCCATCCAGGCGGGCAGTGGGGTGGCGCTGCTTGCGGGCTCCGCGTGATCCTCGCGTACAAGCCCAACGCCGTGAGGCGTGGGACGCGGCCAGAACAGACTCGGCATCCTCTCGACCGCGCCCGAGGCCTTACGGCCCTCGGCTTGCACGGGCGGCTACCCACTGTCCGTACAAGCCGTGAGGCGTGGGGACCAACCGCCACCAGATGCCGCCGGCCGCGAGCATGTCACCGCCGGCGGCTCGCCCTTCCGTTTGATCTCGCGCCCCTTCCCACCCCTACCCGCACCCCCGCTCACGAAAACCCGCCGAAATTTCCCAGCGCCCTTGCAATTGCGGCGATTCACGCCAGATTTTAAGGTTCCCTAGTCCGGGCCCATCGGGCCCCCAGCCGTCCAAGGTTTCGAGCCATGCGTACCAAGAGCGTCGTCCCGCGTCTCCGTGCCAAGAAGCGTCTCTTCAAGCGAGTGAAGGGCTCCGTCGGCGGTCGCCGCCGCCTGCTCCGCACCGCCAAGGAGTCGATCATCCGCGCCGGTGTGTACGCACGGCGCGACCGGCGGCGAAAGAAGCGCGACTTCCGCCGCCTCTGGATCGTGCGGCTCAACGCAGCCTGCCGCGAGCGGGGTTTCCGCTACAGCCAACTGATCGCGGGGCTCGTCAAGATTGGCTGCGAACTCGATCGGCGTACGCTCGCGGAGATGGCGGTGCTCGACCCGACCGGGTTCGATGCCATCGCCGCCGAGGTGCGAAAGGCCCTCGACCTGCCGGAGCCGGCCGCGGTCGCGTGAAGCCGTGACAGCCGTGCCGCTCGACACGTTCCGCGATGAACTGGGGCGGCTGCGCACCGATGCGGAGGCCGCCCTTGCGGCGGCTGGCGATGCGGCGGCAGTCGAGGCTGCCCGGATCGAGTTTCTCGGTGCCAAGAGCGGCCGCCTCAAGGCGATCCAGAAATCGCTCGGTGGCCTGTCCCCAGCCGAGAAGCCGGCCGGCGGCAAACAGTTCAACGACACCAAGAACGCGATCACGGCCTGCTTCGAGGCGGCGCAGGCCCGGGTCGCGGCCGGGGCCTCCGGGCCGGCGTTGGCGGCGATCGACGTCACGCTTCCCGCGGACCAGATCCGCCTCGGTCACCTCCATCCAATCACCAAGACGATTCGCCGCGTTCAGGAGATCATGGGCCGCCTGGGCTTCGAGAGCGTGGACGGGCCCGAGGTCGAAGACCAGTGGCACAACTTCGAGGCCCTGGCGATTCCGACCGAGCACCCGGCTCGCGACCCGCTCGACAACTTCTATCTCGCGGTCGCCCGTGGGGCCGATCCGCTCCTGCTCCGGTCGCAGACGAGCACCGTGCAGATCCGCGTGATGGAGAACCGTGAGCCGCCGCTGCGGATCGTGTCGCTCGGCCGTGTCTATCGCCCCGACACCGCCGACGCCACGCACTACCCGATGTTCCATCAGGTAGAGGGCCTGCTCGTCGAACCTGGCACCACGATGGCCCACCTCAAGAGCGTGCTGCGGATGTTCGCTTCGAGTTTCCTCGGCGGTGACGTCAAGGTTCGCTTTCGGCCGTCGTTCTTCCCGTTCACCGAGCCAAGCGTCGAGGTCGACATGGAATGGGGCGGCCGTTGGGTGGAGATGGGCGGCGCCGGGATGGTCGATCCCGCGGTGCTCGAGTCGGTGGGCTACGACCCCGATACGGTCACCGGCTTCGCGTTCGGGCTGGGGGTGGAGCGGATCGCCGCCCGCCGCCACGGCGTGGAAGACATCCGGGACTTTTACCGCAACGACGTCAGGTTCCTGAGGCAGTTCTGACGCCATGATCATCTCGACGAACTGGCTGGCGGATTACGTGCAGGCCCCAGGGTCGGTCGACGACATGGTCGAGCGACTGCTCATGTCGGGGCTCAACCACGAGTCGACGACGGCAGTGGGCGACGACACCGCGGTGGAGATCGAAGTCACCAGCAACCGCCCGGACTGCCTCGGCCACATCGGCGTGGCCCGGGAGGTGGCGGTGCTCTTCGGCCGGCCGCTCCACGTGCCCGACCCGCGGCCACTCGAGGGTGTCGGCGAGGTGGCGCGAAGCGTCTCCGTCGAGATCCTGTCACCCGAGATCTGCCCCTGCTACACGGCCCGGGTGCTTCGCGGGGTGAAGGTTGGACCCAGCCCGAAGTGGCTCATCGATCGGCTGGCCACCGTGGGGGTGGCGAGCGTCAACAACGTGGTGGACGTCACCAACTATGTGATGCTGGAGAGCGGCCAACCGCTGCACGCCTTCGACCTCGCGAAGATTCGGGGCGGCCGGATCGTGGTGCGGCGGGCCGTCGAGGGGGAGCCGTTCGTTGCCATCAACCACAAGACCTACACGCTCTCCGAGCGGATGTGCGTGATCGCCGACGCGGAGCGGCCGGTGGCGCTCGCCGGCGTGATGGGCGGCGCCGACACCGAGATCGCCGCCGACACGACCGATGTGCTTCTTGAATCGGCGCAGTTTGCGCCCCTGCCGGTGCGGGCCGCGGCCCGCGGGCTCGTGCTCGCGAGCGCCTCGTCGTACCGTTTCGAGCGCGGCCCCGACCCTGCGATGGTCGATTGGGCGAGCCGCCGCGCCGCCTCTCTGATCCTCGAACACGCGGGTGGTTTGCTTGAGCGGGGCGTCGTGGTGGCCGGCCAAGTGGCCTGCGCCCCGGCCGAGATCCGGCTGGCCGCGGACCGCGTGGGCGAGGTGCTCGGCGTCGACATCGCCGACGCTCGGCAAAGGCAGATCCTCACGGCACTCGGATTCGTCGAGGCCCGCGGTGCCGCGCCGCATGATCACCGCTGGCGAGCCCCCACGTGGCGGCGCGACTGCTGGCGAGAGATCGATCTCGTGGAGGAGATCACGAGAATCGAAGGCTACGGCCACGTCCCCGAAAACTCCGTGATCGCGGCGCGACCTGTTGAACTCTCGGCTCGCGAGCGAACCGTGCGCCGGGCCTCAGAGGTGCTCGTCGCCGTAGGGCTCTGCGAGGCGATGACGCGCAGCGTGGTCGCCGAAGAGATGGCCTCGATGCCGAGTCCGTGGGGCGAGACGGCGCCGCTGGTGATCGCGCCGCCGCTGGTGCGAGGTGCCGACCACCTGCGGCGAAGCCTCCTGCCGAGCCTGCTCGAAGCCCGCGCCGGGAACGCCGCCGTCGGCGTGGACGACGCCGACCTGTTCGAGATCGCCCGCGCCTACCTCGCCCGTCGGGATGGTGACGATCCCCGGCGAGGCCCGGTTGAGGAGCCGCTGCTGGCTGGCATCGTGGTAGGCGGAGATTTTTCCCGGGTGAAGGGCCTGTGCGACGTCGTGCTTGCCGGACTGGGCCTCACCGGCGACGGAGTCCGTCTCGGCTATCGCCCCATCGATCTTGCTCCCTTCGCCCGCGGCCGTGCGGCCGAGGTGGTGCTCGAGCGATCCGGCCACGCCGTGGAGCGGGTGGCGGTCGTGGGCGAGGTGGCCGCGGACGTTGCCGGACGCCTCGGCCTGCCGGGCCCGGTGTCGGCCGCCGAGGTGCGACTCGACCGGCTCACCTTCGCGGCGTCGATCGAGCGGCCGCTCGTGAAGCCGAGCGATTTTCCCGCCGTGCAGCGGGACGTGAATCTCGTGGTGGATGAGGGCGTGCCGTGGGGCGAGGTCGAGGCGGCCATTCGCGCGGCGGCGGGCAATGTCTTGGAGGGCTGCCGGCTCGTGCAGGTCTGGCGCGACGCCGACCGTCTCGGCGCCGGCCGCAAAAGCTTTGTCGTCGCGATGGCGCTCCGCAGTGCCGCCAGCACACTCTCCGGCGACGAGGCCGGCCGGATCGTCGACGGCGTGGTCGCTGAGTGCGGCCGCCGCGTAAACGCCGTGCTCAGGTCGTAGGAACACCGGTCGGGCTCGACCGGCTCACCCGTCGGGAGCGGGTGTTCATGCCGAAGCCGCGACAGATCACCGCCGCCGCGCACGGCCACGTGCTCACGAACTCCGGCGTCTGGTCGCCCGATTCGCGGTGGATTGTCTACGACATCCGCTCGGCAGCCGATGGCTCGACCTTCGACGGGACGCGGATCGAGCGGGTCGATGTAGAGACCGGGCGAGTTGAGGTGCTCTACGAGTCGCGAAACGGCGCGCATTGCGGCGTGGTGACATCGAGCCCGGTGGATGACCGGGTCGTATTCATCCTCGGGCCGGAGTCGCAGACGCCCGACTGGTCGTACGGTGCTGCCCGCCGCCAGGGTGTCGTGGTGCGGGCGTCGCGGCCCGGCGTGACCGAGAATCTCGATGCCCGGAATCTCACACCCCCATTCACGGCCGGCGCCCTCCGCGGCGGCAGCCACGTGCATGTGTTCTCGCCCGACAGCGCGGCGGTGAGTTTCACGTACGAGGACGCTGTGCTCGAGGCGGCGGCTGCCGGTCATGTGGCCACTGAGCAGAACCTTCGCGGCGTGGGGGTGAGCGTCTGCGGGAGGCCGATCCTGGTTCCAAAGACGCACCCGCGCAACCACGACGGCTCCGCGTTCACGGTTCTCGCCTCCCGACTCAGTGATGCCCCGCGTCCCGGCAGCGACGAGATCTCGAAAGCCTTTGAGGAAGCCTGGATCGGCACGAACGGCTACGTGCGTGCCGACGGCTCGCGGCAGCGGCGGGCGATCGCCTTCCAGGGCAACGTCGTGACCGCCACGGGAGCGACGATCAGCGAGGTGTTCATCCTCGATCTGCCCGGCGATCTCGCCGCTCTCTGCGTTGCGGGCGACCGGCCGATTGCGGGCACGGCCGTCACGCGGCCCGCGCCGCCGCACGGCGTCACGCAGCGGCGGCTGACATTCACAGCCAACCGCCGGCATCCGGGCATCCAGGGGCCGCGGCACTGGCTGCGATCGAGTCCGGATGGGTCGCGAATCGCGTTCCTGATGCGGGACGACGCCAGCGTCGTCCAGATCTTCACCGTGCATCCCGCCTGCGGTGAGTCGCGGCAGCTGACGCATGATGCCCGTGGCGTTGCCAGTGCGTTTTCCTGGAGTCCCGACGGTCGGCACCTCGCGTGCGTGATCGACGGCAGCGTGTGTCTCGTTGCTGCCGACAGCGGCGCGGTGACCAGGCTCACGCCGCCGGTTCGCGACGGCTCCGCACCGCGGCCCGAGGCCTGCGTGATTTCGCCCGATGGGAGGCGGATTGCCTACGTGCGTCAGATCGCCGGCAGCGATGGCCGGGAGTGGAATCAGGTCTTCACCGTCGAGACACAATAGGGAGCTCTGGGCTCCCCCCGTAGCACAGGTTGTCAACCTGTGTGTCTTTCCGTTTCGCATTGCGCTCAGGGTTGCCCATGCCCCGTCCGCCGGACGTTCACTGCGGGCATCGTGCCAATCCTGTTCGGCACGGCAGATGGAGGACGGGTCGACCCGCATCTGGCCTGGCTCGGGGCTCCCCCGTAGCACAGGTTGTCAACCTGTGTGTCGGTCCGTTTCGCGTTGCGCTCAGGGTTGCCCATGCCCCGTCGCCGGACGTTCACTGCGGGCATCCTGCCCTCCGCTCACTCGATGCCGGCTGCGCTCTCGGCATCCTGCCTTCGCTTGCCGCCAACGCCGGCTCTCGGAGCATGGGCAACCCCTCGCATGTCCCGCGTTGTGCCTGCAGAAAGCCCGGAGCGGCAGCGAGGGGATGAAGTGCCGCTAGGGCCACAGGCTTCGTCAGCGGTCGGCATACACCCGCGTGATCTCTTCCTTCGTGATCGGTGCAGGCTGGTCGGCGCTCGTGAGCTGCACCTGGATCCGCTGATCGCCGGCGCGGCGACCCTTGGCACGGATACGAAACACCGCTTCCTCGGCCGGAGCGAGCTTCGCAAGCGGCTCGAACGTGATGGTCAGGTTGTCGACGCGGTGGCCGCCTGGGCCCTGGGCCTCGACCGGCTCGAGGTCACCGAGCAGCGTGGCCGCCAGCCGCACGCCCGTGGCGGGTTTGGTGCCCTGGTTGCCGACGCGGACGACGTATTCGGTCACGCCGTCGATTTCGATCGGATCCTCGCTATCCACGACATCGAACGAGAGTGCGGCGAGGCCCTCGACGTCGCAGGTGTGTGAGACCTGATCGGCGAGGCCGTCGGCGCTGCGGGCGGCGGCCACGATCTTCTGCGGGCCGAGTTCGACCGGCATGACCACCATCTGGACCGTGCCCGTCTCGCCAGGAGGCAGTTCCTCGAGATTCCAGAGCACGCGGTGCGTGCGGTCGTCGTGCCAGCCGGCGTTGTCGGCCTTCACGAACTTCATGCCCGGCGGGATCTGTGCCGCCAGTTCAACGGCCCGCGCCGGGGCGGTGCCGGCGTTGGTCATCGCGACCGTGCACGTCGCCGGCCGTTGGAGGAACCGTCGCAGCGGCATGTCGATCGCGAGTTCGAGCGTGGGTGCCGTTACCTCGATCGGCAACTGGTGGATCACCTCCACGCCGCCGTCGGCGCGGGCCGCGAGCCGCGCCGCATGGACGCCCGGGCCGCGGGTGCCGAGCACGAGGTCGATCGTGCGGGATTCGCCTGGCCTCAACTGGCCGACGTCGAACTCGAGTTCGCGGCCTGAGCGGTGCGAGACGTTTTCGGGCAGGAATCCCTCGAGCACCACGCCGGTTGCCACACCCGTGCCGGGGTTGGTGACGGTGACCGTGACCTGCACGTCACGGCCGATGAGGACGGGCTCTGGTGGCGTGCACTCGATTCGCAGGTCGGGCTTCGTGGCCCGTGACCGGACCGAGGCGTCGGTCCGGAAGCTGACGCTGGCTACGCTGCCAACGTCACCTTCGACCTGAGGCATCACCTCCATGGTGACGGCCGCCTGACCGCCGGGAGGGAGCGTGCCGAGCGACCAGATGAGCGATCCGTCGGCGTCGCCGGAGGCCGGAGTGACAGGGCTCGCGGGAGGTGTGGTGGCGACGAGTGCCGTACCGTGCGGGATCGCGTCGCGAAGGACAACCTCGTGGGCGGTAGCGCTGCCGACGTTGCGGACCACGATTTCGTAGCGAGCCGGCTTGCCCACGGAAATCTCGCGCGGGCCACGCTTTTCGACCGAGACCTGCGGCGTCTGCACGCCCTCGAGCTGCATCGGGCCGGGGCGTCCCTGGCCGGTCGGCCGCGGTTGTCCGGGCGTTTCGGTCGCCGACGGAGGCTGCTCGGGGTTCGCAGCGGCGAGGTCGTCAGGCATCACAGCTGGGGCGGCAGCGAATGGCGACCCGGACGCGGCGGTGGTGGCGACGGGAGGCGGCATCGGGGGCATCACGGCCGCAGGCTGGGCGGCCGGAGGCGGCATGAACGCCCGCGCGGGCGGCTGCGGGGGCATCGGTAAAGGCGGCGCGGGACCGGAGAACGGCGGCGGTGCGGCACCGAAGGCGGCGGCCATCGCTGGGTGTGTTGGCGCGGGAGCGATTGGTGCCGTCGCCACGGGCGAAGAGGAAGCAGGCTCGACGGCGGCGAGGTCTCCCGCGTCCTCGGGGAGGTTTTCCGGCGAAGGAGCGTTCTGCCCCGTCGTGCTCACCTCCGGGGTCGCGGGCATCGCCGAGGACGGTGCGGGCGGAAGGTCGGTGGAGTGTGACTGGGTCGGTCCCGCGAGATCGGCCGGATGGTTTCCTGGCTGCGGATCGGCAGGAATGTCGGCGGCCACCGGCATCACCGTGTCAGGCACCGGCTCGAGATTGGCTGCTCCGAACCGTGGGAGCGGCTGGGGTGTGGCGGCGTGGCCAGGTGCCGGGAGCACGGCATCCGGCATGTCGAGCGATGTCGGCCGCACGCCATATCGCTCGTCGGCGGAGGAGGTCGAAGGTGTCTCGTGGCCCGCGGGACGGCCGTTCCACCGGCCCTCTCCTGCGGAGGGCTGCGCCGGGACCGCCTCATCGACGAGCGGCAGCATGTCGGGTTCCTGCGGTCGGACCGCGGCACTCGCATCGTCTGGCGGGCGGGATGATTCGTGCGAGTCGTTCGCCCGTGCCATGGTCGGTGCGTCCGGCGGCGAGTCGCTCGACGCCTGTGGCCCGCGGCCGATGCCGAGTCCCCAGACGAGGCCGAAGCCGGCCACCGCGCAGAGGCAGACGCCGATTACGGCCGAGAGGTTCGACTGCCGCGGAGGCACCACCAGGTCCTGACGCGATAGACGAGGACCTGGCGTCGTCGCCGGTAGGGCTTTGGGCGCGGTCTCGGGAGTTGCTTCGGGTGCAGTTTCGGGCATGGATTCAGACATGCGAGAACCCTCGTGGTCTCGTGGCGACGGCGGGGCGCACCCCGACGACTGCGGGAAGTAGCACAGCCCGCCGCCACGGAGAAGGTCAGTCGGTCGCGGCGGCTAACCGGGTGGGGGGCGGCGATCAGGTCGACGTGAGAACCTGGCGAAGATGGAAGTGAAATTTCCCCAAGGCGCCCCCATAGTTGCCCGCCGAGATCGCCGGCACGTCGTCCCCGCTGGCAGCCCGGATGCCGGCGGCCATCGCAGTCGCCACGGCCTGCTCGGTCGATCCGTCGATCACGATCTCCAGGCAGGCGGTCGCGTCGGCGTGGAGGCTGGTGGGGTCACGGCCCACGAGGCTCGGGCAGAAGGCCTCGTTCGTGGAGGCCCGCAGCGATTCGTAGATCGACCCGACCTTGCTTCCCGACCTGACAACGCCTCCCGGAAACGGCGTGATGGTGGCCGGCACCGGTTCGATGGCAGCCACGGCCCGGCGGGCGGCGTCGAGCGCGGCCTCGAGCGACCGGCCCTGCACGATGATGTTGCCGCCCCCAATCCCCTTGGCGACGCCCGCAGTCTCCTCGACGAGGAACTCGCCGTCCATGACAGGGATTCGCCAGTAGCGGCGGCCTTCGATCACCTTCGTTTTCTCGCGGCCGTCGCCGAAAAACCGCACGTGGCTGCCGAGCGGTACCCGCTCCAATTCTGACGGCAGGCCGTCATAGACCGCCGTGGTCGGGCAGGTGAGGAGGCACTGGCTCGTCCGGTTGGCGACCGCCTTGGCGAGTGCTTCGGTGGAAAAGGCAAACAGCAGGATCGCGGCTCCAGGACGGCCGTCCGGCGTGTCATTCGCGGCGATTCGCCGCTCGACGCCGACCTCGGCATCGCAGCCGATCACGCTCGTGCCGTAACCGCATGCCGCCCGGGTCGCCGCGTCGAGCCAATGGTCGTCGTGGGCGGTGACGAGCAGGCGGGTGAATCGGAGGCGGAATGCCTCGGCGAAGGTATCGACGACGAGCGTGGTGCCGATGTGCATGCGGGGTTCTCCTTGCGGGGCGGAAAGTGTCCGGTCGTGGGGCGCCGAGTCGAAACAGGTGTTCCCACCGTTGAGGGATCGCGTATCTTAGGGTTTCCTGCCGCGCGCCTGGGTTGCGGCTGGCTGAAGGACCCGACGGGAAGGATGCCGCCGATGATGTCGCTAGTGCTCTGGGTGATACCCCGCCGGGCGTGGTCGGGAGCGGCGGTCCGCCGAGTTTCGCTCGCCTGCCTCGCGGCGATGACGGCGTCGGCCACGGCCGTGGCCGACGAGCCCGCCACCTCGCGCCTCGGGAGTCTTGGGGTGGCGATGGTCCCTCAGGACGCCGCCTTCGTCTCGTCGTCGCTGCGGATCAGGGAGCAGTACGACGCGATCGTAAACAGCAACGCCTTCAAGTCGATCATGCAACTCCCTGCAGTCAGGCGGGCTCTCGACTCGCTCGACGAGCAGCGCATGACACCTGGGAGTCCGTTCTCTACGTTCGACACGTTCATGCAGCTTCCGGAGAACGAGGATGCCGTCGAACTCCTCGCCGACATGGCGGCGACCGACACGTTCGTCTACGGCGAGCCATCGTGCGTGTCGTTCTGGCGTCTCCTTCGCAAACTCGGCGAAGCCCAGCAACAGGCCGGCGTCGGCGAGGTGACCGACGGTGAGGCCGACATCGTCGTCGAGTCGATCGAGGAGGATGGCGACGGAGATCTCGAGGTGCGCGGCGCGGTGGCCGAGTCGCTCGATGCCGCCCGCCAGGCCCGCGCCGTGGTTTCGGCGTTGGCGGGCAATCTCGACCTGCTCGTGGTGCCCGACGTCGTCTGGGGCTTCAGGACTGCGAAGCGAGACGTCGCCACCGACCAGATCAAGCGGCTCGAGATCCTCGCCACCCTCATGCTCCAGGGCGACCCGGATCTGGCCCGCGCGGTGGCGCGAAGGAAGCTTGCCGGCAGCGAGATCCTCACGTTCACGCTGGATGGGGAGCAGGCGCCCTGGGAAGAACTCGAACGGTCGACCATCGAACTGACCGACGATGCCGAGGGCGTGGCGAAGGTCTTTGGACGCCTGAAGACACTCGACGTCGTGCTCGCGATCGGGCTCGTGGGCGACTGGGTGATCGTGTCGCTCGGTGACTCGGCCGACCACCTCGAAAAACTGGTCCTGCCGAACGGCGGACGGAAGGGCATCCTCACGCTGCCGGCGTTTGCGCCGCTTGCGGAGCACGGTGACAAGCGGCTCACCGGCATCTCTTACATGAGCGAGTCGCTCTGCGAGGCGGTGAACTCATCGCGGTCCGACATGGAATCGCTCCTCGGGGTCGTCGACCAACTCGATGAATCGTCGGGAGTGACGGTCGAAGCCAAGAAAGACTTTCGCGGGCTCGCTGAGAAGGTCGTCGACGAGTGGGGGAAGCGACTGCCGGAGCCTGGGCCGTGGATGGCATTCTCGTTTCTCGCTGAGCGAGGGTACGAGGGCTATTCCTGGAACTGGGCGCGGAACCAGCCGTTTGACGGGTCCAAGCGACTCGATCTGCTCGAACATGCGGGCGGCGCGCCCCTGGGTGTGATGGTTTCCAGGATGAAGGGCGACCCGGAGGGGATCGATACGGTGGTCGAACTCGTTCGCGGGGCATGGTCGCTCGTCCAGAAGCATGGCCGCGGCGAGATGGGGATCGACGAGCGCGAAAAGCTCGACGCCTTTTCCGAGCACGTCGCGCCGTTGGGCGTGAAGTTCGCGGCGATCCTCCGCGACAAGATCGCGAAATCGATGGCCGACGGCCAGGTTGGCCTGGTGCTCGACTCCAAGGGGCGGACGAAACGGGTCCAGGGGGACCTGCCGCCGTCGGCCGAACCGCTTCCGCTCGTCGAGCCGGCAGTGGTGGTGTCGCTCGACGATCCGAAGCTGTTTCGTGAGGGTCTCAGCGACCTGTTCGCGCTCGGCGACGAACTCACCGAGGCCCTGCGACAGATGGACCCCGACACGGTTCCCGAGGGCTACCAGATTCCCGAGCCCGAGAAGGCCAAGGTGGACGACGGCTCGGTGTGGTCGTGGAAGCTCGTGAATAGCCGTCTGGATGAGCAGATTCGCCCGGCAATCGGCGTGGGCGACCAGGTGGCAGTCTTTTCGATGGTTCCCAAGCAGGCCGGGCGAATGCTCGTCGAGAGCCGGCTCGAAACGGGTTCGCAGCTCGCCAAGTTCGACGAGCCGCTCGCATCCGCGGCGGCCTTCGATGTCGCGGGGGTGATCGACGCCCTCGAGCCGTGGGTCACCTACCTCACCCGCTACGGCTGCGTGCAGGAACGGGATGGTGTCGTCGATCCCGACGTCGAACTGACTGCGGCCGATGAGAACGAGCAGGCCAAGGAGGTGCTGGAGCACGTGCGGGTGGTGCTCGCCGCGGCGAAGTCACTCCGGGCGGCTGCGGCCGAGACGTCGTTCCAAGGCGACGCCCTGGTCACCCATTGGCAGAACGTGATTCGCGACACGCCGGCGAAGTGATCCTCGGCGCACCAATCGTGCCGCGGATCAGCACGTCGCCACCGGGGAACGACACGTCTTCGACCGCGAGCCGGGGCACGTCCGGAAGGGATGGCGGGCCGCCGGCCGAGCCGCCTCCGAGGATCAACGGCGCGACGAAGACCAAGACTTCGTCGATCTGATCGGCCGCGAACATCCCAGCGAGAAGGGTCGGCCCACCCTCGACGAGCAGGTTGGTCAGCCGCCGCCGGCCGAGCTCGACGAGGAGCGTTGCTGTTCGGGTGGCAGTGTCGGCCGCATCGCCCCGCCAAACCTCGCAGCCGGACGCCTCGAGTGCCGCCACCTTGTCAGGTGGCGCCTGCGGTCCGACGGCAACGAGCACCGGCAGCTGTCTCGCCGTCTGCACGAGCTTGCTCGCGAGTGGCAGCCTGGCCTGGCCGTCGAGCACGATCCGCAGTGGCTGCCGGGGGCCTGCCGTGGATCCCGCCACGGGCCTGGCCGTCAGCAGCGGGTCGTCGGCCACCGCCGTCGCGATCCCGACGGCGATCGCATCGACACGGCTCCGCAGGTCGTGGACGAGTCCGCGCGACTCAACCGAGGAGATCCAGCGGTTCTGGCCCGGCGCTGCAGCCAGTCGGCCGTCGAGGCTCATGGCCCACTTGGCGATCACCCAGGGACGGCCTCGCGTGACGAGCGTGCGAAACGGCGCCGTGAGCCGCTCGGCCTCGGCGGCGAGCAGGCCTGTCTCGACCTCGATGCCGGCCGCGCGAAGCATCTCGATGCCGCGGCCGGCGACCTCGGGAAACAGGTCACCGGTGGCGACGACCACGCGGGCGATCCCCGCAGCACGGATGGCGCTGGTGCAGGGGGGCGTCTTGCCGTGGTGGCAGCACGGCTCGAGCGTGACGAAGAGGGTTGCGCCGCGGGCCTTGGGGCCGGCGGCGCCGAGCGCCATGACCTCCGCATGCGGTCCGCCGAATCGCTCGTGCCAGCCCTCACCAACGATGTCGCCGTCCCTGACAACGACAGCGCCCACCTGCGGATTTGGCTCCACGAAGCCGCGGCCGCGGGTCGCGAGTTCGAGCGCCCGCCGCATCGTCGCCTCGTCGAAGGGGCTCCACGCCATGGGCCGTCAGTTCGGCGTCCAGAGGACTTTCTTCTCACCCCCGGCCGATGCCGACGACTCTCCTCCCGGCGTCCAGAGCTTGCCCGCCTCGGCAGCCGACGCGGCCGCGGGAATCGCGGCACCGGCCGCGGGGCCGCCTCCGCCGCCCGGCATGGAGCGTCCGGCTAGAGCCGAAAGGTCGACGCCCGCCTCCATCAGCACCTCGGCGAACGCCTGGATCACCTGCTGGTCGCGGCCGTGCTCGCGGCGAACGTGTTCGAGCAGTCGAACCGCATCGGCCTCGTCACCCCGCTGCATCCGCACGCGGAGTTCGGCCACGTCGAGCATGCCGTCGTTGGCCTTGAGCGTCTTGGCGATGTCGCGAAGCTCGGCGATGATCTCGAGCTTGCGGACGCTCGATGCGGCCCGCTCCTCGAGCACCCCGAGGGCCTCCCAGCGATCGGCCGGTGTGGCGTCGGACCGTGCGGCGAGCGCCTCGGCCGCCAGCCCGGCGGCCTTTTCGAAGCCCGCATCGAGAGATGTCACCAGGACTCCGCGGAGTTCGTCGATCGAGAGTTTCGTCATGTCGAGCCGGTGCCATCGCAGGGGCGGCACAGCGTCGTCGAAGGGATGCGTCGATTCGATGGTCGCCGGCGGCACGATGCCGAGCCGGTCCCGGAGGGCGGTCCATGCCGCAGAGGCGTCGGGCCGCCGCGATGTCGCTTCGCCCTCGCTCACCAGCGACTCGACCCGTCGCCCGGCCTGGGGATCGCGGAGGGCCTCGCGGGGTGTCTTGCCGAGCAGTTCGGGCAACGGCGTGTCGGGCCAGACGGCGAGGAACCGGTCCCAGGTTGCCTGTCGTTGCTCGTCGAGAATCGAGTCGAAGACGGATGGCTGCCCGGCCGGTGCAGGGGCGGGCGCAGACGTGGGCGGCTTCATCCGGAACTGGGAACCCATCAGCCAGTTCGTGGGTGTGACCGCGGGCATCGCGTCGGTTGTCATTTCCTCGCCGAACGTGCAACCGACTGCCGCCTCGACCGCAGGCCGCGCCTGTTCGATGTCGGCGGCGAAGCCCTGGAGCACGGCCTCCGGATCCCGATCGGTCTGCCGGCCGAAGATCAGCAGTGTCGCCAGCAACCGGGCCGGCGACCCGTCGTCGTAGACCCGCCAGGCAGACCGCGGCGGCGCGGCACCACGCGAAACCCACTGGGCACGGTCGAAGGCCGCCTGGTCGAACCGACCGGCGTGGCGGATTCGGTCTTCCAGAAGGTCGATGGTGGCACTGCCCTCCTCGCCCGCCGGAACCGCGAGCGGGGCGATGCGGCTGGCGAATCTCACGAGGGGTGAACGGTCGGGATCGGCCTCGTTCTCCAGCGCGATCGCCCGGCCGGTCATCTCGATCGCGTCATCCGGAGGCGTGCCCTTCATCTTCGCCACCGTCAGCCAGGCCTCCGCGGCCTCGAAGGGTTGGGCAAGCATTTCGCAGATCACGGCGATATTCGTGAAGAGCTGCCGGCACTCGCCCGCCACGGCTTTGAGGCTCCGGAACGTGGTCAAGGCCTTCGCCAGTCGCCAATGCCGGGCGTGGTCAAGGGCGGCGTTAAACTCGACACGCCACGGTGAGTCGCCCTCGAGAGGCTCCAGCCGCATCCGGGTTCGCAGCGCCGCGGGCACGCCCGATGAGCCTACGATCGCCGCCAGCAGACGCCTCTCCTCGTCGGTGCCGAGCCCCGATTCGCCGAGCCAGTCGACGATTCCCTGGGCGAAGCCGATGTGGCCGAGTTGGGCTGCCGCCTGCACGAGCGTGGCGGCGATTCGCACGAGTTCGGCCGACGCCTCCTTCCCCTCGGCTGCGGCCGAGGCGCGGGCCTTGTCGAACGACGCGGCGGCCTCCTGCATTCGGCCCGCGAGCGCGTCGGTGATCGCTGCGTGACCGAGCGCCAGCGGGTTGTCGGGAAAGGCATCGAGGAAGGCCATGCTGCTGGCGGCCGACTCCTCATACCGCTTCGACGCGAGTTCCAACTTCGTCCGCGTGGCCATCAGGCAGGCGCGGCCGGGGTGCTTCTCCTCCAGCCGCTTCACCTGGTCGAGGGCAGCAGAGATCTGGTCGCCCTCCACGAGCGTGTCGAGTTGTTCGAGGTCGCCGACGAGATCGGCGCAGCAGAACTTGATCTTCTTGCCGGTGCCGCCGGGACAGGGGGCGTAGGTGTCGATCGCCATGCGCGGAAGGGCTCCAAAGGCGGCGAAAACGCTGAGTCAAACCTCGATGAAATGTACCAGAGCTCCTGGTGGGCGAAAGCGGCGGCGGCGGTTGCCCCGCGCGACAAGCGGTTGCATACTTGTCGCGGCAGGCGGACGGTTGGCGGCCACAGGCGCCCCAAGGCTTCGGTTTCGTGCAGCAGCCCCGCATCATCATCATCGATTCTGCCGGCGCCACTGCCCTGCCCTACTCGCGGCTCGTGGCGAGGCTTCAACCGCTCGAGGTGCGGGTGGAGACCTCGCTCGATGGGGCGCTCGCCACGCTGTCTCGTGACTCCTGGGATCTCGGCGTGGTCACGGCTCGGTCGGGGCCGACCGCCGATGTGCTCTATGCGGCCCTTCGCAAGGCCGATCCGCAGTTGCCGATGGTGGTGATCGATCCCCGGCCGAGTGTCGACACAGCCCGCGCCTGCCTGAACGCCGGCGCGGGCGACTACCTCGATATCGCCCATATCGAGACCGACCTCGAAGACGCAATCGAGAAGCTCCTGCTGACGTCGCGACGGCGGGCCCAGGAGGAGGTGCTCCGCCGGGCGGTCGAGCGGCCCTACTCGTTTGCCGAGTTTCTCGGCGAAAGCGGGGCGATGCAGCAGGTTTATTCGATCATCGATCGCGTGGCGACGAGTTCCGTCGACGTGCTCGTCACCGGCGAGACGGGGACCGGCAAGGAACTTGTCGCCCGGGCAATCCACTCCCGCAGCCGGCGGGCCGAGGGTCCGTTTGTGCCGGTGGACTGTGGGGCGATTCCCGACGCCCTGATCGAGAGCGAACTCTTCGGCCACGAGCGTGGGGCCTTCACGGGCGCCGACGCCAGGCGAATGGGGCTCGTCGAGTTCGCCGACGGCGGCACGCTGTTCCTCGACGAGGTGGGCGAACTGCCCCTTCCTTTGCAGGCGAAGCTGCTCCGCGTGCTCCAGGAGCGCCGGGTCCGCCGCGTGGGGGCCCGTCAGGAGAATCCGGTCGACGTCCGCGTGGTGGCCGCCACGTCTCGCGAGATCGACCAGATGGTGCAGCGGGGTGAGTTCCGACGCGACCTCTTCTATCGCATCAACGTGGTGCGGGTCGACCTGCCGCCGCTCCGGACGCGGGGCGACGACATCGGTCTGCTGGCCGAGCACTTCGCCAATAAGGCGGCTGCGGAGATGGGACGGAGCGTCGGCGGCCTCTCGACCGACGTGTATCAGGTGCTCAAGGGCTACCACTGGCCGGGCAACGTCCGCGAACTGCAGAACGTGGTCCGTCGGGCGATCGCGATGACGCGGTCGTCGATGGCCGGGATCGACGACTTGCCTGACGAGGTGGTGAGTGCGGCGGGCAGGAACGCCAGCGCCGAGGCGGAGGCCGTCGGTTTCTTCGCCCAGCGGGCCGATCATGTGGCCCGGTTCGAGAAGCAGTTTCTCACCGACCTGCTCGCACGGCATCTGGGCGATGTGTCAGCGGCCGCTCGCGAGGCGCGACTGCCGCGGGGCACGCTCTACCGGCTGATGAAGGGGCACGGCCTCGACGGCGGCCAGTTTCGCAAGTGATCCGGGTCACGATCGACCCTCGTGCTCGAGGTTTCGGCGAGTGAAAGCCGACCGGCCGTGAGGCCGCGGGCGAACGACGCTGGACGCTGCGTCTGGTGGTGGTTCTTCCCACGCCTCACGGCGTTGGGCTTGGACAGGGGCGTGCCGACGGTCAGCTTTTCTTCTGGCGGTTCCAGGTCTGGCCCGCTTTGTAGCGGGTGGCGCGCTCGATGAGTTCGTCGTTCTTCGTGATCCCGAGGACCTTGTCGAGTGCCGCGGTGAACTCGTCCTTGTGAGCGTCGCGGAGCTTCTGGTGGTGGGCGAGCTCCACCACGCTGCCGCAGGCCGACTCGGCAAGCGCCGGGTCGTCGACGTAGGGCACGACGAACCGGAAGGTCTCGATCGTCCGGATCGCGTCGGCCCGCTCGAGCACCTTCGCCTTGTCTTCGTTGCGTTGGCAGAGAGCCATCGTCTTCATGAGGAGGTCGAGCTTCTGGCCGTCGTCGAGTTTGTTGTCGGGCAGGGGCGCGATCCGAATGAGCGTGCCGAGCATCAGATCCTTCTCCCGCGGATCCGCTGCCGTCCCGAAGAGTTCGAGGAGCCTGTCCTTGACGGTGGCGTCGGGCCACTTGGAAAGGGCCTCGAGCCCCTGTGGCCGCTTCGCCGGATCGGCGAGCATCGCGTCGATCATCGCCATCACCTTCGGGCCACCGATGCGGGCGAGGGCGGGCAGGAGCACCTGGCGGCTCGCTTCGTCCGCAGCCTCATAGGAGGCGATGGCCGCGTTGGCAGCCGCTTCGGCATCGCGACTGGACGTGCAGACCCTCACGATCGCCAGTTCGGCGGCCTTCCGCTCGTCCCCCGACGACTTCTCGAGCGACGCCACCATCGCCGGGATCTCGTTCGGGCCGCCGAACGCAGCCAGGCCGCGCATCGCCGCCTGACGGATCGCGGCGTCGTCGTCACCGGCCGCGGCGACCAGGAGCGGCACGGCGCCGCGGTCACGGCGTTCGGCGACGATGTCGAGGATCGTAGCCCGCGACGAGGCCGAACCGGTCTCCGCAGCCTTGCGGATCGCCGTCGCGGCATCGGGGCCAGAGAGGTCCACCAGCGCCCGCCGCGCCGCTGCCGGCATGGCACCCTCGCCAGCAAGTGCCACCACGAGCGCCGGCACGTCGGCTCCACGACCCAGTTTGCCCACCGCGCGGATCGCCGCGAGCCGAACGTCGGCGTCGCCCGATGACTTCAGGAGGCTCGTGGCGGCAGCCACGGCCGCGACGTCGCCCCGGTCGGCCAACGCCGAGAGAACTTCGATCTGCCGGCGGGGATCGAGTGCGGGCAGTTTGGCAACGAGGGCCTCGCTGAACCACGTGCCGTGAAGCCCGTATCGGACGCGCTCGAGAGCGACAGCCCGCAGGTCTGCGTCACCCGCTGCGATCGCGGCGAGCACGCTCTCGGCCGCCTGCTTGGCGGTGGCAGAGGGGGCCGGAGCGACAACTTCCGCGTGCGCCATCGGCACCAGCAGGGCGACGGCAAGCCACGCTGTTATGAAGCCTCGGCGGATAGCCTGGCCGATGGTGTCGTCGAGCGCGGCAAGGACGCCGCTGCGGGCCGCCATCCGCAGGGCACGGCCGCGACGGGTGGTCGGTGCATCGCCGATCCCTGCGGCGACCGCCTCGTAGATCGCCTTCGCGGCACCGCGATTTCCCGCGGCGAGCAGGGCGTCGGCACAGGCGAGCCGGGCATCGACCACGGCGTCGGCGACCGGCCCCGGCTGAACCTTTGCCGCCGCGAGCGCGGCGGCCGCATCCACGGTGGCGATCCGGCCGAGCGCGGAAGCCGCTCCTGCTGCGATCTTCGCGTCGCCGGCGAGAAGGGCTGCCAGCGGCTTCACGCTCGCGGCGTCGCGCCGGTTGGCGAGCGACGAGATCATGCCGATGACGAGGTCGCCGCGGACGTTGCCGAGCGCCTGCCGCAGGGCGTCGGCTGCCGCCGGAGCCGGGATCCGCTCGAGTGCGAATCGGGCCATGTGTGATTCGTGGGGATCGGTGAGCAGCAGCGCGAGCCCCGGCACCGAGGCCGCCGTGCCGATCATCGAGAGCTTGCGACAGGCATAGTCTTTCGCCGCCCGCGATGAGGCTCCCGAAATGATCGCACCGAGCCGCTTTTCCAGGTCGGCCGTCAGCGCGGCGTCGCCGTGGGCCGCCACCACGGCGGCATCGATCACGCCGAGCGGGGCGGCATCAGCGCCCCAGTCGAACGCGGCGAGCGCGGCGAATGGACTGTCGAGGGTGGTGGTATCGAAGGGCATGGTGGTTCTCCGGGTCAGAGCGTCCAGGGTTCGCGTCGGGCGCGGTCGAGCAGGCGATTGGCCTCCTCGTCGTTCATGAACCGCTGCGCCGAGCGGTCCCATTCAAGCGATCGTTCAAGCCGCTGGGCGATGGCCACCATGTGTGGTGCGGTCATCGTGTTGACGCAGAGTTCGATGTCGCGGAACGGCCGCTCGCGAGTTTTGACGCACTCGATGAAGTCGCCGTAGATGCCACCATTGCCCCTGTAGGAAGGCACCGGCTTGGGGGTGATCGACGTGCCGGTGCCGCGGATCACGATGCCCCGCTCATGCGACACGGTCGCCGCGGTATCGCCTGGCCACAGTTGTTTGGGACGGTTGCAGTGGAGTTCGACGCCGCTCGGGTAGACGAGGGTCACGTAGGCCGCCTCGTGGCCGTCGTTCGTCGCCGGGTGCCAGGTCACGGACGTGGGCTGCTCGCTGAGCAGGCCGGCCGCGAAGATCGTGCCGCCGACGTTGTGGGCGCCCCAGTCGGTGAGGCTGCCGCCGGAGTAGTCGATGTATGACCGCCAGCTGTTGCCGCCGGTGCCGAAGTTCCCGTCGCAGCGACCGGGGTTGTAGGGCTCCCAAGGGGCGGGGCCTAACCAGAGATCCCAGTCGATGTCGGGGGGCGTGGCGACGGCTGGCAGGTAGCAGGGCATCGACCGCGGGCCGGTGGCGAGATCGATCGACGTGATCGTGCCGAGTTCGCCCGCCCAGCAGGGATTGACGATGTCGCGGTAGTCCTCCAGCACGCGCTGGCTTCCGCCGGAGACCACGCGGCCGTAGCGGCGGGCCGCCTGAATCATCAGCGGTCCCTCGCGGAGCGTGAGCGTCTCGGGCTTCTGGAGGTAGATGTCTTTGCCCGCGCGGCAGGCGGCGATCGTCATGATCGAGTGCCAGTGGTCGGGCGTGGCGATGTGGACGGCATCGATGTCGTCGCGGGCAAGCAACTCGCGAAAGTCGATATAAGCCGCGCAGTCCTTGGAGCCATACTTCTCGTCGACACGGCCCTTGGCGTTATCACGCCACGTCTGCCGTACGTCGCAAACGGCCACGTACTGCACGTCGGGCCGGCCGAGGAATGCCCCTTGGTCCCCCGAGCCCATATTGCCCATGCCGATGCCCCCCATCACGATCCGGTCGCTCGCCGGCGGCGTGACAGCATCACCGAGCGCCTTCGAGGTAATCACGTAGGGTGCGGCGATGGTGGCGGCCGACGCCTTGAGCGAAGCCGCGAGAAAGCGACGGCGGTTGGGCGAAGAGTTGTTCGGCATGGGGCCCTCTTGGAGTGCGGTGCTTCGAGACGAACTGTACCGGCCTCCTACGCGTGAAACAAACCCCGGAATGGGTGAGATCGCCCTTCCGATCCGCGCCGCGTGGAATACATAGTGGTGGAAAAACCGGTAGCGCGAACCCTCAGCCTATTCGGTCGGTCGATCGGCGCTCGCCGGCCGTTCGATTCCGAGGAGTGTGCGGTCGGCGAAGTCGGCGAAGCGCAGCCAGTCATATTCCAGAAGATCGTGCTTTCCAGTGCGGACGTGGTAGCCGATCGTGCTGCCCACGGGGGTGTCGACCGGCGGCCACTCGGTCGCGCCGAGGCCCTCCATTCCAAACAGCCTCCAGGCAGGGCCAGCAGCGACGGCGGCGAGGAACTCGCCTTTTGGATCGGCCCAGCGGTCGTCGACGGCGCTGGCCACATAGAGCGGACGCGGTGCCGTCATGGCGAGCGTCACATGAGCGTCGACGGGCAGGTCGATTTCTCGGTCGGCATAACTCTGGAAGGCGGGACAGAACCAGTGCGGGAACCGCCGCGTGATCGCCTCGACTGTCTCGCCGTAGTTCCGCCGCTCGAGCGCTGCCCCGCCACAGCCCGACTCGTTGGAGACCACCATCGCGAACCGCTCGTCGCAGCCGCCGGCCCAGACAGCCGCCTTGCCGTTGCGCGAGTGGCCCACCACGATCACCTTCGTGGCATCGACCTCGGGCAGCGTGACGAGCCAGTCGAGGATCCGCGAGAGCTGCCACGCCCACGTGGCGATCGCGCCGGGTTCGTCGGACTTCGCGACGGCATCGGTAGTCGGCCGGAGATACGCCAGGGCGCTTGCCGCACGGCCGTCGGCGCGATCAGGGAAGACGTCGCCGTAGCAGGCGGTGGCTACGCCGTAGCCACGGTCGAGAAGCTGCTCGACGGGCCAGTGCCTCGCATCCCTGGCTCGCGAGGCTTCTGTGGCGCGGTTCGCCACGATCTCCCCCCGTGTGTCGTCCGGCAGCCAGGCTTCGCACATGCGGATGCCGGGGTCGGGATGCTCTGCCTGGTTGCCCTTGAAGTTGAGGTGCAGGAACACGGGCACCGGCCGATCGCTCCGTGGCAGATAGACGAGCACGTCGGTCGTGACAGCCTGCTGCACGTCACCGAGTCGCAGTCGGGCCTGGAGCCGGGTGGCCTTGATACCGTCAGCGAACGTCGCGTCCGCGCGATCGACGTCGCCAACCACGCTCACCGGCACCACGGGCAGACGGCGGCCGTAGACGTTCGTCTCGAGGAGCGCGAACTGATGCGGCCGCACCGTCGTCCGCCAGGCGTCGGCCGTCGTCTCGGCCTTGCCATCGGGGCCGGCGAGCACGTCGGGGAGCGTGTAGACGCGGACGGCCGACTCGTCGTAGTTGGCCTGCTCGGCGGCGTCGATCACGGTCATCGAGATGGCCCCGCAGAGGATCGCTCTCACGGCATAACGAGCAGTCAGCATTGTAATCCCCCGTTCCGCAGCAGCGCGGTGTCGCCGGCCCGTCGGCCTCACGATGTTGTAACCAATGATTTTGGAAACCATCGAGGCACGGCGACAATCCGCAGAAGGCCTCGATGAGCCTTCTGCCGCAACTCGGGGTGACGGTGAGAGGCGATTTCGACTGTCGCGCGGCTGCGACGCGATCACCACTGATATTCACGCCCGCGCGACAGATGCAGGTAGCAGACCTACAAAAACACCGCGGTTTTGCGTGAGGTGGCTTTGGCACGCGGTGTGCAGTTGAAATCTCTAGGCGGGAGTCGGTCGGCGCGATCGGCTCGGGATTATCACCTTCGGCACCGCGACGCGGACCGATCACAGTCGAGGAGACCATCATGAAGAAAATCGAAGCCATCATCCGCCACTTCAAGCTCGAAGAGGTCAAGGACGCGCTCAATGCCCTGGGCGTGAAGGGCATGACGGTGACCGAGGTTCGCGGCTTCGGGCGTCAGAAGGGCCACACCGAGACCTATCGCGGCGCGGAGTATTCCGTCGACTTCCTGCCGAAGGTGAAGATCGAGGTTGTGGTCAGCGACGACGAGTCGCAGGCCGTGATCAGCAAGATCATGTCGACCGCCCGCACTGGTCAGGTGGGCGACGGCAAGATCTTCGTGACGAACCTCGCCGAGGTCGTCCGGATCCGCACCGGCGAGACCGCCGCGGCCGCGATCTGACTGTCACGGCCGCGGGGCCATCCCTGGCCCCCGCGGCCTTGGCCCGTCGCGGGGCAAGCCGAGGTTGCCCCGGACGGGCATCGGCCGGCATCCAGCCGACCGATCGCTCCCCATGATGGAATCACATGCGCACCATCGCACGGTGAGCGAGGGGCTGCCCGTGCCCGGAAGCCGGCGTTGCTGGCCGAGCGAAGCCACGATGGCGAAGCGAGGGCAGCATCGAGTGAGCGGATGCCACGACGGCATCCGCGAACGTCCGGCGATGGGCATGGGTAGCCCCTCGCGGTGCGGCAGGCATGGACAGGCGAAACCCTATCGCACAGAATCCGCGGGAGCCCGATTCTCTCCCGGAGTGAGCACATGACGAAGTGGCCCGTCCACGGCAAGATTGATGGCCCCATCGTCATGATCGGTTTTGGGTCGATCGGCCGGGGCACTCTGCCGCTGCTCGAGCGACACTTCGAGTTTGACCGCTCCCGAATGGTGGTCATCGACCCGGACGACAGCAGCCGGGAGATCCTCGACCGCCATGGGATCCGGTTCATCCATCAGGCCGTGACCCGCGATCGCTACCGGCATCTTCTCGAACCGTTGCTCACCAGCGGCGGCCAGGGATTCTGCGTGAATCTCTCGGTCGATACCTCGTCGCTCGACATCATGCGGCTCTGCCGGGAGGTGGGATCGCTCTACATCGACACGGTGGTCGAGCCCTGGCCGGGCTTTTATTTCGACCGCAGCGCCGGACCCGAGGCTCGTACCAACAACGCCTTGCGGTCGACCGTTCGCGAGGAGAAGGCCCGCCATCCCGGTGGCACCACCGCCGTGTCGTGCTGCGGTGCCAATCCCGGCATGGTCTCGTGGTTCGTGAAGCAGGCGCTGGTGAACCTCGCCCGTGACTGTGGCCGCAAGCTCCCCACGCCGTCCCCCAATGACCAAGCCGGCTGGGCTCGCATGATGTGTGACCTCGGCGTCAAGGGAATCCATATCGCGGAGCGTGACACGCAGCGATCGCGGAACCCCAAGCCGATGAATGTGTTTGTCAACACGTGGTCGGTCGAAGGCTTCCTCTCTGAGGGTATGCAGCCGGCCGAAATGGGCTGGGGCACCCACGAGAAGTGGCTGCCGGAGAACGGTCATGTGGAGACGATCGGCTCGCGGGCCGGCGCCTACCTCCTCCAGCCCGGGGCGAACACCCGGGTCCGTTCTTGGTGCCCAACTCCCGGGCCCCAATACGGCTTCCTCGTCACCCACAACGAGTCGATCTCGATTGCCGACTACTTCACGGTGCGCGATGATTCGGCATCCGCTCGCGACGGCGTCGTCTACCGGCCCACCTGCCACTACGCCTATCATCCCGCCGACGACGCCGTGCTCTCGCTGCATGAACTCTTCGGCCGGGCTGGTGTGCGCCAGGAGCGGATTCACATCCTCGACGAGAACGAGATCGTCGACGGGATTGATGAACTGGGAGTGTTGCTCTACGGCCACGAGAAGAATGCCTACTGGTACGGTTCGCAGCTCTCCATCGACGAGACTCGCGACCTGGCTCCCTATCAAAACGCCACGGGCCTCCAGGTTTCCTCCGCCGTGCTGGCGGGGATGGTGTGGGCGCTGGAGAACCCAGCCGCGGGTATCGTGGAGGCCGACGAAATGGACTTCCATCGGTGCCTGGAGGTCCAGCGGCCCTATCTCGGACCCGTCACCGGTCATTACACCGACTGGACGCCGCTCGCCGGCCGCCCCGGACTGTTCAACGAGAACATCGACCCCGGCGATCCCTGGCAGTTCAAGAACGTCCTTGTTTGATACGG
>JBAXOU010000023.1:0-24583 GCA_037133115.1 Planctomycetota bacterium | reverse complement strand
GCCACGAAGGCCGCAGCGAGCGTCCGGCGACGGGGCATGGGCAGCCCCGAGCGGCAGCCCCACGGCTTACGCGGTTGGGCTTCCTGATGGAGCGGTCGTCCGGCGATGGGGCATGGGCAATCCCGAGCCCCGCGATGGACAGACACAGGTTGAAAACCTGTGCTAGTGGGGGAGCCCCGAGCCAGGCCAGACGCGGGTCGACACGCCCTGCATCTGCCGTGTCGAACCGGATGGAAGCGTTGCCCCGAAAAGCGCCGACTTGCCGCCCGCAGGCAACCCGGAAACAATGGGACGAGACTTCAGGATTCCCGCATCGGACGCCCATGACTGCACGTGACACCGTCTCCTCAGCCGAGGCCATGATCGAGGCCGACGGCCTCACCAAGTACTACGGCGAATTCATCGCCATCGAGAACGTCTCGTTCCGCGTGCCCCGTGGCGAGATCGTCGCCTTTCTCGGGCCCAACGGCGCCGGGAAGAGCACCACGATGAAGATTCTCACGGGCTACCTGGCCCCGACGTCCGGCTCGGCCCGGATCGCCGGCCACGACATGTCGACCGATCGGCTCGCCGGCGCCGAGCGGCTCGGCTACCTGCCCGAAAACGGCCCGCTCTATCCCGACATGACGCCCCGCAGCCTGCTCGAGTTCTTCGCCGATGCTCGCGGGCTCGCGGGCGAGCGGAAGAAGGCTCGAATCGAGGCGGTGGTCAAACAGTGTGAACTTGGCAGCGTGATCGGCAAGGCGATCGGCAAGCTCTCCAAGGGCTACCGGCAGCGGGTTGGCATGGCCCAGGTGCTGTTGCACGAGCCCGATGTGTTGATTCTGGACGAGCCCACGAGCGGTCTCGACCCCAACCAAATCCGCGAGGTCCGCGAGACGATCCGCCGGCTCGGCCAGAGTAAGACGATCCTGCTCTCGACTCACATCCTCCAGGAGGTCGAGGCACTCGCCGATCGAGTGATCCTGATCGCCGAGGGCCGCGTGCGGTTCGACGGCCCGCCGGCGGAACTGCGGCGGGACGGACGGTCGCTTGACGAGCGGTTCCAGGAACTGACCCGCTCGGCCTGACACTGGCTGAGGCGAATCCCCGCCGGCCGTGACGCCGAGGCGCCCACCCCCTTGCTCCACCGAATGACCACTCGAACCAGACACGACATCCACGAGGGACCGACGACATGAAGTGGCACGTGCTCGACGCCGTCTTCAAACGGAATTTCGTCGCTTATTTCTCGAACCCCACGGGCTACGTCTTCATCTGCGTGTTCGTGCTGCTGGGGTCGCTGGCCGCCTTTTGGCCGCCCGAGTTCTTCAACTCGAACCTCGCCAACCTCGACCAGCTCAACCGCTACCTGCCCTACATCCTCCTGGTGTTCGTGCCGGCGATCACGATGAGTGTCTGGGCCGACGAGCGGCGGCAGGGCACCGACGAGCTCCTGCTCACGATTCCCGCGAGCGACTGGGAGGTCGTGTTCGGCAAGTACCTGGCGGCGGTCGGCATCTTCACCGTCGCCCTGATCTTCTCCTGCATTTGCAACCTGATCATCCTGCTCAGTTGGGGCACGCCCGACGCCGGGCTGTTCTTGGCCAACTACCTCGGCTACTGGTTCGTCGGTCTCGCCATGGTGGCCATCGGCATGGTGGCGAGCTTTCTGACGAGCAACCTCACAGTCAGCTTCATTCTCGGGCTGCTGTTCAACGCGCCGCTGGCGGTCGCTGAGCAGGCCGGGGCGGTGATGGGCCCCGCGGCTGCCTCGCGCGTGAAGGCCTGGAGCCTGGCGGAGAACTTCGCCGACTTCGGCCGCGGCATGGTGAGTCTCTCGTCGGTCGCCTACTTCCTCGGCATCGTGGCAGTGTGCCTCTACATCGCGATGGTGCTGATCGGTCGCCGGCACTGGACCGGCCGCCGTGACTCCAGCCCGATGGGCCTTCACTACCTCGCCCGCACCGCGGGCCTGCTGGCGGCGGCGATCGGCGCCGTGTTGATCTTCCGGTCGGCTGACGTGAGGGCAGACCTCTCGCAGGAGCAGATCAGTTCGCTGTCGCCCGACACGCGGAAGCTTCTCCGTGCGCTGGAGACGAGCCGGCCGATCGACATCAAGGCCTACGTCAGCCCGATCGTGCCGGAGGACTACACCCAAACCCGGATCAACCTCCTCAACTCGCTCAAGCAGGTGGAGCGGCTGGGCCGCGGTAAGGTGAATGTCGAGGTGATCTCCACCGAGCCCAAGACCGAGGAGGCGGCGCTCGCGCTCCAGCAGTTCGGCATCGAGCCGCAGCGGGTCGTGTCGCGCGTTCGCGGCACCTACCGCAACGATCAGGAGATCTTTCTGGGGTGTGCCTTCACCAGCGGCCTGGAAAAGGTCGTGGTGCCGTTCTTCGACCGCGGCACGCCGGTGGAGTACGAACTCGTCCGCTCGATCTGCACGGCGGCCCAGCAGAAGCGGAAGCGACTCGGCGTCCTCACCACCGATGCCGACCTGTATGGCGGGTTTGACATGATGGGCGGCCAGCAGCGGCCGCGGCAGCCGATTGTCGAGGAGTTGGAGAAGCAGTACGACGTCATTCAGGTCGATGCCACGGCCCCGATCGCGGAGACCTTCGACGTGCTGCTGGCGGTGCAGCCGTCGTCGCTCGGTCCGGAGCAGATGGCAAACTTCGTCGCGGCCGTAAAGGCGGGTCAGGCGGTCGCGATTTTCGAGGATCCACTCCCGGTGATGATGCAGGGTGTGCCCGGAACGGCACAGCCGCGGCGGAGCCCGATGGGTCCGATGGCCATGTTCGGGGGGCCGCAGGGGCAGCCGAAGGGCGACCTCGGCATGCTCTGGGATGCGCTCGGCGTGAAGCTCTCCGCCGGCGTCGACCGACCGGCCATGGGAGCGATGGGCTCGGCCCCGTTTGTCGTCTGGCAGAGTTACAACCCGCACCCCAAGCTCGCGCTCGAAGACGAGTTCGTGTTCATCGACGCCGCTCTCGGTACCGAGGGGGGCGACAAGGGGGCCGGCTTCGGCGCCGATCAGCCGATCACCCGCGGCCTGCAGGAGGTGCTCTTTCCGTTTCCAGGCAGCATCGAGAAGACCGGCGGCGGTGAACTAACGCTCACGCCCCTCGCCCGCACGGGCAAGCGGTCCGGCACGATCGAGGTTGCCCGCGTCGAGCAGGCGCTCCAGGGGGGTGATACGCGGATGCTTCGGGCCTTCGAGAAGCCGGGCGACGAGACGATGACGCTCGCCGTGGCGGTCGAGCGAAAGCAGTCGCCGTCCAAGGAGGGCGATCCTGAGCCGAAGGCGATCCGGGCGGTCGTCGTCTCCGACATCGACCTGCTTTCTGGCGTGTTCTTTGGGCTGAGAAATCGCCGCGACGAGACGTTCAACTTCGACTTCGACAACGTGACCTTCGCTCTCAACGTGCTCGATTGGCTCTCGGGCGACGACCGATTCGTCGAGGTCCGTAAGCGGAAGCCGAAGCATCGCACGCTCGAGCGGATCGAGGGTGCCGTCGCCAGTGCCCGCGAAGACGCCGAGAAGCAGCGGGCGACCTTCATCGGGGAGTTCGACAAGGCCGAGCGCGAAGCCAACGACGCGATGCAGAAGGACGTCGGTGCCTTCGAGAAGAAAATCAAGGAGATGGAGGAGCAGGGCGACGCCAATCCGCAGGCCGCGATGCAGGCGATGCAGCAGCTCGCCAGCAGCCAGCGGCTCGCGCAGCGGAAGCTCGACACGAAGATCGAGCAACTGCGACGGAAGCGTGACGTCGAAGTCGAATCCGTCGAGCGCAAACTCGAGTCGACGATCCGCCGCGAGCAGGACTGGCAGAAGTGGTTGGCGGTGATCTTGCCACCGATTCCACCGCTGATCGTGGCGTTCTTCGTCTTCTTTCGCCGCCGCGCGCTCGAGCGCGAGGGCGTGGCAAAGTCGCGGCTCAGATAAGGGAGGATGCGAGTAATGCATGCACGTCATGACACCACGGGTTCCGCTGCGGGTGGACCTTCGCCGGCCTTTCGCCGCACCGCCACATTCCTCGCGGCGGGAGCTGGGCTCTTGCTCCTTGGCGGCTGGCTGAACGTCAGGCCCACGCTGCGGCAGCGGGCCGTCGTCGGGGATGAGCAGCCGGCGAAGGTGCTCTTTCCCGATTTGGCCGAAGCCTCCAAGGCGGCGAGCCTCGAGATCGTGTCGTTCAACGACGAGACCGCCACGCTCAAGCCTTTCAAGGTGGTGCGGTCCGAGGGCGTCTGGGTGCTCCCCTCCCACGAGAACTACCCGGCCGACGCCAAGGACCAACTCGCCGCCGCGGCGACGGAGTTGATCGACCGGCCCGTGCTCGACGTCGTCAGCGACTCGCCCGGTGATCACGAGACCTACGGCGTGATCGAGCCGGATCCGGAGAAGGTGAAGGTGGGCATGACCGGGGTCGGTCAGCTTGTCGAGATCCGCGACGCCTCCGGCAACAAGCTGGCGAGGTTGATCGTCGGCAAGGAAGACAAGCGTCCGGCCGGCGCTGGGGCGGCGTCGGGGCGGACGCTCCGCTTCGTCCGTCGTGCCGGCCAGGATCGGGTCTACCGTGTCGAACTCGACACGACAAAGTTCACCACGAAGTTCGACGACTGGATCGAGAAGGATCTGCTGAAGATCTCTCCCTGGGACGTCCGCCGGCTCACGCTCGACGACTCATCGTGCACGTTCGGCGTCGACGAGGCGTCCGGCCGGCCGACGATCTCGCTCGACCGCAAGAGCCGGGCGGAGCTTGGCTACGACGACAAGGACGCCGCCTGGTCGCTCATCAAGCTCGTGGACTTCGACGACAAGAACCAGCCGAAGGACGAGAAGCTCGCCGAGGGCGAGGAGCTCGCCAGCGGCAGGCTCAACGACCTGCGAAACGCCCTTGGCGACCTGAAGATCATCGATGTTGTCAGGAAGCCGTCTGGACTCAGTGCCGACCTCAAGGCCGAGGAATCGTTCGCCGGCGATCGCGAGGCGGTGATGTCGCTCGCTCAGCGGGGCTTCTTCGCGATCCAGAAGGGTGATCTCGTGTCGAGCGACGGCGAGACGATCGTGGGCATGAAGGACGGCGTGGAATACCTCCTACGATTTGGCAACAGCGCCACTGTCGCCGGTGCGGACGGCCCAGCAGCCGGCGGCGATGCGGCGAAGGAGGAAGGGGTGGATCCCGCGTCCTCATCAGGCCGCTACCTGTTCGTCTCCGCAAGGCTGAACGAGGAACTACTCGAGAAGCCGCAGTTTGACCCCGTGCCCGACGCGTCTGCCGAAGGCGATACGAAGGAGGCCGACTCCACGAAGGATGGCGGCGAGAACAAGGACGGCGCTGCCGACGAACTCAAGAAGGCGGAAGAGGCCGAGGCCAAGGCCCAGGCGGCGCTCGAGGAGCGGCGGAGGGTGGAGGCCGAAAACCGCCGCAAGCAGGAGCAGTTCGACGAGCAGGTGAAGGCTGCGCAGAAGCGGGTTCGCGACCTCAACAACCGCTTTGCCGACTGGTATTACGTCGTTTCCGACAAGGAGTACGACAAGATCCATCTCGGCCGCGACGAGATGATCCAGAAGAAGGCCGCCGACGAGAAGAAGGACTGACGTTCGGTTCGTCCCCGCTTCGACGGCTTTGCAGGTGTGCGGGTGAGCCGTACGATACCGTGCTTCCGAACCTCACCCGCGGTCACCGATGTCCGACATTCTCACCTCGCCGCGGCACTCCCGTTTCGGCCGGGCCGTCGGGTTTCGGCTTGCGGGGATCGGGGCGGCCGTGCCGCCGCGGGTCGTGACCAATGCCGATCTTGCCCGGCTCGGCTGTGACCCAGAGTGGATCGTCGCCCGGTCCGGTATCCGCGAGCGCCGGCACGTTGACGAAGGCGTGGCGACGAGCGATCTCGCCGCGGCAGCGGGCGAGGCGGCGATCGCAAACGCCGGCCGCCCTCGCGGCGATGTCGATCTGCTGGTTCTCGGCACCTTCACACCCGACATGTGCATTCCTTCCACGGCCTGCATCGTCCAGGAGAAACTCGGGCTCGACGCGCCCGCGATGGACGTGACCGCCGCCTGCGCAGGATTCGCCTATGCCCTGATCACGGCATCCCAGTTCGTGGTGGCGGGCACGAGTCGGCTACCCCTCGTGATCGGAGCCGACGCCAATTCGCGGCTGGTGGATCCCGAGGACATCAAGACCTGGCCGCTGTTCGGCGACGGCGCTGGGGCCGTGCTGCTCGAACCGTGCGAGCCAGATGCCTCCGGACGTGAGCACGGACTGCTGGCATTCGCCCTCGGTGCAGACGGTCGCGGCGCGGGGCTGCTGGCCTGCCCCATGAGCGGCTCGCGGCAGCCGCCCACGGTCGAGGGGATCGCCCGCCGCGAACAGTTCATGAAGATGGATGGGCGGGCGGTGTTCAAGTGGGCCATCCGGCTGGCCGAGGAGAGCATCCGCACAGTGACCGATCGGGCGGGCGTGCCCTTGGACCATGTCGATCTCTTCGTGCTCCATCAGGCAAACGCCCGGATCGTCGAAGGCGTTCGCGACTCGCTCGGGCTGCCGGCCGAGAAGGTGTTCATGAATCTCGATCGCTACGGCAACACCTCCAGCGGGTCGATCCCGCTGGCGCTCGAGGAGGCCTGGCGGACGGGTCGCGTCGGTCCGGGCAGTACCGTGGTGATCTGTGGCTTTGGCGGTGGCCTTGCCTGGGGCACGGCGGTCTGGAGGCTGTGAACGATGAGTGACGTCGACGTGAAGACCCTTCCGGCGCGGAAGGACGTGCCGGTCGGGGATACCTGGGATCTTGTGAGTCTCTGCCGCTCGGACGCCGACTGGGAGGAGGCGCTCAAGGACTGGGAGAAGCGGATTCCGGAGTTCGCCCCCTATGCCGGCACCCTTGGGTCGTCGGCCGAGCGGCTTGCGGAGTGCCTCGCGCACGACCTCGCCTTTGACCGTGAGGGAGACCGGATCGGCACCTACGCCCAGCTGCGGGCCAGCGAAGACCTCGCCTCGGCCGATGCTCAGCGGATGGTCGGCCGCTTCCAGCACGTGGCGACTCGGGCCGGTGAGGCGGCAAGTTTCCTCCGGCCCGAGATCATGGCGATTCCCGCCGCGACCCTCGCGGCCTGGATGGACCTGCCGGTTCTCGCTCCATACCGTCTCCTGCTCGAAAGACTCGTCCGCACCCGGGCCCACACGCTCTCCGAACCCGAAGAGAAGCTGCTGGCGATGCAGGGCACGTTTGCCGGCACCGCCGGTAAGGTGTTTCGGCAGCTCACCGACGCCGACCTGAAGTTCGGCAGCGTGGCGACCCACACGGGCGAGCGGATCGAGCTCTCGAATGCCACGTTCACGACGCTCCTCCACGACCCGGCACCCGAGGTCCGCCGCACTGCGTTCCACCAGTTTTACGCCCAGTACGAGGCCCACGCCAACACGCTGGCGGCGACGCTGTCCGGCTCGAATGAGCGTGACGTCTACGCGGCTCGAGTACGGAACTACCCCAGCGCCGTGGAAGCGGCCCTCCACGCCGACAACGTGCCGCTGGCCGTCTACGACCAGCTGATCGCGGCGGTGCGGGCGAACCTGCCGGCGGTCCACCGCTACTACGACCTGCGGAAGCGGGTGCTCGGCCTCGACGAAATCCACCATTACGATTGCTACGTGCCACTGGTGCCGGAGCTCGAGCAGCGGCACACCTGGGATCAGGCCGTGGCGGTGATCCTCGAGTCGCTCGCGCCGCTCGGCACCGACTACGGTATGAGGCTCGAGCGGGGCCTCCGCGGCCGCTGGTGCGACCGCTACCCCAATGCGGGCAAGCGGTCTGGCGCCTTCAGCTCCGGCACCTACGATTCCGATCCGTACATCCTCATGAATTTCCAGGAGGAGGTGATCGAGCACGTCTTCACGCTCACGCACGAGGCCGGCCACTCGATGCACACGCGGTTTTCCGCGGAGGCCCAGCCCTACCAGTATTCCGGATACACGATCTTCGTGGCCGAGGTGGCGAGCACGTTCAACGAGCAGCTGCTGACGCGGCTTCTTCTGAAGCGGGCGACGTCGCCGAAGGAGCGGGCCGCGATCATCGCCCGCGAGATCGATTCGATCCGAGCCACGATCGTGCGGCAGACGATGTTCGCGGAGTTCGAGCGAAAGAGCCACGCCTCGGCTGAGGCGGGCGAGCCGCTCACGCTCGAACGGATCCGCGGCCTCTACCGCGAGTTGCTCGACGCCTACTTTGGGCCAGGCTTCGCGGTTGATTCGCGCCTTGAGCTCGAGTGCCTCCGGATTCCGCACTTCTACAACGCTTTTTACGTCTACAAGTACGCGACGGGCCTCGCCGCCGCGATCACGCTGGCGAAGAAGGTAGCCGAGGGCGAACCAGGCGCGCTCGACCGCTATCTCGGGTTTCTCCGGGGCGGCTCGTCGAAGTGGCCGCTCGATCTGCTCCGCGACGCGGGCGTGGACCTCGAGAAGCCCGAGCCGGTGGCCATCGCCCTGGCCCGCTTCTCCGAACTCGTGGATGAGCTCGCCACGCTGCTCTGAGCGAGACGATGGAGCCCGGAATAGCGGCACAGGTTGAAAACCTGTGCTACGAGAAATCAGCGAGGGGCTGCCCGTGCTCCGGAAGCCGGCGTTGCTCGCCAGCGCAGGCAGGATGCCGGAGCGCCGCGAGCATCGAGTGAGCGGAGGGCCGGAGCCCGCAGCGAGCGTCCGGCGACGGGGCACGGGCAGCCCCTCGCGGCCACGCGACGGGCATCCTACCCGCCGGCGCGGGCGAGTTCGACGAGCGGCCTCACCATTGAGCCCGACGCGCCGCCGTCGGTCCACGGCCTACTCTTCTCGGAGAAGGCCGGGCCGGCGATGTCGACGTGGGTCCAGGGGATGCCACCCACGAAGCGCTCGAGGAACTTTGCGGCCGTGATCGCGCCCCCCCAGCGACCGTCACCCACGTTCTTGATGTCGGCGACCTCGCTCTTGATCTGCTCGTCGTAGTCGGGATACATCGGCAGCTGCCAGACCTGCTCGCCTACCTCGCGGGCGGCGGCGGCCACGGCGTCGCAGCAGGCCTGGTCGTTGGTGAACAGGCCCGCCACGTCCTGGCCGAGGGCCACCACACAGGCGCCGGTGAGCGTGGCCAGGTCGACAATCCGTCGCGGCTTTTCGCCGCGGATCACGTCGAGCACGTCGGCCAGCACCACCCGCCCCTCGGCGTCGGTGTTGTGGATCTCGATCGTCGTGCCGCTGCGGGCCGTGATCACGTCGCCGAGCTTGTAGGCGGCGGGGCCTGTCATGTTCTCGACGAGGCCGATGCCCACCACCACGTCGATCGGCAGCTTGAGCGCGGCGATCGTCGCGGCGGCGGAGAGCACGGCGGCGGCCCCGGACATGTCGCACTTCATCGTCAGCATGCCCTCCGAAGGCTTGAGCGACAGCCCGCCGGAGTCAAAGGTCACGCCCTTCCCGACCAGCGCCAGCTGGGGCACGGCATCGGCCGCCGCGCGGCCCTGGCCAGTGCGGCCGGCGCCGCGGTAGCGAAGAATCACCAGCCGCGGTGGCCGCGAGCTGCCGCGGCCCACGGCAAGGATCGCGTGGCACCGTTCACGGACGAGGCGGTCTTCGTCCCAGATTTCAATGTCGAGCCCGGTGCGGCCGGCGATCGTGGCACACTCATCGGCGAACGACTGCGGGTAGATGTCGTCTGGTGCCATGTTGACAAGCCGCCGGGCGAGGTTGACGCCGTCGGCAATCACCGCGCCTCGCTCGACTGCCTCCACAGGCGCCGAGATCCAGATCGTGGTGCCAAACCGGTGTCGTTTCGGCTCCGCGCGGTAGAGGTCCTGACCCACCATGCCCACGGCCGCGCCGGCGACGGCCTGCTCCACCTGCTTGGTGGTCCACGCACCGTCGGCAACGAAGGCGACGCGGCCGCGGGGTTTGGCGGCGAGGTGTCGCGACGCCGTGGCCGCGGCGCGGTAGAGCACGCCCGCGGTCACGTCTTCCCGCTTGCCGACGCCGACGACGACGAGCTGGCCCGCCCGGATCCCCGGGGCGGCGAGCAGGGGCACGCACTCGTAGCGACGGCCGGTGAGCTCGCCGGAGGCGGCGAGCCTCCCCAGAAGCCCGCTGGTGGCGGCGTCGAGTTCGGCGGCCGAACCGATGCCCACGCTCCCCTCGGCCATGAAGACGACGACGGCCTCGGCATCGACGGAGTCTGGGCGGGTGGAGGGCTCGCAGGTGATGGGGCCGGAACCAGCGATCGGCAGGAACTCGCGAGACATGGTCTCTCTCTCCGGGAAACGTCGCGGCGATTCCAGGGGCCGCGATGACGACGTGTTGTACACGTTTTCAGGCGGCGGGCGAGCCGCCGCGGAGCCACGGGGATGCCAGGGCGAGGAGCACCGGCAGGACCACGAGATTGCCTACGAGCCCGCCGAGGAGTGTGAGCGCCGACAGCCAGCCAAACGACACGGTGGGCATGAATCCGCTCGTGGTCAGAGCGAGAAAGCCGATCGTGAGGGCGAGCGTGGAGAAGATCATCGCTCGCCCGGCCGTCTGGTGGGCCGTCTCCAGGGCGGCGGCGTGCGTTCCATCGGCGAGCCGACGACAGAAGGCGGCGATGTAGTGGATCGAACTGTCGACGGAGAGCCCCATCGACACGGCGGCGATCATGGCCGTGCCCATGTTGATCGGCTCGCCGACCCAGCCGAGCAGCCCCAGCACGACGAAGATCGGCAGGCTGTTCGGCACGAGGGCGATCGCGGCGAGCAGCGGGCTGCGAAACGCGACGGCCAGCAGCAGGAAGATGCCCGCCGCCGCGATCAGGAAGGTGAGCCACTGGTCGGCGAGCAGCCGATCGACGAGCTGCGAGAGGAGGACGAAGAATCCGGTCACCTCGGCCCCGCTGCGGCCGCCGCCGCCGGCGGGATACTCCTCTGCTGCGATCCGTCGCACCTGGTCGATGATCGCCCGCTTGGCGGCCGCGGGCTGCCGCTCGCGCGCCCGGAGCATGACCCGCAGCCAGGTGCCGCCGTCCTGGGGATCGCGGCCGACGAGCGACCGCACGAAAGCCGGTTGCCGGTCGTCTTCCTGTCGGAGCATCGCGTTGACGAGCATCGCCTGCCCCTTTCGCGGCAGCAGGGGAGCCGCGGAGACCACATCCACGACGCTCATCACCTTCGTGAGTGCCGGCGTTGCGACGCCATCCGGACCCGGAGCGGTGACCTCGCGACGGAGCCGATCGGCGAGATGGTCGAGTGCGTCGAGTTGATCGTCATCGAGCGGCTCGATTGCCGGAACGAGTATGTCCCACACCCCGGCGCCACCGAGTCGCGACTCCACCATGTCGTAGGCCTTCACCGTGTCGCTCGACTCGCGGAAGTTCTTCGTAAAATCGGTTTCGACTGTCAGCCACCGCATGCCGGTCATGGCGGTGATCGTGACGGCCGCCGCCGCGGCGAGGATCGGCAGCGGATGCCGGATGATCCGCCGCACCAGGGCGTCGAGCCCGCGGTCGAGTGCCCCTTCGCCCCAGGCCATGCGTGGATCGGGATCGAACCGGCCTGCCAGTGCCAGGAAGGGGACGACGAGGCCCAGCGCCACGAGCACCGTCATGGCGCCGACCGACGTCATGATGCCGAAGTCGTGCACCGGGCCCACGTTGCTCGCGGTGAGAGAGCCAAACCCGATCACGTCGGTGGCGATGGCACCGACCACTGGCCAGAAGAGCGTGGTGAAGGCCGTTCGCAGGGCGTCGGTGGCCGTCATGCCCAGAGAGCGGAGTCGCCTGAACTCCACGATCACGTGGGTGACGGTGCCGATCCCGACCACCGTGACCATCGCCGAGAGCATCGTCGAGACCATCGTCAGCTTGAGTCCGACGAGGGCGAGCAGGCCACGGGTCGTCCAGAGCGAGAACAGCACCACCGCCAGCGGCACCACCAGCCAGCGGATGCTCCGGAAGCAGGCGAGCAGCACGGCGCCTGCCAGCAGGCCGCTACCGGTGCCGAGGAGGTTGCCGTCGCGCTGGAGCATCTCGAATCCATCCAGCAGCATCACTGGCTCGCCGGCGATCGTGCCCGCTCGCATGTCCTGCATTCGCTTCCGAAGCTCGGTGATCGTCTGTTTGCGGGTCGGTCCCTTGCCTGGCTGCGCGGCAGCGGCGTCGCGTGGCTCCAGCGTGCAGGCGATGCCCGCCGTGCGGTGATCAGCGCCGACGAGATAGCCCTCCAGGAGTGACACGAGCCGCCGCGCCCAGCCGGCGGCGAGCCCGCGATCGAGATCGACGATGGCGTCTCCCAATGGCGTGCTGGCCAGGCTCGTGGTCGAGGCCACGCCGGGCACCGCTCCGAGTTCGGTGGCGAGCTGACGGAGCCCGGCGATTCCTTCAGACGTGAAGAGGTGCGGATCGTCGTAGGCGGCGAGCACGGTCTCGTTGGAACCGAACGTCCTCGTCATCCGCGCGTAGGGCACGAGGGCCGGGTCGGAACGATCGAACATCGCGTCGATCGACCGCGAGAACTCGAGCCGCTTCGACAGGAGCACCGCGCCCACCGTGATCGCAACGGCGAGGATGGCGAAGCCGAGCCGTTGATCGATCAGGAAAGCTGAGAGTCGTGACGCGACGGAGGTCCCCGGGGCAGTCTGGGGAAGAGCGCTTGGGTGCGACGGAGCGGACAAGGGCGGCGACTCGCGCGGATGGCGGGGCTGCGCCGAGCCACGGCGCGTCAGGAAGCCATCTTACCGAGCCTGCCAGAGTACCTCGGCAGATTGCCCCCACCGCCGCCTCGTGGATTCGCAAGCCGTCGCCGTTCGCCCCGATTCGCGCGGCCGCGGGGCGAAACAGCGACCCTTGCCGGCGGGGCGGAGGCCGGGATGTGGTCGGCGATAACCCCCCACGCCGCCGCGACTTGCGGGCGATTGATGGCGGCCGCGATGCCTTGACCCACGCGCGCGGCCACTCCTATAAACCCGCGATTTTCCCGGTCTTCAGACCGGTTTTTAAACCTCAGCGAACGTCCCGAGTGCAGCACCGCCATCTGCCGCCGGCGCCCGTCGACCGCGCTCTCCGCCTGCGCGCGGGGTCCGGCCTGCGGTCCGCGCTCGCGATGCTCGTGGCGATTGCAGCAGCCTGGTTCGAAGCCGGCGCGGTCGCGGCCGACACGATGATGACACCCGAGGCCAGCGCCGGCGCGCTCGCCTCGTTGCCAGCCAAGGGCCTCGCCGCCGCGATTGCCGAGGCGGGCCGGATCGAGGTGCCATCGGCAGACCCCGCCGAGCCGCTCGCCGTCAAAGCGACGCAGGCTGCACGATGGACCGAGGGCGCCTACGACGTCTGGCATCTGACGGGCGGCGTACAGATCACACAGGGAGCGACTGAGGCGGCGGCGCACGAGGCCGTCATCTGGATCGAGCAGGATGCCGCGGATGCGCCGGATGACGATGGCCAGGCGGCGGAACCACGTGTGCGGAGCGTGCTCGTCCGCATGGCGGGTGACGTGAAGGTGACCTCGACGGCCGGCGGCGATGGCGGACCTGCAACCGTCCGCGGACCGCGTTGGACAGGCCGCTTCTGGACACTCCGCGAACCACGTCTCGACTTTGCCAGCGTCGTCGGCAGCACCGCGCCACCGCCGCTCTACGAGCAGCCGGCCGAGCCGACAGTGATCACGGCTGAGGGTGGCAGTGACGACGGTTCGGCGGTCCGGCTCGCCTCGGCAGAGGAGTCGCCGATCGAGCAGACGCAGTTCAGCGAGTTTGGGGCGCCCGCGGTGCCGAAGGTGGCCGCCGCGGCACCGGCCCGGCGGTTGCGGGCCTTCCCGCGGTCGAGCGTGCCACTGGCGATCAAGTGGCTACCGAGCCCGTCGGGCAACGAGTGGATCGCCGTGATCACGTCCGGGGTGAACCTCGTGATCGATGGCGTCGATCCGGCGGGCCCCCTCGACATCTCCGCCGACCGGCTCGTGATCTGGACCCGTGGCTCCGCGCAGCCCGACCTCGATGGGGCCTCCGCCGAGGCGGCCAACGCGCCGCTGGAGCTCTACATGGAGGGCAACGTCGTCTTCCGTCAGGGCCAGCGAGTCGTCGAGGCGGAGAACATGTTCTACGACGTGCCGCGGTCGAGTGGCGTGATCACCGGGGCGACGGTGCTGACGCCGGTCGACAACTACTCCGGTGCCGTGCGGCTGCGGGCCGACGTCATGCGGCAGGTGGACCGCAGCCGGTTCGTCGCCCAGCAGACGGGCCTCACCTCGAGTCGACTGGGCGTGCCCACCTGGGAGTTCCGCTCTCGGGAGCTCGAGTTCACCGACGAGCAGGTGCCGCTGGCCGGCCCGTATGGTCAGGCCGCGATCGACCCGGCCACCGGCGAGCCGACGGTCGAGCACCAGCAGTTCATCACCAGCCGCGGAAACACCGTGACCGTCGGCGGCGTACCCGTGCTCTGGTGGCCCATCCTGGCGACCAACGCGAAGAAGCCGACCTTCTACATCAACGACCTGCAGTTCAAGAATGACCGGATCTTTGGGACGCAGATCCTCACCGGCTGGGATGCCTTCCAGGTATTCGGCTGGCGGCGACCTCCCGACGGCGTCGACTGGGACTTCGACGTCGACTACCTGAGCTATCGTGGACCCGGCGGCGGCACATCGCTGCTCTACAACCGGCCGTCATTCCTCGGCCTACAGACGCCCGCGAGCGGTGACCTCGACGCCTGGTTCGTCGGCGACGTGGGCAAAGACAACGTCGGTCTCTACCGCCGCGACCTCACGTACCCCGGTTATCCGAACCGGACGTTCCGGGGCCGCAGCTTCTGGCGGCACCGCCAGGATCTCGGCGGCACGACCGACAGCTTCTTCGGCGGCTGGCAGGCACGAGGTACTGCGGGGTGGATCAGCGACATGAACTTCCTCGAGGAGTACTACGAGGCCGAGTGGGAGGAGGGCTACGAGCAGCGGACGTGGTTTGACCTGCGGCGGCCCGTGGAGAACCGCGAACTCCGCCTGCTGACGAGCGTCCGCCTCGATCCGTTCTTCACGCAGACGGAGTGGTGGCCGCGGCTCGACCATTACTACATGGGCCAGCCGCTGCTGCGGGACGCGGTTACCTGGTATGAGCATTCCGGTCTCGCCTACGCGAAGCAAAGCACGCCGCAGACGCCGACGGTCGGCCAGGGCCGAAACATCTGGACGCTGCTCCCCTACGAGAGCAACGTGCTTGGCGAGCGGGTGTCGACACGACAGGAGCTCGATCTCCCGTTCCAGGCGGGGGCCGTGAAGCTCGTGCCGTATGCCCTCGGCGAACTCGCCCACTGGGGCGAGGCCCTCAACGGATCGCCGCTCGACCGTGCCTACGGCCAGGTGGGCATTCGCTCGAGCCTGCCGATGTGGACGGCCGACAACACCGTCGAGAGCCAACTCTGGAACCTCCACGGCCTCGCCCACAAGGTGGTGTTTGAGGGCGAGTTTTCCTATGCGAATGCCACGCAGAACATCGACCAGCTCCCGCTCTACGATCAGATCGACGACGACACGATCAACCAGTACCGCCGCAACATCCCCTACTGGGACTTCAACGCCCCGCAGGGATCGGGCTACCCGACGCCGCTCGGGGCACCTTACATCTTCGGGCCCAGTAATAAGTACGACCCGCGGAGCTACGCGGTCCGTCGCGGCATGGGCAGCTGGGTCACTGGCCCCACGGAGATCGTCAACGACCTCACTGCCTTCCGCGTGGCGGCCCGGCAGCGGTGGCAGACGAAGCGGGGACCGATCGGCAATCGGCGGATCATCGACTGGATCACGTTCGACGTGGACGGTGAGTTCTTCCCAACCACGAGCCAGAACTTCGGCCAGCTGATGGGGCTCTGGCAGTACGACTTCCGCTGGCACGTGGGCGACCGCACGGCGGTGCTCTCGACGGCCGACGTCGACTTCTTCGGCGGCGGGCAGCAGCTCTACACCGTGGGCGTGCTCTTGAACCGCACTCCCCGCGGCAGTTTCTACATCGGCTTCAACCAGTTTGGCGGGCCGATCAGCGCCTCGGTGCTCGCCGGCTCGTACACCTACCGTATGAGCCCCAAGTGGGCGAGTTCGTTCGGGTCGGCGATCGACCTGACCGGCAACAACATCGGCCAGAACTTCCAGCTTGTGCGGATCGGCGAGTCGTTCCTGATGACGTTCGGGTTCAACGTCGACTACAGCCGCAACAATGTCGGCGTGACGTTCAACCTCGAGCCGCGGTTCCTCTCGCGGACGCAGTTCGCGAGCCGCTCGGGCATCGACATCCCGACAGCTGGTGCCTACGGGCTGGAGTAGCGGTGGGCGATGGATCGCCGCGGTCGGCTTGAGCCCTTCGGGCCATTTCTTTCGCCGTGCTACGATCCGCCCATGGGAGTCGCAGCCATGCAACCAGAAATACAGCTTGAGGGCCGGCCTGCTCGGACGACTGCGGCCGCTCCGGGCGTGCTCGTGATCGTGGGCGCATCGGGCGACCTGACGAAGCGGCTGCTGATGCCGGCGGTCTACAACCTCGCCTGCGACGGGCTCTTGCCCGAGGCCTTCGCCATCGTCGGCATGGGCCGTGAGCCGATGACGACGGCCCAATTTCGCGAGCAGCAGCGAGCCGAGATCGGCCGGTTCAACACGCGGGCGACACTCGATGATCACCGCTGGCAGTGGCTGGAATCGCGACTGCACTACACCGGCGGCGAGTTCGACGATCCGGCCGCCTTCGCGCGGCTCAAGTCGCTCGTCGATGAGGTGGCGGCGTCGAGCGGCGCCACTGGCAACACATTGCTCTACCTGGCGATCTCGCCTGACTTTTTCGGGCTCGTGAACCGGCAACTCGATGCCGCCGGGTTCACCGGGCTCGCGGGACAGAAGCGGATCATCGTCGAGAAGCCGTTCGGGAAGGATCTGGCCTCGGCCCGGGCGCTCAATCAGACGCTGCTCGATCACTGGCGCGAGGACGAGATCTACCGGATCGACCATTACCTCGGCAAGGAAACCGTGCAGAACCTGCTGGCGTTCCGGCTCGCCAACAGCATGTTTGCGCCGCTCTGGGACGCCCGTCACATCGACCACATCCAGATCTCGGCGACGGAGACCGTGGGTGTCGAGACCCGCGGGGGCTACTACGACAAGACGGGCGTGGTTCGCGACATGCTCCAGAATCATCTCCTGCAGATGCTGGCCTATGTCTGCATGGAACCGCCGTCGTCGCTCGATCCGGGCGTCATTCGCGACGCCAAGTCGAACCTGCTCCGGTCTGTGAGGCTGTTGAATCGCGACGACGTCGACCGTGACTGCGTCCGGGGTCAGTATGGCGCCGGCGTTCGGGCCGACGGAGAGACTGCCGTCGGCTACCGAGAGGAACCGGCCGTCGATCCCGACTCGAACACCGAGACCTACGCTGCCATCAAACTCCACGTCGACAACGACCGCTGGGCCGGTATGCCGGTCTACCTGAGGTCGGGCAAGGCACTATGGAAACGGGGCACCGAGATCGTCGTCCAGTTCAAACCGTCCGCACCGTTGGGCGGCCTGGGCAACCAACTGATCTTCCACATCCAGCCCTTCCAGGCCGTCGAGATCCGCATGCAGGCCAAGCGGCCGGGGCCGACCTTCATGCTCCAGTCGGCCGGCATGCGATTCGACTATGCCGAAACGTTCGAAGCCGCCCGCGGCACCGGCTACGAGGTGCTGCTGTTCAGCGCGCTCAACGGGGATCCGACGCTCTTCTCGCGGACCGATTTCGTCGAAACCTCCTGGCAGATCGTGCAGCCGGTGCTCGACGCGTGGCGTGAATCACGTGCCGGCGACTATCCCAACTACGCCGCCGGCACGTGGGGGCCGCTGGCCGCCGGCACGCTCCTCGCCCGCGACGGCCGCCGCTGGCACGAGAGCCTCAACCGCGCGGTGCTGGCACGGTCGCCGTTCTTCACCGCGGCCCCGGTCGTGCTGCTCAACAATCTCCTGCTCGCCTTTCAGCCGCTGGCCGTTGAGGCAGGCACCTCGGTGGTGGAGCGTGGCGACCTGAAATCGGAGATGTATTTCGTCTGCCGTGGTGAACTCGAGGCGGTTGGCGAGGCGGGCGAGGTGCTTGGTCGCATCCGCGAGGGTGAGTTCTTCGGTGAAATGGCGGTCCTCTTCGACCGGCCGCGAAGCGCGACGGTACGGGCGACACGGCCGTGCGATCTGCTGGTGCTCGAGGGGGGCGATTTTCGGCGGATCATCCAGGATTTTCCGGAGGCTGATGCCGAGTTCCGTCGCCTCGCGGCCGAGCGGCAGGCGGCCCGTCGCGAAGCCTGAGACGGCGTGTACGGGTCACCCTTGAGCCCCGCGCGGCTGCTTGTACAAGCCCAACGCCGTGAGGCGTGGGGTGAGCCACCAACAGAACCCGCGACCAGCGTGGTTCGTCCGCGGCCTTACGGCCGGTCGGCTTGAACACGGGCCTTAGCGTGAGGGGACACCCGCGGCCTTACGGCCGGTCGGCTTTCTCAGGCATGAGGCCGCGAGGGGCTGCCCGTGCCCGGGAGCAGGCGTTGCTGACGAGCGCAGCCATGGATGGCGAAGCGAAGTCAGCATCGAGCGAGCGTAGGCCTGGAAGGCCGCAGCAAGCGTCCGGCGACGGGCACGGGCAGACCCGAGCCTCAGATCACGCGTAAATCGCGTATCAAACGCCCGTTAGCGGTGTTCGTCGGCGGCTTCCGGCAGCGGCGTGGCTGGCTGGATCACCGACCAGGCGACGTAGAGCGCCGCCAGCAGCGCGTAGGCACCGGCGAGTTCCAGCGGGCCACGACCGGCAGCTTCGGCAGGAAGTTCCCCGATGGCCCACGGGAGGAACAGTCGGCCATCCTTGAAGGGCGAATGAATCACGCCGCACACCGTGAACGCCGCCGCCGCGAGGCACCAGCCGGCGGCGCGTGGGAGCCTGCGATCCAAAAGCGCCGTCAGCATGCCGGCCCAGAGCACGCTCGTCACGATGAAGCCGGCGGAGATGAGCTGCAGGGAGAAGAGTTCCCTCGCGAGGAGAGCATCGGGATGAGCCCCTGCGGCCATCACCTTGTCGGTCTCGATCTTGGCCAGTGCCGCCAGCGCCGGCACGCAGGCGAGGGCGACCGCCGGATAGTGCCTCTGAGGCGTGGCGTGGAAACTCTGGGACGTGATCTCGAGGCCGACGAACACCAGGATCGGCACGAGGGCCGGTCCGGGCAGGATCTGGTAGAGGTAGGCGAATGTGCCGGTGAGGCCGGCGAGTCCGATGAAAGCGGCGGTCATCAGCGTGTAGGCCGCGCGGCCTCCCATCGCCTTGTAGGCCGGGTGGCCGATGTAGGGCGTGGTCTGGATCACGCCGCCGCAGGCGCCGGCGATGACCGTGGCGATGGCTTCGACGCCGATGACCTGGCCGGTGTCGTACTCGTCGCCGGCCGCCGCGGCGCTCTCCGTGCAGTCGATGCCCCCCACCACCGTGGCCAGTGCAAAGGGGATCACGATCGGCAGATACTTCACGGTGTATGGCCAGGCCTCGAGCCACTCGCACCGGAAGGCGGCGAGCCATTCCGTCGGCCAGAGCGCGGCGGCAGGGTCGATCGCCATGTGGCTGCCGTCGGGGATCCAGCCGGCTCGCTGGCCGGCGAACTGGATCAGCCCGCCCACGACGAGTGCCGCCAGCGCGCCGGGAATCTTGAACGGGAAAGGAACGTGGGCCGTGAGGCTCGCGAGAATGATGCCCAGCGCCACGAGCCCGGCCAGCGGCGAGGCGAAGATCTCGAGCAGCGGCAGGAAGGTGATCAACGCCAGTGCGATCGCCGTCAGGCTGCCGAGCAGCGCCGCCCGTGGCACAAGCCGTCGAACCGGACCGGCGACGAAGGCGCAGGCCATCTTGAACACCCCGCTGGCGACGATCGAGCACATCCCGATATGCCAGGCCCGACGGGCGGCGGCTTCCTGATCCATGCCCCCCGCCACCGCCTCCGCGAAGGCGGGGCCGATCACGAAGAACACCATCCCAAACGTGCTCGGCGTGTCGAGGCCGAGCGGCATGGCGGTGATGTCGCTGCGGCCGGTTCGGCGGGCGAGGCGGAAGGCCATCCAGGTGAAGATCAGGTCGCCCACCACCACGCCCACGGCCGTGCCCGGCACGAGGTGTGAGAGGGCGAACTGGGCGGGATAGCCAAAGACGGTCGCCAGCAGAGAGACCGTCAGCACCAAGACGGCGAGGTTGTCGATCGAGAGGCCAAAAAAGGCGTTGAGATCGCCCGGGGAGGCCCAGCGATAAAGGGCTTTACGATGCATGGTTGAAGGGGAATGTCGACGTTTCACCGCCAAAAGTCAAACCGCCACAGGCGCTGCCTGGTCTGCTCGGTCGGGCAGGCCGGACGGGTCTCGGGCTATACTCAAGCGTCGGGGTGATCGACCGCCTCCTCCCCCGCGATGCTCACGCTGCGGGCCTGAGGCGGAACCCCAAAAACCAAACTCTTTCAGGCCCGCGAACCCTTCCCCTGCCGGCACCGTAGCAGTGATGGATTTGCACGATTCACGTTCGGGCGGTGGCCATAGTGTGCCGGCTCCGGCTTCCGGGGCAGGCGGTGTGGTCGGCGGGCTTTCCGATGAGGAACTGCTTCGCCGCTGCCGACGAAACGAGGATGCGGCGGCCTTCGAGTCGCTCGTGCAAAGGTACGAGCATGAGTTGTTCAGTTACCTCCGTCGCTACCTCGGCAACGCCGAGATGGCGGAGGACGTGTTTCAGGCGACGTTTCTCCAGGTTCACCTCAAGAGGGAGCAGTTCGAGGAAGGCCGTCGGTTCCGACCCTGGCTCTACACGATCGCGACCAACCAGGCCATCGATGCCCAGCGGCGCAACCGCCGGCATCGCATGGTCAGCCTCGACAACCGCACCGGTGGCGAGGACGACGTTGGCACGCTCGTGGAAATGCTGGCGGGCAAGGGGCAGACGGCTGACGAGCAGATGGAGGTCGAGGAGGCCCGCAACTGGGTCCGCTCGGCCGTCGATGACCTTCCCGAATCGCTCAAGAGTGCGCTGATGCTGGTCTACCACCAAGGCATGAAATACCGCGAGGCTGCCGACGTGCTCGGCATTCCCGTGGGCACGGTGAAGAGCCGGTTGCATTCAGCGCTCCTCAAACTCAACGAGTCGTGGCAGCGGAGCGGACGCGCCGTGCCGGAAGCCATGGAGGATGGAGCATGATCCCCGCACTGTCATCGACCAAGCATGCCGACGCGAGGCCAAACCATGCGTGAAGATGAACTCGTCGGCTATTGCCTTGGCGCCCTCGAGGAGGGCGAGTCGCAACAGGTGGAACTCGCGCTGGCCGATCCGGTGCGGGGCCCCGACCTGCGGCGAAATCTGGAGTTGATTCGCAAGGCCCTGCGGCCGTTGGATCGTGATCGCGGGCCGATGGCCCCGCGGGCCGGCTTGGCGAAGCGGACCGTGGCCTTCGTGGCCTCGCAGACCACTCCGGCAACCGTTCCGATGCGGCCGACGAGTCGGCCCGCCGCGCCGACTCGGCCCGCCGCGCCGTCGCGGGAGGATGCCGAGTGGCAGGGAACGTCGGGCCGCCAGTGGCTCGACCGGATGATCATCGCCGCCTCGGCGCTCGCGGCGTGCGTGCTGGTGGCCCCGCTCCTCCTGGAATCGATCACCGACGCGCGTGCCCGCCGCGCCCAACGCAACCTCCAATCGCTCGCCGGTTCGCTGCAGGGCTACGCGGGCGCCCATCGCCAGTATCCCTCGCCCCCAGGAGAGGGGCCGCTGTCCCGTGCCGGCCTCTACGCTCCCACGCTCGTCTCGGAGCACCGCCTTGTGGCCGACGACGGCACGGTCCTGTCGCCCGATTCGGAGCTGTCGCGACGGGGTAACTTCCGGGTGCCGTCGATGGAGGAGCTGCGGGCGGCCGTCGGCACGCCGAAGTATGAGGAACTGATACGGTCGATGGGGGGAGACTACGGCTACACCATGGGGCATCGCGACGCCTCTGGTGAGCTGCTGCCGATCGTCGACCAACACCGCCGGCATCACCCGCTGATGGCCGATGCGCCGAACGAGGGTGGCGAGCGGAGCGACAACCATCCCGAGGGCGTGCACTTCATCCTCTTCGAGGACGGCCACGTCGAAAGGGTGCAGTCCGACGCGCTACACCGCGACGATCACCTCTACCGTAACCACGACGGCGAGTTTCGCGCCGGCAAGGATGCCGAGGACGCCGTCATCGGCGACTCGCACCACCAGCCGTAGCGGCCGGCGGTTCCTTGCAGGGTTCACGTCGCTGCCAGCGACCGCTTGGCGGCCGCAGCCACGCCGTCGGGCGTGATTCCAAAGTGCTTGTAAAGCACCGGAGCCGGGGCCGAGGCGCCGAAGCTCTTCATGCCCACGAACTCGCCCCGCGTGCCGAGCCAACGCTCCCAGCCAAAGCCGCAGGCGGCCTCGCAGGCCACGCGGGCCGTCACCGCCCTCGGCAAAACGCTCTCGCGGTAGGCCGAGTCTTGCTGCTCGAAGAGATCCCAGCTCGGCATGCTCACCACGCGGGCCTTGACCCCGTCGGCGGCGAGCTTGTCGGCGGCCTCGAGGCAGACAGGTACCTCGCTACCGGTGCCGATCAGGATGCAGTCGGGCGTGCCGCCGTCGGCCTCCTTGAGCACGTAGGCTCCCTTGGCCGTGCCAGTCGCGGAGCCCAGGCCGGCGGAGCGGTCGAGTGTGGGGAGGTTCTGCCGTGAGAGCACGATCACCGCAGGCCGGTCCGCCCGCTCCATGACCAAGCGATACGTTTCGGCTACCTCATTGGCGTCGGCCGGGCGGAAGACCGAAAGGCCAGGGACCGCACGGGCGGTGGCGAGCTGCTCGATCGGCTGGTGCGTGGGCCCATCCTCGCCAAGGCCGATCGAGTCGTGCGTGAGCACGTAGATCACACCGAGATGGCCGATTGCCGAGAGCCGCAGCGAGGGCTTCAGGTAGTCGAGGAATACGAAGAAGGTGGCACAGTAGGGGCGGAGGCCAGAGAGCGCCATGCCGTTGCAGGCCGCGGCCATGCCGTGCTCGCGGATGCCGAAGTGAAAGTTGCGGCCCGCATAGCTGCCGTGGCTGAAGTCGCCGGCGCCCGGCACGAGCGTCATGGTCGACGGGGCGAGGTCGGCGGAGCCACCGAGGAACCAGGGCACAGCGGCGCTGAGGGCCTGGATCACCTTGCCGCTCGAGACGCGGCTCGCGAGCCCCTTCGCATCGGCCGGGAAGCAGGGGATCGCCTTCTCCCAGCCGGTCGGCAGCCGGCCCGCGAGGAAATCGGCCAGTTCGACCGCGCCGGCGGAGTCGAGGCCTGAGACCGTCTTTTTCCAGGCCGTGTTGGCCGCGGCGCCCCGGGCCCCGAGCGTGCCCGCGAAGTGCGCGGGTACCTCGGCCGGTACTCGAAACGACTCGTCGGTGGGCCAGCCATACGCCTGCTTCGCGCCCTTGATCTCCTCGGCACCGAGCGGCGCACCGTGCGATTCGTGCGAGCCGGCCTTCTTCGGGGCGCCGTAGCCGATCACGCTCTTGACGATCACGAGCGTCGGCTTGTTCTGCTCGGCCTTGAACGCCGTGAGGGCCTTCTTCAGGGCGGCGGTGTCGTTGGCATCGGCCACCCGCTCGACCCGCCAGCCGAGTCCCTCGAACTTCTTCCCCACGTCTTCGGTGAACGCGAGATGCGTCTCACCCTCGATCGTGATCTGGTTGTCGTCGTAGAGCCAGCAGAGGTTTGCGAGGCCGAGGTGGCCGGCGATCGACGCCGCTTCGCAGGCCACGCCCTCCATCAGGTCGCCGTCGCTGCAGAGCACGTAGGTGTCGTAGTCGAACACCGCGTGGCCGGGCTGGTTGTAATGGGCGGCGAGCCACTTCGAGGCGATCGCCATGCCGACGGAGTTGCCGCAGCCCTGGCCGAGCGGGCCGGTGGTCGTCTCGATGCCGGCGGTCATGTGGTGCTCAGGGTGGCCGGCGCAGACGCTGTCGAGTTGCCGGAACTTTTTGATCTCATCGAGCGACACGGCCGGTGCGCCGTTGGCACGGCGGATGCCGGCGAGGTGGATCAGCGAATAGAGGAGCATCGACGCGTGGCCGCAGGAGAGCACGAACCGATCGCGGTTGGGCCAGGCGGGGTCGGCTGGGTCGTACCGCAGAAAATCTTTCCACACGGTGAACGCGACCGGGGCGAGCGCCATCGGGGTGCCTGGGTGGCCGCTCTTCGCCGCCTCGACGGCATCCATGGAGAGGGTGCGGATCGTATCGATGGCGAGGCGGTCGAGGTCGGCGGACATGGGGGCTCCTTCAAGGGCTGGAAACAGACGCGAGGAGTGTAGGAAAAAAGGTGCCAGCCACCAAATCTGGGTAGTTTGACACAGCCGCTCCGAGACATATACATGCGTATATTTTATGACCGAATCGAGTCTCACCCGGTGGCTTGGCGTTTCACGTCCTGAATCGATCCGTGGGACGGCGGACTTTGTTTGGTTCGCCCGCAGACGAACGACGCGTTTATTCAGACGGTCGCCGAGGCACTCATACGCGTCACACGTGATCCTCGCGCGTTGGCGGGCCACCGCAGCCGGCCGGCGACATGCTCG
>JBAXOU010000022.1:0-24626 GCA_037133115.1 Planctomycetota bacterium | reverse complement strand
GGCGATTTCACCCGCCGCTACAACCAGTCCGTCCTGCTCTTCGCCACCCGGGCCTTCCATTTGCAGGAGCAGCTCGACGAGGCCAACCGCGGCCTGCGGGAGATGTGCCAATACCACCTCGACCGGCCCCAGACGCTCCTGGAAATTCACAGTTTTCCGTGGTCGCTCAGCGTGCTGCCGCGCCTGTGCCAGCTCTACGGCCCCGATGGCACCCGCACGAAGGGCCTGATGACGCCTGACACGCATGCCATCGTCCTCCGGACGATTTGGGAGTGGGCGCGGGCGAAATCCCAGCTCACCGACGCCGAAGTGGAACAGTCTCGCACCTGGTACATCACCAACTCGGAAAACCACCACGCCAACCACTTCGCCTCGTGCTGGGCCGCCTCGATCGTCCTCGCCCAGTCCCCGGAGTATCGCGATCGTCACTACGACGACGGTCACACCGCCTCCGCCCACGCCTCCGCCTGGACGACGTATCTCCGCGAGTACCTGCGGGAGCGCGGCCGCAAAGGCATGACGATCGAGGTCGACTCGCCGTCCTACGCGATCACCACCCTCAGCGCCATCTACCGCATCCACGAGATGGCGGAGGATCCCGTGCTGCGGCGCCGCGCGGAGGATTACATCACGCTGTTCTGGGCGCTCTGGGCCGAGCACCAGCTCGACGGCGTCGGCGGCGGCGCCAAGACGCGCACGAAGCCCGACCACGTCCGCCGCGGCACCGACTCCCTGCGGCGCGCCGCCTGGTATGTGCTCGGTTTCGGCGAGCCGGAGTTCGTCCACGCCTCGATGCTCCCTCTCGTAACCTCCACCGTTGAGCTTCCCGCGGTGGTCTTCGACCTCGCCCGCGACCACGCCGGGCGCGGGACCTACGAGATTCGCCAACGCCGGCCGGGGCTCGCAGAGCCCGGTTACAGCCAGCCGAACAAGTATCGGATGCGTTTCGGTCCGGACGGATTGCTGCGCTACGGGTATTGCACACCGGAGTTCATCCTGGGGTCTTTCGCCTCCACCGCCCGGCCGAATGCAGACTGGGCGGCGATCAGCTCGCAAGAGCGCTGGATGGGGGTTGTCTTTCGCGGCGATCCCGACGCCCGCGTGTGCCCGGTCGCCGTCAATCGCAAAGGAGGGGCGGTCTCCAATGGGTTCTGGGCCGTGCAGGCTCGCGGCGCCCTCATCGCTCAAAAACTGCAAGCCAGTCGCGGGGCCGACGAGTGGCGCGTCTACCTTTCGAAATCGGGCCTCTCAGCGCCAGTGACGGAAGGCCGCTGGGTGTTCACCGAGGCGGCCGGCGCCTTCGCCGCCGTCCATGTGGTTCGCGGTGAGTTCACGTTCCTCGAGGAGTCTACGGATCGTTTCGGTCGCTGGCTCCAGTGCGCCGACGCCACATCGCCGGTGATCATCGAGGTTGCGACCACGTCGGACTGGCCGGACCTCGCTGCGTTTCGGCGTGCCCTACTCGACCGCACTCCCACGCTCGACGGCGAGGTTCTTTCCTACTCCGGGCTGCAGGGCGACCGGCTCACGCTCTTTCTCGACCAACGCCAGCCGCCACGGATCAACGGCCGGCCCGCGGATCTCTCGCCTCCACGGGTCTACGACAGTCCATTCGTGCAATCCACGTGGGATAGCGGCGTCGTGACGGTGCAAAAAGGCTCACGCCGGCACGTCCTCGACTTCAACGCGGAGCGTTGATCCCCAGCCACGTGCGGCGGGCGAGTTTCAGCAGGTCTCCGATGCTGCGACGGGTCTCGGCGAAGTCGGCCTTACTCGAGCCGAGTGTGCGGTCGGTGAAAGTGATCGGCACCTCCACGATCCGGGCGCCGGCACGGTGAAGCCGCCAGAGGAGATCCTCCTGGAAGGCGTAGCCCTTCGACTCAGGCGGGTCGATGCGGTCGAGGAGTGAGAGCCGGATCGCGCGAAACCCCCCCGACGCATCGTGGACCGGGACCCAGAGCACCCACCGCGTGAACCAGCAGACGAGCCGACTGGCGATCTCCCGGGAGATCGGCCAGCCCACCGTCTTGCCGCCGGGCACGCGGCGCGAGCCGATCGCGAGGTCGGCCGGGATGCCACCGGGCGGGTCCATCGCCGCAAGCAGTCGCGGGATGTCTTCGGGATCGTGACTCAGATCGGCGTCCATGTAGACGGCGATGTCGAAGCCATGATCCCGGGCGACTCGTAGACCCTCGAGGATCGCGCTGCCGAGACCACGACGGCCGCGGCGGACGAGCACGTGCAGTCGCTGGTTTGCAGCGGACCGCTCGAGGGCGATGGTGCCGGTGCCGTCGGGCGAGTTGTCGTCCACGACGAGCATGTGGAGGTCGTCGCGAGTGGCCAACACGCGGTCGATCAGTGCGCTGATATTCTCCCGCTCGTTGTAGGTCGAGGCGTTGACGATCACGCGGCCGGGCAGCCAGGGCTCCCGCGAGGTGAGATCGGCGGTATCGGGGGCGGTCATGGTCATGTCCCGATTGTGACTTCGGCGAAGGCGAGAGTCACGGGCCGTGGGTGTCGCGGCCGCAGGGCGGATGATCCCGGAATCGGTTGCGACGGGACTCGGCCTCGTCGATTGGCCGGAGGGGGCAGCCTCGATAGGACGAGCCACTCCTGGCTTCCGCCCATGAATCACTCAGGGCTATGCTCGGTGACGCCCCCAAGATCTGCCGGTATGTCGCCCACGTCCAGCAGCCTTTCCGCGGTGAGACGCTGCTTCAGTCGGCTGACCTGATCGGGGCGGTCTCCCGCCAGATCGACCTGCTCATAAGGGTCGGCGGCCAGATGGAAGAGTTCCACCTGCTTTCGGTCCGGGCGGTCGATCAGCTTCCAGTCATCATCGATGATCACTCCGCCCTTGCTGTGGGCGATGTAGATCGGACGTGGTCGGGCCGTCACTACCCTGCCGCAGAGCGCCGGCCAGCGATTGACCCCGTCCCAGTGGGCCGTCGCGGGAGGCTCAAATCCCACGATGCCGGCGAGAGTGGGAAACCAGTCCACCGCGTGCATGACGGCCGGCGATTTCCCGGCTGGAAGCACGCTCGACCAGTTGGCAAAGGCGCAGACCCGAATCCCGCCTTCATAGAGCTCATTCTTTCCGCCCCGCAGCGGGGCATTCTCGCTGTTGAGCGGCGAACTGGGCACGTCGCCGACGTAGGGGTTGCCGGCGCGCTCCCGCCCGCCGTTGTCGCTGCTGAAGATGATCAGCGTATTGCTCCGCTGGCCCGTCGCCTCGACCGCGGCGACCAAGTCGCCGATCTTGGCGTCGAGCTGCGAGACCATGGCCGCCAATCGCAGTCGCGAGGCATGTTTTTCCGGATCGGCATCGAATACGACGCCATCGTAGAGCCGCTTGTATGCGTCGGGCGCATCCACGGGCGTGTGCACGGCATGAAACGGCACATAGACGAACCAGGGCACCCGCTTGCCTTCAGGATTCATCCGGCCGCCTCGGATTCGGCTGACTGCTTCCGCTGCCACCAGTTCGGTGGCGTTGCCTTTCTCCTGAAAAAATTTACCGTCGCGATGCCACGTGTCGAGGAACGCGCCACGTCGGTAGAAGTGGGTCCAGGGATCAGCCGCACCGGTGAGCGTGCCGTAGGAGTGCTCGAACCCGAAGGCGTTGGGCCCCCATTCAGACTTTGCCCCCAGATGCCATTTGCCGCACTGCGATGTCTCGTAGCCGAGCGACTGGAGAGCCGACGGGAGCGTGAGGGTGTCGGGGGACATTGCCCGGAGGTTATTTGGCTTGATCGCCTGCGGTCCGAACCGGCCTGGATACCGTCCGCTCATGAGGGCTGTTCGCGTGGGCGTGCAGACGGGCTGCACGTAGTGCCGGTCGAGTTCCACACCCTCCGCCACGAGCCTGTCCATGGCGGGCGTCTTGCCAAAACCCTGATGCCAGCCAACGTCGGCCCAGCCAAGATCGTCGGCCACGATCAGCAGAATGTTTGGCCTGGTGGGTGTGGACGGGGGAACAGTCGCCGCTGATCCGGGAAGCGGAACCTCCGCACGGGCGCTCGGAAACGGCGCTATCGGGCAGATCATGATCGCGAACACGCACGCGATCAGGTGGGCGACGTCGGTGCGAGATCGGCCTCCGCATGGATACGACGACATCATGAGAAATACCCCTGGAGTCGCGTGATATGCAGAGGAAGACGAGACCGCCGACATGGTGCCTCGCCAGGCCACACCACGCCATCCCCTCAGCTAGGGATGGCATTTTCGACGGCGAGGCAGGGCGACGAACTCACCGGTGTTGGTTTCTGAAGAGGGCCCTCATTTCGATTGTTGCAGTCGCTGCATGGCTGCCGCGTAGCGGACACCAAATTCCCGCAGAGACGGCGTGTCAAAGTGGAGCTTGTCCTGCTTGGCAGTCAGCCCGGCGGATTCAACCACGGCGGTGCAGTGCGCGTGGCCGGGCAGGGCCGTCAGGCAGTCATCAACCACATCGCAGTAGGCGTATTTGCCGGAGTGTTTCGGGCTCGAAAGGAACTCCCCGAGATGTCCCGCCACAAACGGCACCTGCCCCACGCCGAGGTCTTCACGCAGATCACCCACCATCTGCGTCAACCGATCGCCGTAGGTGCGGGCACTCTCTTCCCGCTTGGAATCGTCTTCCCCCTGATGCCAGAGGATGCCCTTGAGGGTGCCATCAGGCAGCGCCTTCCGTGTGCGATTGACGGCCTGCTCGTAGAGATCGCCCCCCTTCATCCAGCGGGCCAGCGGCGTGCCCCCAACCGCACAGGGAATCAGACCGATCGTCACGCCTGGCTCCGCATCTGCCATGGCCCGGGCGAAGCTTGCTGCCAGTCCCGCACCACCCTTGCCTGACTTGGAGGCATGGAGCGGTTCGGTACCGGGAGCCCAGCCCTCATCGGACGTGTATTTCAGCACCCGATTGCTTGAGACTGCCGTTGCGGGGTCGATCATGCCCCGGCCCGCCATGTTCGACTGCCCAATGAGCAGATAGAGGTGGAAGCGATCTCGTGGTGGCAGGTGCCGGGCTGACTCAGCCGCTTCTTGGGGCACGACCGTTCGGAGCTCCTCGATCCTCCCGAGGGCCGCCGGCTCGGCATCCGTGCTGGCGGCGCCCGTCATCCAGCACCGCGGTGCAACCAGCAGATAGGTCTTTCCGGCCTCCGTCGGAAACGTCAGCAGGCTCCCTTTCAGCACGTTCGTCGTCCGACCCATGCAGAAGAGGGTGGCGTCCTCCGTCGGCCAGGGATTACGGATGCGGCATTCTCCGCCCCGCTGGCTGAGGATCTCGACGAAGCGGATCGTTCCGCCTTTCATGACTGAACTGACGAGAAAGCCGCCCTCGGCCTGGAGCTTGAACGAGACGTCCCACTTTCGCGGCCAGCCTTCCATCACACGGATGACCGGTTCTCCGGTCGGCGAGGGGGCGATCGAGAGCAACAGGGCAGACTGCACCGCCTGCGCGAATATCCCCATGCCCTGCGACGTGAAGCTCTCGGCGCGCGGCATGCGAGCCGTCTCAGGCGCAAGGGCCATCTGCTTCGGCAGCGCACACTCGACCAAGTCAGGCCGCCCCATTCGGGCCGGCAGAATCGGGTAGGAGCCGACGCCGCAGCCGTGGCCCTTGACGGTGCCCGGATGCTTCTCGAGCGTGGCCATCGCCACCGCCCATTCGTCGGTGTCGGCCGACTCGAGCGTCAGCACGTCGAAATCGCCACGAACGGGGCCCATGCGAGGGCTCTCGTCGCCTTCGTTGCCGCGGAGTTTTCCATGCGGCGCGAGCCCCTGGGCCCACGTGCCAGGGCCCAGTCCGGCGATCGCTCCGGCCATGTCCGACCGCGGGTACGGGGCTAGGTTGTCGAGAACCTCCTGCCAGTCCGCCCGCTGGTCGGCATCTACGCCGTATTTCTCTGACAGCGCGATGGCGAGCGGGAACACGCCGCGCATGCCTGCGAGGTCTTCGATGATGTCCTTCCCCCACCAGATATGCTCGTGCAGTTCCGTGCCGTAAAGGTGGTACTTCCCGTCCGCGTCCTTCCTGAGACCAGCGCTTCCTTCTGGCCCGTTATCGTCGCCGCCGGCATACTGGCAACCGGCTTTCAGACCGCAGTAAAACTCGGCGGTCGCCCTGGCGGCCGGATAGACCCACTCCCTGAGCCACCGTTCATCGCCCGTGTACAGGTACTTCTTGTAATAGAGGCCTGTAAACTTCGACATGTTGTACGTGTTGCGGGTGGTCCACCCGCCGCCCACCAGAGACATCATGGGCTGCCGCTGCCCCTGCGGCTTGTGCACGCCCTCGGGCAGAATCTCCGGTCCATCCCAGCAGGAGGTCTCAGGGATATACCAGCCTCGGCTGTTCCAACTGCGCCGAGCGGAGTTGGTATACGCATCGAAGTTCCGCATATTCCAGCGGAACACAGGTTCCAGCAGTTCTCCGTGGTTGGCCGCATACTCCCAGCCATGCTGGCAGCTCTGGTTGAACCACCAGAAGTTCTGGCCCCAATCGCGCACGTCGCCCGTCGACACAAAGATCAGACCATTGAACTTGGCGGGGAAGTTCCCGCGTTGGCAGCTTCCGGCGATGTAGAGGTTCCAGATGGAGAGCCGGGTCATCTCTTCCAGCTCGGGCGAGCCCGACATGCTGACGAAGCTCTTCGACCAGAAATCGTGCCAGTAGGTCCGATTGTCGTCGAGCAGCTTCAGAAACCCGGCCGTGGCGGCCTCCTCGAGATCCGCTTCGGCCACTCTCCTCACCTGCTCCAAGGTGTTCTCTTTGCTCTGGCCGAGCGAGACCAGGACGGTCAGCGTTCCCTTGCCAGCTGGCGCGGTCAAGCGAACGGTTCGATCATCCACCTTGCTGGCAGCGGCCGCGCGGCCGATCACCCGGGCGCGCAGCGTGGTGAAGGAGTTCAGATCCAGCGCGAGGGGCTGGTCGGCTTTCTCGCGGAACTCCTGCGTCAACTCGATGTCCTGGCCGATCGCGGCCACGGAGGAGATCGCGGCATGCGGACCAGACTTCACCTCGGGAGGACGCAGCATCCGCAGATCAACCGAGATGGGCCGGGGTTCGTCGCGATCGTCCGTAATCTCGACGGCGATCACATCCTTCTGATTCCACGCGAAGGCGCGGATGCGGACGCCCCTGCCGGACACCTCCGCAACCGCATCGTAGACGGAGAGGTGATTGCTCGTGGCGTGATCCCCGAAGACATCGTCGCCCACGTCGATGTCCACGAACCCGCAGCCATTGCAGTAGAACGCGTGGGCATCGAGGGTGGCGGCCGAGGAATTCCGGAAAGCGAAGACGTCGGTATGGTTGAGTTGCATGTGCAGCTTCGACTGCTCCGGGCGGGTCCAGAGCAGGGTGCCCACGCGGCCGTTTCCGAGTGGGAGGCCGCGCTCGGCGCCCGGCCCCAGCGGCATCGCGAAGTCCAGGTCGGCTCCGCCAACCAGCGCGGCATAGTCCACGGCAATGAGAGACCCCTCGGGCTCGCCCGGGATCGCTGCGGTCGCCCCTGGCAACGAACATATAAGTCCCGCCAGGACGGCGAGGATGAGGCCGCCAGAGGTGCCTACAACTCGGGCGTGCATCGGGATAGGGTCAGGCGTCTTCATTCGAACTGGCACCAGTGCACTGACCGCACCTCGACGGCGGAACAGAGCGAGAACAAAAGGATAGGTCGGCCAACGGTCCTTCGGCAACCGTTGGCCGAGCGGAAAGCAACTGGAGAAGCAACGGCCGAACTTCAAATTCTCCCTCTGGAAGTGGTACCGTTGAAGGGAGGCAGTTCAGTTCCTGAGGAGGAGTTCTGATGAGCAAGTTGTCTACAAACTTTTCATTCCCGACCGGCTTGCTCACGATGCTGCTTCTAGGCCTGGCGGGGATCGGGCTGTGGTATGCCGCCCCGCTCCAACCGGCGGCGGTGCGGGAAGCCCCACCGATCATCCTGGCCGATCCGGAGAAACCGCGGTCGCTGGGGCGGATGGAACGCCTCGAGCTTCCCGTGGGCGCAACGCCTGCGGTAGCGGTCGCGGCGACTGACGCGGGACGCTGGGAGAAGGACGTGGCCCGCTTCGAGCAGGCCGATCGGGAAACCTCCCCAGCGCCAGGCTCGGTGATCCTCGTCGGAGCGTCGAACATCCGCATGTGGGAGACGCTGGCTGCTGATCTTCCCGGTATGCCTGTCGTCAATCGGGGCGTGGGAGGGTGCACGCTCTCCGAGTTGGCCCGCTTCGCCCCCCGTCTGCTCGCCGCCGGAAAACCGGGAGTGGTGGTGATCTCCGCCGGGAGCAATGACATCCATGGTGGTGCCGATGCCGACCGCGTGCTCGTGGCATGGAAGGAGGTCATCGCCGCGGTGCGTCGCGACCATCCGACGGTGCCGATCCTCGTCATGGGAATCCTGCCGGCGAAGTCGCGCTGGGAAGAGCGGGATTCGCAGGAGAAGGCCAACGGGCTGATCCGGGATGCGATCGTGGCAGAGGGAGGTGTGATGGGGGGCGGTCCGGTGGAGTTTCTCGATGTCTGGGCGGACTTTCTCGGCGCTGACGGAGCCCCTGATCCTGAGGCATTTCTCGGCGACGAACTCCATCCCAGTGCACTTGGCAACGTCCGTCGTGCGGCCCGGATGCGGCCAGTGCTCGAGCGGTTGCTTGCCGGCCGTGAATGACGATCCGTCCCGATTCCTTGCGGGTGGCTGACGCTAGGTCGCTACAGCCGACCGGCGAGGCCGGTGGCGCGACGGATCGGACGCCTGATCGCGGCCTCGATCACCTCGCGGGAGCCGATCACGGTCACCCGTTTCGCGGCCCGCGTCACGCCCGTGTAGAGCAGTTCGCGAGTGAGCATGCGGCTCCTCGCCTCAGGAAGCACGACGATCGCGTGGTCGTATTCCGATCCCTGGCTCTTGTGGATCGTCAGTGCATGCACGGTGGCCACGTCCTCGAGCCGCGTCACCGGCACGCGGACGATCTCGTCGCCCAGCGGAAACACCGCGTCTTTGCGGTCCTCGTCGGCCGGCACCACCAGGCCGACGTCGCCGTTGTAGAGCGCGATGTCGGGGTTGTTTTTCGTGATCATGATCGGCCGCCCCGCATACCAGCCGCCCAAGGCGGCCGATCCCAGCCGCCGCTCGATTCGCTGGTTCCAGCCCTCCACGCCGGCCGAACCGGAACGCCGGGCGCAGAGCACCTGCAGCCCCGCCTGCGCCGCCACCGCCGCCCGAGCCCGCGGCTCGGCCGTTCCCGCCGTGGCCTCGGCAAGTTCGCGCAGCCGCGTGGCATGCGCCGCCACCAGGCTCGTCGTCGCCTCGATCCCAGCGGCGTCGCCAGGTTTGATCCAGGTCACATCGGCAGTGCCGGCGTCGAGGGCGGCAAGTGCCCCTCGCACATCACCGTCTCGGATCGCCACGGCGAGCTTTGCGATCGCGGACCCGGGCCCGTAGCGATGCTGCCCGGTGAGCTCCGTCAGCCGGGGATGCAGCGGAGATCCGGCGCGGCGACAGGCCGTCGCGATGTCTGCCAGCACCGATCCCGATTCGACGCTCGCCAGCTGGTCGGGATCGCCCACGAGGCGGATCGCCGTGGTGGGCGACAGCGCCGAGAGGAGCTGCTGCAGGAGCGAACTGGAGATCATCGACACCTCATCGACCACCACGAGGTCGTAGTCGAGCGGGTTGCCGGGGCCGTAGGCAAACCGCGGCGTACGATTCGGCGCGAACTTGAGGAGCCGGTGGACCGTGGTGGCCGGCGCCGCCCGCACCGCCGCGAGCACCTCCGGAGACGCATTCGCCTTCACGCAGCGGTCCTCGAGCGCCTTCGTCATCCGTGCCGCCGCCTTGCCTGTGGGGGCGGCCAACGCGATTCGCGGCGGCGTCTCGGCCGCGGCGAACGTGTCGATCAAGTCCTTGGCGAGCGTGTAGGTCTTGCCCGAGCCCGGGCCGCCGAGCAGCACGCTCACGTGCCGCGCCCCATCGCGGAGGAGCGCCGCGGCGATCGCCTGCTCCTCGGCCAGCGATCGGGCCAGATAGAGCCGCACGTCGCTGCCCGCGCCGTCGAGGATGAACGGCGTGCGGTCACCGGGCCGACCCACGAGCGGCGCCACGCTGGCCAGCGCCTCGATCCACGCCTGCGGCTCCAGCGGCCACGGCAGGTGGTCGGCCTGATCGAGATCGATCGTGCCGGCCCATTCGGAAATCGCGGCCAGCGGCACGCAGGTATGGCCGTCACGCGGCGCGCGGAGGGCCAGGCACATCGCCACCCAGGCGAGTCTGGAAGGCTCGACCGGCTCCACCCGGCGGGCGATGCCAACGAGCATCCGCGCGGCGGCGAGGTCGGCCGGCGCGATCACGCCCGCCTCGCAGTAGGCCCGCAGCTCCTCCGCCGGGCCCTGCGATGGTGCGACGGCGGCGGTCTCACGGAGGGCGGTCATGGACGGTCTCCTGCAAACAGGCGGCTGAGCCTCGGCCAGAGGTCGCGCGGCGGCTGCCAGACAAACATCCCATGCCGCCGGCCCGCGGCGTCGGCCGGCGCGTCGGCTCCACGGGTGCCGCGCACGAACGCGTAGACGATACCGGCGAGGCAGTCGGCAGGGTCGGCCTGGCGAAGCCTCCAGCGGAGCATTCGGTAGACGGCCGTGCCGTAGACGACAGCCTGCAGCGGATAATGGTGCTCCGCCATCGCGGCCACGAGGTGGTGGGCCGCATACGCCTCCTCCGGCTGCGCCATGTTGGCCGAGTGGAGTTTGTTGGTCTTGTAGTCGGCGATCACCAGCCGTGGCGACTCCCGCGTGCTCCCCGGCAGCCGCACCACAGCGTCGATCGACCCGTTGATCAGCCCGGCGAGCGGGATGTCGAACGAGGTGTCGCAGAGTTCGCCCACGTAGCTCCGCAGCGGGTCGCCGGCCGGCAGAAGGCGGTCGAGCACGCGGCCTACGTCGCTTGCCATCACGCCGGAGTCGATTCCCGCCAGCGCCATCTCGAAGTCCATCTCGGCCAGACGGTCGGCGGGCAGGATGTCGGCGAAACACGTGGTCCCGAGCGGGCCACCGAAGGGCGTCTGCATGGCCCGCACGATCGTCTCCGCAAGCAGGTCGTGCCGCCCGTCGAACATCTTCGACGTGGCGGTCGCGGCGACGACGCCCCGCACCTCCTCCGCCAGTGGTCGGCTGGTGTCGATCCGCTCGAAGATCTCGTGGACGACGCTGCCGAAGGTGGTGCCGGCCGGCAGGTCGGGCAGGGTGAATGCCCCGGCCCCCGCCGGCACGTTCGTCGGATCGCGTTCGCCCGCACTCGCGTCCGTCGCGGCACCGGCAGGCTCGTCATACCCCGAGCCGGGAGGCCCGAAGTCGTTGAGGGTCCGCTTGGCCTGGTGAGCGGTGATCCCACTAAAGGACGTGCGGCGATAGGTCTGTCGAACGCCTCCGGCAGGGAGTGGGGCGATGTCGGCACCGTCGGCTCCGCGACGGACAACGCTCACGCGGGCCGCCGGCAGCGGCGGAAGGCTGGCGACCAACCGGGGCGGCACCACTCCCGCGTTGCGGAGGACGTCGGGCAGCACCGATTCGTCGCTGGTCGTCGCCGTGATCACGGTCAGGTGGTGCTTGGCGCGAGTCAGGGCGACATAGAGGAGCCGCTTCACCTCCTCGCGATACAGCCTGGCGACCTCCCGAGCGGCCGTTGCAGACGTGCTCGCCCGCGCATAGGCCACGTCGAGCACCCGCAAACCTTCTGCATGGAAGATGCCCGGATTGTTGTGGGTGCTCGTGCCCTTCCAGAGATCGGCGACGATCACGCAGGGAAACTCGAGTCCCTTGGCGGCATGCACCGTCATGATCTTTACGGCGTTGTCGTCGCTCTCCACGCGACGGCTGACGAGTTCTTGATCGTCGCGCAGCGCCAGGAGCCCCACGAACGCGGTGAGCAACTCGTCGGGCCGGCAGCCACGCCCCGGCCCGTGCTCGTGCAGCAGCTCCACGATGTGGGAGAAATCGGCGAGCTGCCGCTCCCCTTCCGGCCCCGCCGTGATGCAGGTCATGATCGCGGTGTTCGCGGCGATCTCGGCGGCCGCGGCGGCGATCCCTCGATGCTGCACGATGGCCGCCAGTTTCGCGACCATCTCCTGGACCGGCCGGATCGCCTCCTCCGCCAGCGTGCCAGCATCGCGGAGGGAATGATCGCCGAAGAACCGCGTGACCGCCGCCCGGCGGATGCGGCCGGGGTTCGACGGCCTCTCCAACGCCTCGAGCAGAGCCCGGATGTCGCCGGCCATGCGGCCCCGCATGACGCTCGCCGTGCCGGCCGTCACGGCACGGATCCGGAGTTTGGCCAGTTCGGCGGCGATCTTGGCGCCCACCCAGTTGGCCCGAACGATCACGCAGATGTCGCCGGGCGTCACGGGCCGCATGCCGTCGTCGGTCTTCAGCGACGAGGTCGCCGGATCGAGCAGTTCCACGATCTTCCGCACCGTCGGGATCGCGACTGCGGTCTGTTCGTTGACCTCCCCGAGATCCAGCAGCTCCACGGGCGCGGACCCGACGATCCGCGACTCGCGGTTCCTGTCATCGGCACCGACCTGCTCATAGGCAACCGTCTCGCCGTAGAACGTGGCACCGTCCATCATCGTGTTGAGGGAGTCGATCAACGGCCAGTCGGATCGCCGGTTGACCGGCAGCGTCCGCCGCTCGGCCGTGCTCGTGAACTCGACATAGGCCCCGACATCGGCGCCACGGAACCCATAGATCGCCTGCTTCGGATCACCGACGGTGATCAGCCGCCGACCGTCCGTGCCGGGAAACAGCGTGCGAAAGAACAGCCACTGCAGCGGAGCGTTGTCCTGGGCTTCGTCGACGATGGCGAGCGTGAACCGTTCTCGCAACTGCGCCACGACCGCGGCTCCGCCCGCACCGGAAACGACGTCCCAGGCCAGCCGCAGCAGGTCGTCGAAGCCGGGCTGCGACCGCATCGCGTCGTGCACGCGGGCGACGCACCGCTCAATCAGGTGCGCAACGAGGCGGTCGTTGTCCTGCTCCGCCTCGTCGATCCCCGGCTCGATCCACGGCTTCATGAACGGGTCGCCCGCCGCGGCATCGACCAGCGTCGTAATCCTGGCCTCGTCCCACTGCCGACCCGCGACCGACTCCTTCACGAGTTCGTCGTTGACGACCTCGGCGATGACCCGCGTGCGAACGTCCTCCCGTCCATTGGCGTCGGTCGCAAACCCGGCGCAGGCGAGCACCTTGGTGCAGACGCCGTGGATCGTGGCGATCGTCGCCGTGTCGAACTCCGCCGCCGCCCGCTCCAGGCGGGCCGCGACAGCCTTCGGGTCGCCAGCCCGCCCGGCGAGCAGAAACTGGTCGAGGTCGTCGAGGCGTTCGGCGGCTGCGCCGCGAAGCATGGCCGCCGTGGCCACGAGCCGCCGTCTGACGCGGTCGCGAAGCTCCGCCGCCGCGTTGCGGGTGAAGGTCGTGATCAGGATCTGGCCGATGGAGAGATTCTCATTCATCGCCAGGGCGAGCGTCACGTGCGACGCCACCGCATAGGTCTTGCCGGTGCCCGCGCTGGCATCGACGACCGTGCCCACGGGGAGCGGCCACTCGGTGTAGTCGAAGGCTTGGTGGGTCGCGGCGGTCATGACAGCATGTACCTTCCCGTGATCGTGAACAGCCGCTCGAAGAGGGCGTGAAACGCCATCTCGGGCGAAGTCGGAGCGAAGACGTCGTCGAACCGCGGCGCGGGACCGTAGACAACCGACTCCTTGGATCGGTCGAAGCCCCATCCCACGTGCCTGACGAACGCGGTGCGGCCCTTCTCGCGGTCCTTGACGGTGGCCGCCGCCGCGCCCCCAAACCGGCCGCAGGGCGAGGCCAGGGCGCGGGGCACAAGCCCGCAGATCGCGGCGAGTCGCTCCGTCGCGGCGACGCGGTTGCACAAGGCGTCGGCGAGCCGCACGGTCCGCGCGGCCATCGCCGGACCAGCACCGCCCACCTTCCAGTCTTGGTGTCGTGCGACCACAACCGCACGCTCCGCCGGCGTGCCGGCCGCCTGGAGGACCAGCAGGTGCAGGGCCGCGATATGCAGCGGCATGCCCCAGGATGTCCGGTCGCCCTCCGTGACGCGCACGTGGACGATCTGATTCGACTCCCGATGCAGGTTTGACACGTGGCCGACCAGGAGCCCCTCGGCCAGATGAACCCGCACCGGAAACGCCTCGAATCCAGCAAGCGGGATCGGCGGATCCTGATCCGCTGCACCGCGCCGGAGGCCGTGGGCGAGTTCCTGGATCTCGCGCAGCGCCGCGTCGCCGAAGCGACCAAAGGGCACGCGGCCCGATGCCCGTACCGCCGCGAGCCATTCGCGGACCCGCGGCGCCTCGTCGTTCCCGCCGGCGACGAGCACGTCGAGCAGGCCCGTGGTGAGATATCGCTGGTCGCGGTTCGCCATCGCGAGCGGAAACGTCGCCGCCGGAAACTCCTCGTCGTCCCGCCAGGTGCTGATACCGAGCGTCTTCTTCAGGTAGAGGCCGAGCGGATCCCGCACCATCTCCTCGACCATGGCAAGTTCGGTCACCGGCATCTGCGGCAGTGAACCGGCCTCGCTCGGGATCTCGGGCTCGTCGCCGCCCATCGCGAGCGACGCGGCCCGCGCGGCGGCATCGTGGCTCCAGATCACTCCCGACTGGACCTCGCCCACGTGGAAGTTCCTGTGGCCCACGGCGTGCCGCGGATGCGTCACCTCGACACCGCCAGCCGCGGCGGAACCAGCCTCCGCCACGCCGTGACGCACCGCGAAGTCGATCAGTTCGGCGAGCGGCGTGACCAGCGGCAGCGGCTGGTTGTTCTTGATGTTGCTGCCGTTGCAGGTGATCACGACACGGTCGCGGGCGGCGAGCAGGCAGTCGAGGAGCGCCCGGCGGATGTCGATGCGGGGGTCGCCGTCGCCCGCGAGCGGCTGGCGGGCGACGAGATCATCGCCACGCGACTCGGCCGCGGCCACCGTGCCGTCGTCGTAGGCTGCGACGCACACCACCCGAAACGGCACGTCTCGCAGCGGCACCATCGAGGTGGCCGTGATCGCGCCGGTGCGGAGCGGCTGGCGGCCCGCCGCCGACTGCAGCGCCTCCGACAGAATCTCCCGCACGTCGCCGAACGGCACCGGAGTATGGGAGGCCGAGTCACGCAGCTCCCGCACCATCCGCAGGGGATCGGCGAGTTCGCTCGCCTCCTCGCCGCAGAGGTCGAACAGCGCCCGCTCGACCGCCCCGCACCATTCCCCGGCCGGCCGCGGCGCGGCGGTTGCGGCATCGAGTTCGAGAACCACCTCGAAGATGCGCGTCAGCGCCACGATGGCGGAGAGATCGGCGAGTGGCACGTCGGCCAGCGGCACCGTGCCGCCGAGTTCCGGCCTCGGGTCTGCGTCGGGCAGTGTGGCGCCCAGCACCATCCGCTCGAGCCCCGCCCGCCAGGTGTGGGGCTCCGCGGCCTCCGCCGGAAAGTTTTCACGGAGGCGATGCGCGGCATCGAAGCCCCAGTGGATCCTCGTCCGCTCGATCAACTGGTCCCAGCAGCGGACCGTGTCGTCATCTGCGTGAAAGTGCCGCGTCACGAGCGGGTGGGCCGCCACCGCCCGAAAATTCTCGACCGAGCACCTCGAGCCGACGAGGCCCAGCAGTTCCACGAGCAGTTCGGCCGATTCGCTCACCTGGTTGAGACCGCGGTCGGCGACGACCAGCGGCAGTTTCACGCGGCGGCCCCCCTGCCCCTCGATCTCCCGATCGAAGACCGCTTCGAGGTGCGGCGCCAGCCGCTCCAGGCACGGACTGACGATCACGATCTCGTGCGGCTGCAGATCGTCGAGCTCCACGAACGCGTGCAGAATCGCATCGTGGATCGCCTCTGCCTGTCGCGACAGGCTGTAGCAGCGGTGAATCGAGAACGAGTGGTCGTGAGCCGGATCGTGCTGCTGCTTCACGGGCTTGTGGGCCGTGGCGATCGTCTGTTGCATCCGGGCCAGGAGCGTGGCCGGTTCGGCGGATGCGCCGGGTCCGGTCGCGGCAACGGGCTCGGGGATGATGCCCTGCGAGCCGAGGAGCATCTGCGTCTCCCGAGCGCCGTGCAGCCAGGTGGCCACGAGCGGGTCGAGGTCGTCGGGCAACTCGGCGGCCTCTCGTTTCGGTGGCACACCCTCCGACACGGGCGGCAGGCCCGCGGCCCAGCGGGCCTGGAGTGGCGGCGACGGATGGACGAGGAGCACATGGACGTCGCAGGCACCCGCCAGCGTCTTGATCGCAGCAATCTGCTGGAGCGACAGTGACTGCAACCCGGCGACGAGGATCGGGTCGCGGCTCGACAGGTGGTCGACATCCATGCGCTGGGGCGGGCTCGGCCCCGCGATCCTCTGGCGGACCGCCTGCCACACGCGAAACTGCCAGGCGTCGCTCTCGGGCAGGGCATCCGCCGCCCACTCACCGCCGTAGTCGCGTCCGACCGCCACCGGGCTCAGCGCGGGGCGGCCCTCCTCCCAGAGCCGGATCATCGCCGGCCGGCGGTCGTGGTAGGTGTCGAACAGGCCCGCGATCCGTCGCGCGGCGAGCAGCGGCTCACGCACCACGTCGAGTGGGACCCCAAACTCTTCGGCGCCAGGCTCCGTGATCACATCGAGCACCGTGAACGTCAGCGGGTCGAACGACCACGGATCGGGTTTGAGACCATGCGTCGGCTGCAGAAGCGCGGTGATCGTGGCGGGGTATGAGATGTGGACGTTGGCAACGATGCCGTCCTCCCCATCCACGCCGCCAAGCCTTCGCGCCAGCCGGTCTTGCAGCCACGCCTTCGCCCCGGGAGTGGGCACCACGATCCGAGGCCGCGCAAAGAGATCGTCGTCGCGGTTGAGAAACGCGACCGCGTGGTCGAGCACCTGCTCCAACCGCTCGATGAAGCAGACCTTCAGGGGCATCGTGTGCTTCCTTGCTGACCGGCAGCCCGCGGCGCTACGCCGCCCCACCGACACTCCCTTGGGCGGGGCCGGGCCGCCCCACTCTACGGTCACCGGCCCATGGCGTTTCAGAGCACGATTGTCGGCCGAGGAAAAAGTGATTGACATGTCGTGACATTACGATATATTATTCATGGCGCTGGCCAGGGGCCGGCGCCGCCTTCCCGCCCTTCCGGAGGATTTCCTATGGTTGCCACGGTCACCCCCGCAACGCTCGCCGATCGTCGCCGCCGCGGCGACACCCTGACGCTCATCGACGTCCGCACGCCCGCCGAGTACGGCGAGGTCCATGTCGATTTTGCCCACAACGTCCCCCTCGACCGGCTCACTCCGCAGGACATCGCCGGACTGGGCGGCGACGGTCCGGTCTACTTCGTCTGCAAATCGGGCGGCCGCAGCCACAAGGCCTGCGAGAAGATGCTCGCCGCCGGCATCGACAAGGTGGTGAGTGTGGAGGGGGGCACGGCCGCCTGCGAGGCTGCGGGCCTGCCCGTGGTCCGCGGCCGGAAGACAATGTCGCTCGAGCGGCAGGTGCGGATCGCCGCCGGCACACTCGTCGCCATCGGAGCCGCCCTCGCCGCCTTCGGGCCCGACGCGCCGGTGAACTGGAAGGCGATCGGCACGGGCCTCACCGGCTTCATCGGCTGCGGCCTCGTGTTCGCCGGCGTCACCGACACCTGCGGCATGGCGATGCTGCTCGCTCGGATGCCGTGGAACCAGGCCTCCAGTCCGTCCGCCGCTTGCTGGAGCCGGATGCTCCTCGCGGGCCTGCTCGCCACCAGCCTCTCGGGCCAGGCGTTGGCACAGCACACGAAAGACTCCCTCGACCTCGTCCAGCAGGGCGTCGCCCAGCAGAAGGCCGTGCTCGTCGATTGCCGCGAACCCGACGAGTGGAAGGATGGCCACGTGACCGGTGCGGTGTCGCTACCCCTGAGCACGCTCGAACGAGGTGTGCCACCGGACCAACTGGCCCGCATCCTCCCCAAAGACAAAATCGTCTACGTGCACTGCCTCGCCGGAGGCCGCTGCCTCGCCGCCGCGAAGATCCTGCAGAAGAGCGGCTACGACGTCCGCCCGCTCAAGCCCGGCTATCCCGATCTGACAAAGGCCGGCTTCCCCACCGTCGTCGGCCCCTGACCGAATCGCACATGCAAGCGATGATGCCGCGAGCCCAATGCGAACCTGGAAGACACACAGGTTGAAAACCTGTGCTCCGGGGGACAGCGAGGGGGGCTATCGATCCGCGATCGCCGCCAGCCTGCTTCAAAAGCTTGGCTGCTCCGAAACCCGTGATCTGGTGGGCGGATTCAAGGCGTGGCTGGCCGCAAAACTGCCGACGGCGATGTAGCGGCCCCTTGCAAACGTTGCAAAATGCAACGGCGGTGTTGCAACTTGCTACACCCCTGCCATTCCGGCGGTCATTGCCGGCGGCCTTCAATCTGGGTTTCTGAGGCGATTTCCGGGATTTTTCGGAATGCCTGTGGCGGTTATCGGTTTGGCACGGTTCGTGCATGAGAGAAAAGGTGCCTTCGGAATATCCGGCGCCGCCGCGATTCCCCGAAGGTTCCACCCGCGCAGCAGGAGGGCCGGGCCATGGCACGTTCAGCATCTGTTTCCGCGACCGAAGCCGAAACCGACGAGGATCTGATCCGCAGGATCCGGGTCCGCAACGATGACGATGCTTTCGAGACGCTCGTTCACCGCTACGAGCATGAACTCTACGGCTACCTCCGCCGCTACCTCGGCGGCGACGCCCAGTTGGCCGAGGACGTGTTTCAGGCCACGTTTCTCCGCGTCTATCAGAAGAGCAGCCAGTTTGCCGAAGGCAACCGTTTCCGCCCGTGGCTCTACGCGATCGCCACCAACCAGGCGATCGATGCCCGCCGGCGGAACCACCGCCACCGGATGGTGAGCCTCGACCGCCCAGCGGACGCCCGTCCGGAGTCGGGTTCGCTGGCGGAGACGATCGCCGCCAAGGGCCGGAACTCGACCGAGATGATGCAGGAAGCCGAGTCCGTCGCCTGGGTCCTCAAGGCGGTCTCAGCGCTACCGGAACCGCTCCGCAGCACGCTCGACCTCGTCTACCGTCATGGGCTCAAGCACCGTGAGGTGGCCTGCCGCCTTGGCATTCCGGTGGGTACCGTCAAGAGCCGGCTCAACACGGCCCTTCACCGGCTCCACGCCTCGGCCCTCCGAACCTGCTGACCACAGGTCCGACCGCCCAGGGCATCAGGTGATGCGATCAGGTGATCGCCTGGGGCTCGGTTTCGAGGTCGTCTTCAGTCTCGGCCGCCGTGGCCAGCGATTTTGGCGGCCAGAAAGCGATCGCGAGCGCCACCGCAGCCGCCAGCGCCATGAACGTCGGCACCAGGAACAGCCGACGGTAATCGATGCCGTCGGCTCCCTTCAGGCTCTCCTGCAGCGGGATGAAGAGCCACTTGGCGGCCAGGTCACCGAGGCCGAGGACGAGCAGGTTGAAGAGACTCTGGGCACTGCTCCGCACGTCCTTCGGGAAGGCGGCGTCGATGAAGATATAGAGCGTAGCGAAGAAGAAGGCGTAGCAGATGCCGTGCAGCACCTGCACCGCGATGATCACCGCCTGGTTCTGCGGCATCAGCGCGAACACGGCGAACCGGGCCGCGTGGCCAAGGATGCCGAGGATCATCGTGGTCTTCCAGCCGAGTTTCGCGAGCACCGTGCCGAGGACCGCCATCGTGGCGATCTCCGCCACCTGACCGATGCTCATCACCGGCATGATCCACTTGGGCGCGAGTCCCACCGCCTTGCTCCCCAGGAAGTCGCCCGCCATCACGAAGTAGCCGTTGTGGATCACGGCGTCGATGAAGGTCACGAGAAACAGCACGGCGAGATAGGGCTTGGCGAGAAACTTCGCCGCCTTCAGCCAGGCGAAGCCCCCCTCCCCCGCCTTGGCCGGCTTCGGGGGCGTATGCGGTAGGACGAGGCTGTAGGCGGCGAGCGCCAGCGAGAGGCCGCCGGCGATCAGGAAGATCGTGCGACTCGCGGACATCGCCTCCGCGCCCGACTTGCCCTCGAGGATGAAGTACAGCGGCCAGGCCACAAGGATCCAGCCGATCGTGCCACCCATGCGGACAATCCCAAACTCCTTCTGCGCGTCCTTCATGTGGGCGAAGGCGAGCGAGTTTGAGACGGAGATCGTCGGCACGTAGAACAAAGCATGCACGAGCATCAGCCCGAAGAAGGTCGGGAAATCCTTCGCCCAGTAGAGCCCGAGCATCGCCAGGCCGCCGATCAGGTGGCTGAACGCCATGAACCGCTCGGCCGCGAACGTCCGGTCGGCGAACTGGCTCGAGAAGAAGATGCCGACGATCGATGCGATCGCAAAGGCGCTGCCCACCCAGGCGATCTGCGAGCCGCTGAAGCCGAGGCCGCCGTCTTCAATCTTCGCTCCCATGTAGCCCCAGATCAGGGGCAGCCACGCTCCCCAGATCGCAAACTCCAGCACCATCATCAGCCAGAGGCGGAACGTGGGGGCTGGCGGGGCGGTGGAATGGGAACGGTTCATAGCTGACCTCATGGGGAGAAGGAATGTGTTCAGTTCGTGCCAGGAGAAAGATCGCGGAGCCGGATGTTGCGGAAGTGGACCTCGTCGTGATGACCGGCAAATCCAAGGTGCCCCTTCGTGCGGGCGAGGCCCGGGTGGGCCTTCCCGTCGGGCGTGGGCTGACCATCGCGAAAGGGAGCGGTGTCGGCGTCGACGATCGTCTTGCCGTTGACCACGACCTTGATGCGGGTACCCTGCACCGTCACCTCTTCGATGTTCCACTCGCCCACAGGCTTGAGGCACGTGCCGCGCTCGGCCGCCACGACGCCGTAGATCGAACCGTGCGCCTGCCAGGGCTTGATGTCTTTGTACTTCTCGTGGCCGTCATCGAGGATCTGGAGTTCGATCCCCTGAAACGCCGCATCCCCCTGCGGCGGCACCCGGATCGCGAGACCGTTGTTGGCGCCGGGCGTGAGCCGGAAATCGAACCTCAGTTCGAAGTCGCCATACTCGCCCGCCGTGAGCAGGTTGCCGCCGACGCCCGGCTTCGAGCGGATCTCGCCATTCACGGCCTCGTAGCCATCGACCGCCCCCTTCCAGCCATCGAGCGTCGTGCCGTCGAACAATTGCACGAAGCCCTCCTCTGACGCGGGCAAACCCGCGGCGGCAATCTCCCTGATCTTCATGCGGCGAAACTCCACCGGGGCCCCTTCGGACTCGAGGCAAAGATACCCGCTCGACGGGTTACAGTCGGAGCCCCCTGAGACCTCGTGGCCGTTCACCCAGAGCCGCACCTCCCCCTTCACGGCCCGGATGAAGTAGTGGTTCCACGCGGGCGTGCCCAGCGAGTGCCGTTCCTTCGGGAAACTCCGCGATCCACGCGGGGCCGTGGGGGGGAAAGGCGTCATCGTGGACGAGCCCACCGGAAAGACGTCGCCATCGGTCGTGAACCAGTCGGCCTTCTTACCGCTCGATGCCTCGTACTGCGCCGTGAAGCCATGGTCGAGCACCTGCACCTCGATGCCGCCAGGGGGCAGTTGGCCGGGCTTGATCGAATCGAGCGACGCCTTCGGCGCCCAGAGAAACACCCCTGAGTTGCCGCCGTCGGAGAGGTGCCGCCATTCGAGCGACATCTCGAAGTCGGCGATCGGCTTCTGCGTGCGAATCACGCCCACCGGCTGCCCCGAACACTTCACGCCATCGGGCGTCCAGGCCCAGGTGTCGGCCGCACAGTTGACGTTCGTGAAATCCGCCTCACCGAGATCCCGCCAGTCGGGTGCCGAGAGGTCAAACGTGCCGAGGTCGCGGACGAACACGTTGCGAACGTGCATCGGCGCCCCGTGGGTCTGGATCTGGATCGGGCCCCGCGCGGGCAGCGGCTGCCCCTTCTGGAAGTAGTTGGCGAGCGGCGCGTCGTTGACCACGACCTGGCCGTTGAGCACCACGGTCACCCGATCGCCCTTCATCGTGATCCGCGTGCTGTTCCACTCACCGATCGGCTTGTCGGCCTTGACCAGCGGCCACTTGCCGGCCGCGTCGGTGGGGTTGTTCCAGAGGCCGCCCGATCCCTTTTCGCAGCCGTGCTTGAAATCCCGCTCGCAGGCTGGGTCCCAGATCTGCACCTGCGGATTGCCGCGAAGATAGATCCCGCTGTCGGCGCACGCCGCCGGCAGCATCCACTCAAGCACGAGTTCGCAGTCGCCGAAGTCGCGGTCGGTGGTGAGAAACACGCCGTGGCCGTCGCTGACGATCACGCCGTTCTCCACCTTCCAGTGCTGCCGCATGTCGGCGTCCCACTCAGCCTGCCGCTTCGTCCGCTCCTCGGGCGTGCCTTCGGCCTCCTTCGCAGGATCGAAGTGGGGCCTTCCCCGCCAGCCGGCGAGGTCGCGGCCATTGAACAGGGCCGTACACCCGGCGGGAACGACGGCCGGCTGGGCGACGGCCACGGACGCAGCCGTGGCGACGAGACACGCGACGAGCACCGACAAACGACACTGATTCATGAGGTTCCTCCGATGAAAGAGAACGTGTCCTGGCCGCAACGCAGCCGGCGGTGACATGCTCGACCTGCAAGACACGGGTTGGAACTCAGCGAGGGGCTGCCCATGCCCCGGGAGCCGGCGTTGCTGGTCGAGCGCAGCCAGGATGGCGAAGCGAGAGCAGCATCGAGTGAGCGGAGGGCAGGATGCCCGGAGCGAACGTCCGGCGACGGGGCGTGGGCAGCCCCGAGCCGCGCGAGCGTCGATTCCGTGATCATGAAAGCCGCACCGGTTGGCCGCCCTGCGCGGCGCTCGTGTCGGCCGCGAAGATCACGTCAAACGTCTTCTTCGCCTCCCTGAAGCTCGTCAGCGGCATGTCTTCGCCCCGGTCGAGGGCGTCGAAGAAGGCCTGGAACTGCGCCTGGTAGGGGTGGTCGCTGACGTCGCCCGAGTCGAGCATCTTCATCGACAACTCGCTCCAATGGCCCTTGTCGGCCTTGAGCTTCATGGAGTGAAACTTGTTGTCGAGCAGGCTTCCCTCGCTGCCCACCAGGTGCGTGTGGAAGTAGTAGGGCTGCAGGCAGTCGACGATGGCCGCCGTCTTGCCGACCGCTCCGTTCTTGAAGTGGAGGATCGTCACGCTCGACGTGTCGTATTCGTAGGGCTGGAAGATGTCGCTCACCGACTTCGTGCTCAGGCTTGTCACGCTCGCGACATCGTTGCCCATGAACATGAGCAGCGCGTCGAGCGCGTGGCAGCCGGCCGTGAGGAGGGCGCTGCCACCGTCCTTCTTGCCGGTGTTCCAGCGATACTGCCCGTACCACGGGCCGATGCCGTGGTAGTAGTCGACTTCGCCGTAGTGCAGCTTCCCGAGCAGGCCCTCGTCGAGCAGGGCCTTCGTGACCTGAAACTGGTTGGAGTAGCGGCACTCGAAGCAGACGCAGCCCTTCACACCGTTGGCCTCGGCAGCCGCCACGATGTCGCGGACCTCCTCGGGCGTGTTGGCCATCGGCTTCTCGAGGATCACGTGCTTCTTCGCTTTCGCCGCTGCCACCGCCTGATCGCGGTGCTGGCTCGGGTAGCTGGTGACGTCGACCACATGGATGTCGGGGTCGGCGAGCATGGCGTCGAGTTCGCGATAGGCCTTGATCGTGCCACCGTGCTTCGCCGACAACTCGGCCGAATCGAGCGGTCGCGACGACCAAACGCCGGCGACGCGTCCCTGCGTCGTGGCGTTGATCGCCGCGATATGAGCGGTGGCGGCCCAACCGTAGCCGATGATTCCGACGTTGTATTTCTTGGTCATGGTGCCTGCGCTTGAGTGTCAGAACGTGTGCCGCACGAAGCCCTCGATGGCCTCGTACTCCGGAAGCCCGAGCTTGTCGTAGAGCCTCGCGGTGTCGCGGTTGCGATCCTCCGCCCGCTGCCAGAACTCCCGCGCGTCGGTCGCTCCGGGAAACAGCGCCTGATCCTTCTGGCTCTCATGCTTGAAGATCGCCATCCGCTTCCGCTCGACCTCGTCGGGCGAGAGTGGCACGGCCATCTCGATCTCGTGCGGCCCCCACTCCTGCCAGGCACCGCGATAGAGCCAGAGCTGGCAGTCCTTGGCCCACGGCCGCCCCTTCACCTCTGCCAGCGCCGCGAGAATCACAGCCAGGCAGACCCGATGCGTGCCGTGGGGATCGGAGAGGTCGCCTGCCGCGTAGACCTGGTGAGGCTGCACCTGCTCGAGAAGTTTGACCGTGATCGCGATGTCCTCGGGACTGATCGGCTTCTTGCGGACGCGACCGGTCTCATAGAAGGGCAAGTCGAGGAAGTGGATGTTGTCGGGCTTCACACCGGAATACTTCGCACCGGCTCGGGCCTCGGTCCGCCGGATCAGCCCCTTCACCGCCTGCAGTTCGGGAATGTCAACGGCCCCCGCCGACTTCGTCTTGAGGAACTGCCGGATCTGGTCGGCGATGCCACTCGCGCCTCCCTTCGAAATCGGCGCACCGACGCCGAACGCCTTGCAAAACTCCTCGACGAAATCGACATGCCGGTCGGCTGACTCGTCCCAGACGGCGATGTTACCGCTCGTCTGATAGGCGACGTGCACATCGTGCCCCTGCTCGCAGAGCCGGATGAACGTGCCGCCCATGCTGATCACGT
>JBAXOU010000021.1:0-25194 GCA_037133115.1 Planctomycetota bacterium | reverse complement strand
CGTCCCCGCCGATTACGTCCACAAACCATGAAAAAGGTGGCAGGCACCATTTCGCGGCGAAATGGTGCCTGCCACCTTTTTCAGCACCTGCCATGATGAACGTTCCGAAACTCACCGCGATCGCCGCCCGGATTCGGGCCCGGGTCGTGGAAATGTCGCATGCGGCCGAGACGCCCCACCTCGGCTCGTCGCTGTCGTGCGTCGATCTGCTCGTGGCCACCTACTGGGGCCCGCTGCGCGTCGATCCTGCCCACCCGCTCGATCCGAACCGAGACCGCTTCATCCTCTCCAAGGGCCACGCGGCCACCGCGCTCTATGTCACGCTCGCCGAGCGAGGCTTCTTCGACCCCGCGCTGCTCGACACTTACGACACGGACGGCGGCGCGCTCCCCGAGCACCCGGGCCTGCAGTGCGTCCCGGGGGTCGAGGCAGCGACGGGCTCGCTCGGCCACGGACTGCCGATCGCCCTGGGCATGGCACTGGCCGCGCGGATCCAGAAGCGGCCCTCGCGGCAGTTCGTGCTGATGAGTGACGGCGAGTGCGAAGAGGGCTCGGTCTGGGAAGCGGCGATGTTTGCCCCGGCCCAGAAACTGGACAGCGTCGTCGTGATGATCGACTACAACAAGTGGCAGGCCACCGGCCGCAGCGACGAGATCATGGCGCTGGCGCCGCTCGCCGAGAAGTGGCGGGCCTTCGGCTGGGACGCCTGCGAGGTGGATGGTCACGACATGGCGGTCGTGCTCGCCGCCGTATCTCGCGAGCCCGACGGCTCGGGGCGGCCCCGGGTGATCGTGGCCCACACCGTGAAGGGAAAAGGTGTGTCGTTCATGGAGGACGACAACAACTGGCACTACCGGATTCCGACGGCTGACGAGGTACGGAAGGCCCGGGTCGAACTCGGCCAGCCGGAGGTGCGGGCATGAGAAATGCGTTCGCCGCCGCGATCACCGAGTTGGCAGCCAAAGATGAGCGGATCGTCCTCCTCTCGGGCGACATCGGCAACCGGCTGTTCGACAAGTTCCGCGAGCGGTTTCCCGATCGCTTCTACAACTGTGGCGTGGCCGAGGCAAACATGACGGGCATGGCGGCGGGCCTGGCGCTCTCCGGCCTGCGGCCCTTCACCTACACGATCACACCCTTCGCCACCACCCGCGTGATCGAGCAGATCCGCGTCGACATCTGCTACCACGACGTGCCGGTGGTGATCGTCGGCACCGGCAGCGGCCTCTCGTACGCGTCGCTCGGCCCCACGCACCACTCCTGCGAGGACGTCGGCATCCTCCGCTGCTTCCCGAACCTCACCGTCCTCTGTCCGGCCGACTCGGCCGAAGTGGGCCCGGCGCTCGAGGCGGCGCTCACGCTCCCGGGCCCCGCCTACATCCGCCTCGGCAAGAAGGGGGAGCCCGTCGTCCACGAGTCACGGCCGACGTTCGAGATCGGCAAGGGGATCGTGATGCGGGAGGGAACCGATGTCTGCCTGCTCGGCATGGGGACTCTTGTATCGGTTGCCCTTGCGGCGGCGCAGGAACTCGAGGCAAAGGGGCTCTCGGCACGCGTGGTGAGCATGCACACCGTGAAACCACTCGACGAGTCGCTCCTGGCCGACGCCTTTGGCCGGTTCCGGGCCGTGGCGGTGGTCGAGGAGCACAGTGTGATCGGCGGCCTTGGCAGCGCCGTCGCCGAGTGGCTCGTCCGTCGCGACGGGCCGCAGCCGCCGCTCGTCGCCTGTGGGACGCCCGATGTCTTCATCTCCGAGGCTGGGAGCCAGCAGTGGATGCGAGAGCGGTGCGGGCTGACCGGACCGGCCGTGGCCGCCAAGATCCTCGCCCGGCTCGGAAAATCGTCGTGATCGGCGTCGATTTCGACAACACGATCGTCCGTTACGACGACGTCTTCGGTCGCGTGGCCCTCGATCTCGATCTCGTGCCGCCGCATGCGGCCACGTCGAAGACCTCGGTTCGCGACCACCTGAGGTCGATCGGCCAGGAAGAGCGTTGGACGGAACTCCAAGGGATCATCTACGGGCCGCGAATGATCGACGCGGCGTTGTTTCCCGGAGTCGCCACCTTCTTCGCGGACTGCCGTACGAACGGAATACCCATCGCCATCGTCAGTCATCGCACCCGGTTTCCGTACCTCGGCGAGCGGCACGATCTGCACGCCGCTGCTCGCGACTTTCTCGCACGCTATGGCTTTCACGGCGAGGCCGGCATCGGCCTGCCTGAGGACCGCGTGTTCTTCGAGGAGACGAAGGAACGAAAGCTTGCGCGGATCGCAGCGATCGGTTGTACGACCTTCATCGACGACCTGCCCGAGCTCCTTGCCGACCCGCGGTTTCCGGCCGGAGTGCGACGGATCCTGTTCGACCCACGCGCCACCCAGGATGCGCCCGCCGGGGTCGTGTCCGCCCGTTCATGGGCCGAGATTGCAGACCTCGTCAGGAGAGGCGGTGTCGGGGCGTGAACGAGCCAGCGGGGGAGCAGGACATCGCGACGCTCGTCGGTCCCTTGCTGGCTGCGGGGGGGCTTGTGCCTCCCTACCGCATCGAGCGCATCGCGGGAGGGGGCAACAACCGCGTCTATCGCGTCGAGTCGGCGGCCGGGGCGACGGTGGTCAAGATCTATTACCGCCACCCCGACGATCCCCGCGACCGTTTGGCCGCCGAGTTTGGGTTCAGCAGGTTCGCGTGGGATCGGGGGGTTCGCGCCGTGGCCCAACCCTTGGCGAGCGACCCAGTGGCGGGCATGGCGGCCTACGAGTTTGTGGATGGCCGCAAACTGCGGAGCGGCGAAGTGACGGCGGAGCATGTTCGCCAAGCGGCCGAGTTCTTCCGCGCCGTCAACGAACGGCGCGCCGACCCGCAGTCCACAGCACTGCCCAACGCGTCGGAGGCTTGCTTCTCGCTCGCCGGTCATCTCGACTGCGTCGACCGCCGGATCACCAGGCTTCGGTCGATCGACAAGGCTTCGCCCGGCGGCTGCGAGGCCGTCGAAATCGCCGACGGACGCATGCGGCCGCTCTGGAACCGGATTCGTCGCGACGTGCTTGCGGCGGGCGAGGTGGTGGTGAACGAGGTGATGTCGCTTCGGGATCGTTGCATCAGCCCATCAGACTTTGGCTTCCACAACGCGCTCGTCGCTGCGGGCGACCACCTCCGCTTCCTTGATTTCGAGTACGCCGGCTGGGACGATCCCGCGAAGATGGTCTGCGATTTCTTTTGCCAGCCGGCCGTGCCGGTGCCGCGCGAGCACCTGCCCGCGTTCGTCGAACGGGTCGCAACGCTCTGGGACGAGCCCGAGAAGGTTGTGCGGAGGTCGGCCCTTTTAATGCCCGTCTACGAACTGAAGTGGTGCTGCATTATGCTCAATGAGTTCCTGCCCTCCGCGGATCGCCGCCGCACTTTCGCCGGCATGGCATCCGGGCAGGAGCAGCGGCGGGCAGTGCAGCTCGCGAAGGTCAGGTCGGCACTGGATCGCATGGAAGGCTGAACGAACATGGCGTACGTCGATTTTCTCTCGAGCGTCCATCGGAGCACCAAGCGAGATTACGTCGCCCGTGTGAACGAATTTCCGAAAGCTGAAGCCGCCAAGCTGGGAAAGCAATGGGGTAAGGACTACTGGGATGGAGATCGCAGAACGGGTTATGGCGGCTACAACTACGACGGTCGCTGGCGGAAAGTCGCCGATGCGATGGTGTCTCATTACGGCATCAAGCCGGGTGATCGGATTCTCGATGTCGGGTGCGGTAAGGGGTTTCTGCTCTATGACTTCACTCAGGCATGCCCAGGCGTGGAGATCGCGGGGATCGACGTTTCCCGCTATGCGCTCGATCATGCCAAGGAGGAGGTCAAGCCTTTTCTCCGCGAGGCAAGTGCGGCAAGTCTGCCATTCGAGGACAAGAGTTTTGACCTCGTCATCTCGCTCAACACGCTGCACAACCTTTACTGCTACGACCTGCTCGCCGCGTTGAAGGAGATGGAGCGGGTGGGGAGGCGGCACAAGTACCTGTGCGTCGAGTCGTGGCGGACCGAGGAGGAGAAGGTAAATCTTCTCTACTGGCAGTTCACCTGCGAGATGTTCTGCACGCCGAAGGAATGGGAATGGTGGCTCTCTCAGGCCGGCTACACCGGCGACCATTCCTTCATCTACTTCGAATAGCCATGAAGTCACTCGCCGCCATACTCGTCGAACAGAAGAAACCCCTCGTGATCGAGGAGGTCGAGGTGCCCTCGCCGAAGCTCGGCCAGGTGCTGGTCAAGGTGCTCACGAGCGGCATCTGCGGTTCGCAGATCGGTGAAATCGACGGCGTGAAAGGGCCTGACCGGTTTCTGCCGCATCTCCTCGGCCATGAGGGGTGCGGCGAGGTCCTCGAGTGCGGCGAGGGTGTACGGCACGTCAAGCCGGGCGACCGCGTGGTGCTCCACTGGCGGAAGGGAGCGGGGCTCGAGTCGACAACGCCCGTCTACGAGTCGTCGATCGGGCGCGTGAATGCGGGCTGGGTGACCACGTTCAACGAATATGCCATCGTGTCGGAGAATCGCCTCACGGCCATCCCGGCCGACTTCGATCCAGAGATCGCGGCCCTCTTCGGCTGCGCCGTGACAACCGGCTTTGGCGTGGTGAACAACAACGCTCGACTGGCCATCGGCGAATCGATCGCCGTCTTCGGTGCCGGGGGCATCGGCCTCAACATCGTGCAGGGGGCGGCCCTCGCCGGCGGTAACCCCATCATCGCGATTGACCGCTTCGACAATCGGCTCGACCTCGCCCGCTCGCTCGGGGCGACGCATGTGATGAACGTCACGAAGGCCGACGCAGCCGAGGAGATCCGCCGCATTGTCGGCCACGACGGCGTCGACGTGGCGGTGGACAACACGGGCAACGTCGATGTGATCGCACTGGCAAGCCGCGTCACGAATGCCCGCGGCCGCACCGTGCTCGTGGGCGTGCCGCCCAAAGACAGCACCGCGGCGATCTCCACGTTGCCGTTGCACTTCGAGAAGCGGCTCGCAGGCTCACACGGCGGCGAGTGCCGCCCTGAGATCGACATCCCGCATTACGTGCGCATGGTCCGGGAACTTCGGCTGTCGCTGGGCTTGCTCGTCGGAAATCGCTATTCGCTTGCCGACATCAATGCCGCCATGGCCGACATGACCAGCGGCCGGCTCGCGGGTCGCGCGATCATAGACTGTTCTGGTCGATTGAGTTGAAGTCGAACCCCGAGGTAACTCATGGCACGCACGGTGGAACCGCAGTACGAACGCTGTCTGGAGGTTTCAGAGCAGTCCGGCCGGACGAAGCTGGGACTGATGAGCAATCAGGTGTGGCACGACGATCCGCGGCGACTCGCGTTCGTGCTCGCACGCTATAAATTCGTTTCTAAGATGCTGAGCGGTATGTCTCGAGTGCTTGAAGTCGGCTGCGCGGATGCATTCGCGACCCGTATCGTCGCGCAGGAAGTGGGCAGCATCACGGCCGTAGACTTCGATCCGGTCTTCATCGAAGACGTCAGGGGCCGCATGGACCCTCGCTGGCCGATCGATGCACGTGTGCACGACGTCCTCCAGGGCCCCGTGGAGGGGATTTTCGATGCTGCCTACGCGATCGATGTGCTTGAACACATCCCGGCGGACAAAGAAGACCTCTTTATCGGGAACGTCGTGAAGTCACTGACGGACGTAGGTGTCCTGCTCGTGGGCATACCATCCCTTCAGTCACAGGCCTATGCTTCGCCTCCGAGCAAGGCGGGACACGTGAATTGCAAGGACGCCCCCGGCCTTCGTGCCACGATGGGTCGTCACTTTCGCAACGTGTTCATCTTTTCGATGAACGACGAGGTCGTGCACACGGGCTTCTATCCGATGGCGCATTATTTGTTTGCGCTATGCTGCTGTCCCACAATCAAATCATCGATTGCCGACACCCCCCGTGCCTCTTAATCCATGCACATTCATCGTTGGCGCGGACAGCATGATAGCCGCGGCTGTTTCACGTCGGCTTGAAAATGAAGGTGTCCGTGTCATCAAAACAAGCCGGCGCGGCTCTCCGGATTCCATTCCGCTTGACCTCGCCACGTTGCCCGCTGGATGGTCTCCGCCATCTGGCATTGGGGTGGCCGTGCTGTGCGCCGGCGTCACATCGACCGACAGGTGCCGCTCCCGGCCCGACGAATGTCGCCACGTCAATGTCGATGCCACCTGCGAACTGGGCCGCCGACTCATCGATGCCGGGGCCCGGATCGTTTTCCTTTCCACGAATATGGTTTTCGATGGCAGCACGCCGTTTACGCCCGCGACAGCCGCCCGCTGTCCGCGCACCGTCTACGGCCGGATGAAGGCTGAGGCCGAGGAGCGGTTGTTATCGCTCGGGAAAGACACGACGATCGTGCGATTCACGAAGGTGATCGGCCGCACCCTGCCTGTCATCGACCGTTGGCGGGAGTCCTTGGATCGAGGCGAGCCGATCCGGCCGCTGACGGATCTTGTGTTCGCCCCTGTGTCGCTCGACCTTGCCACGACGGCGATCGCGGCCGCGGCCCGAGAGATGCTGGGCCCGATCCTGCAGGTCTCCGCCCGGGCCGACGTGTCGTATGCCGACGTCGCGGTCCATCTGGCCCGGCTCTGGGGGGCACCGGCTCAGTTCCTCCAACCGGCGAGCGCGGCTGGCCTCGGCCTCGCGATCGAGCATCTGCCTGCCCACACGACACTCGACGCGTCGGCCGTGTGGGATAGACTCAGCATCGAGCCTCCCGATCCATGGGCGGCGATCGATGGGGTGGCGTAATGACGGCGAAGGCAGTTTCTGAGGCACAGTGCAGCATATGCGGAACCGGTGAACTCGAGGAGTTGATCGAGTATCGCGGCCTCCGTCGCGTGACGTCGGACTGTCGTGCATGGCCGGTCGGCGGCCGCATCGGCGTGTGCCGAACGTGCGGCTCCGTGCAGAAGCCGACCGACAACGCGTTTCTCGCGGACATCGATGACATCTATCGCTCGTACACGATCTATCACCAAGCGGCAGGTGCCGAGCAGGTGGTGTTCGAACAGTCATCGGGCCTGCCGGCATCGCGTTCCGTCAAGCTCTTGGATACCTTTCGGCAGCACTCGAACCTCAAGCCCACCGGCCGGATGCTCGACGTGGGCTGCGGCAATGGGGCCACGATCCGCGCCTTTGGGCAGGTGGCTCCGGGCTGGACGAAGGTGGGCACTGAGTTCGACGCGAAGTACAGGGCCGAGGTCGAGTCGATCCCGCATACCGAACCGCTCCATGTGGGACCCGTTGAGACCGTCCCTGGTTCGTTTGACGTGATCACTATGATTCACGTACTCGAGCACATCTTGGATCCCATCGGCGTCCTTACGACGTTGCGTGGCAAACTTGCTCCCGGCGGGCTGCTCCTCATCGAGGTGCCACACCATCCGGCGAATCCGTTTGAGCTCTTGATCGCAGACCACCGCACGCACTTCACTGTTCATTCGATGACACGGGCTCTTGTTGCGGCTGGCTTCGAGATCGTGTCTCTGGCAGATGACTTGATCCCGAAGGAGCTTTCCGTGGTCGCGCGTGCGGCGAGCGTCGCCCTTTCGGCACCGCCACCTGCCGACGTGACCGCGGTCCGATTGCAGATTGCGGGAAGCCTGAAATGGCTGGGTAGCACAGCGAATCGCCTACGAGCACTGGGCTCGGATGGCCCCGTCGGTCTCTTTGGCACGTCGATCGCAGGCACCTGGCTCGCCGCTGAGGCGGGCGACCGAGTCGCCTTCTTTGTCGACGAAGATCCCGCTCGTGTCGGCCGCATGTATCTCGGCAGGCCGGTCCACTCACCCACCGACGTACCACCGGGCAGTCGCGTGTTCGTCGGCCTACCCCCGGTCGTGGCACGAAGCATCTGCGCTCGACTGGCGCAACCGTGCGCGGAGTTCATCTCCCCGGAGTAACTCGCCCTTGAACACCGCCCTGCTCGCCATCGGCGTCTTCGCCACAGCTTTCGTCACGCATCTCGTCTGGTGGCGGATCAGGCTGCCGCGGAGGCAGACCGCCGTCCTTCTCTCCCTGTTTTTCTCCCTTCTCGTTGCTTGGCTCGTCGTGTCACACTTCATGCCAGGACGATGGTTCACGGCCGCCGACCGCTGGCAGGCGATCCACGTGGCCGTCTTTCACACGGCCTGCACGCTCGCCTATGTCGTGGCCTACTCCGCGCTCGAGCACCGCAGCCCGAGCATGACGATGCTGGTGGCCGTGGCGGACGCCGGCCACGCCGGCGTCTCACCCGCCGACCTGCGGGGGCTCCTCGCCGAGGTAAGCCCGGTCGACGTGCGACTTGAGGCGATGGTGAGCGATGGCATGATAACTCGCGATGGTGATGTCTACCGGCTGGCCGCGAAGGGACGGGCGTGGGCGATGGTGCTGTCCGCCTGGCGCAGGCTTCTTTGCATGCCACACGGAGGCTGATCCATGGCCGACCATCGCCCCCTCATAGCGCTCGCTCCGGTCATCGGTCTCGCCGTCTATTGCGCGGGCCACATCGTTGCAGGGAGGCTTATTCGCGGCCGGGATCCGTATCCGGCGCTCGCGATCGGGGCAGCGATGGGCATCGTCGTCGCGGCAGCGATCACGATCGTGGCATGCATCCGCGACGGGGATTCCACCGCCGATACGCTCGCCCTCACCGCCATGAACACGGTGGCCGCGATTGGATTCGCCTTCGGCTACTTCAACTTCGTGAACCTCACCATCGCATCGCTGCGAATTCGGATCCTCGAGGAGATCGCCGACTCGGGCGGCTGGCTGCCCCGGGCCGCACTCCTCGAGCGCTACGGCGCGGGCAGCGTCGCGGAGATCCGCCTCTCGCGACTCGTCGTCGGCGGTCACCTCGTGGAGCGAAACGGGCGGCTGCATACGGGACGCTTGCAATTCCTTGTCGTGGCACGCATTTTTGATGCCGTGCGAGCGCTCATCTTCGGCCCCAGCCATACCGCCCTATGACAGCACTGACGCCCGAACTGACTCACGACTGCGATCTCTCGCTATTCGTGGCCTGTTACAACGAGGAGGAGGGAATCGTTCCCACTCTCGAGACGGTCGTGGCGGCGGTGACCGAGGTCGGGATCAGCTACGACGTCGTGATCATCGACGATTGCTCGACCGACCATACGGTCGACGTGATTCTCCGGTTCTTCAAGGCGAATCCGACCCTGCCAATCACGCTCTACGTGAATGGGGTCAATCAGGGGCTTGGGTCAAACTATGCCGAGGGTGCATTTCGTTGCCGGGGAAAATACTATCGTTTGATTTGCGGAGATAACGTCGAGTCGAAGGAATCGCTTGTCAGCATCTTCAGGCACATCGGGGAAGCCGATATCGTCATTCCTTATCCGGCGGACACGGCTTTTCGAGGGCCATTCCGGCGACTGGTATCACGGTCTTTCACGGTCCTTGTGAATTGGCTGAGCGGTTATTCGATCCGGTACTACAACGGTCTTGCCGTCCACCTCCGCTACAACGTGATGCGTTGGCATTCGAATTCCCACGGATTCGGATTCCAGGCCGACCTGATCACGAGGTTGCTCGATCTGAAGGCGACCTACATCGAAATCCCGGTGTACCCCAACGAGCGGGCTGCCGGCGCTACGAAAGCATTTAAGTTTCGCAACATCTGTTCCGTTAGTCACACGCTGTTGGAAATTTGGCTGCGGCGGCTCGGAAAGCTTGTCTATCCCGCCGCCGCGAGTCGGCCGGTCGCCGACCTCAAGGTCTATCACGCTGGCGAGCTGGGGTCGGTGATGGCCAAGACGATCACAGAGACAGTCTCATCCGATATGAAGCCGACTTCATAAAATCACCGTTCCCTGCATGCAAACGCCAGCAATCTCATCGTCGGCGGGAATATTTGGGTCTCGCGGCCCGCGAGTTTCGGCGGTGCTGGTCCCAACCCGCGTCGCCGTGGACAAGACAAAGTCCGCCATCAGGGAGTGGCTGCCACTTATTCCCTGGTACCATACTCCTCAATTCCTCTTCGATCGATGTGAAGAATCGACTTCATCATGAACCGAGACCCTGAGAACACTCTGCGCCATTGGTGGAGCTTCGCGTTTTTGCTCTTGCTCGTCGGCCTCGCCTGGTGCGCTGCCAATGGCATCTGGACGTTGGAGCGACTGTCTGAGCCGACTGCCTATCTTGATCCCGAGAAGGCTGATGTCGTCCACGCGCTGGCCATGCTCAAAGCGTCGGCCCAGGGCGAGTTCCCACTCGTAGCGTGGAAAAGCGTCGAGCAACTGAACGCTCCGTATTCCGCGAACTGGAACGATTGGCCGATGGTCGAGGAGTTGCAGATCCTGGTCTCCGGCCTGCTTTCATGGCTTCTCGGACTCTTCGCCGGCCTCAATATCGCCATGCTCATGGGCAATGTTCTCGCCTCGGCGACGTTCTACGGTGTTGCGCGGCATCTTGAATGCCGGCCCACCTGGGCGTTTGTCTCGGCGCTCGCCTTTGGCCTTGCCCCGTTCATTTTCGCCCAATCGCCCTATCACATCACATGCGAGTGGGTGTGGCATGTGCCGCTGTTCCTGCTCGTTTGGCGCTGGGCGTCGACCGAGCCCGGCATCGTGCCTTGGTCCAGGCAGTTCTGGCAGGCGGGCGGTATCGGTTTTCTCACCGGCTGCCTGAATCCGTATTTTACCAACGCGCTCTGCCAACTCACGCTGCTTGGTGCTGGGGTGCAGTGGCTTCGGAATCGTTCGCGACCGGCATTCCTGTCTGCGCTGGCCGTGGTCGCGGCGGCCGCGACGGCCTTCGCGTTTATGAATCTGGACACATGGACGTACAAGCTTGTTCACGGGCCGAACCAGGGGGCGCTGGTTCGCGAATACAAGTGGATGGAGATCTATGGGCTCAAAATCAAGGACCTGTTCATCCCGCCGGTCACGCATCGCGGTGAGGCTTTCGCGAAGTTTTCCCAGGCCCACCGGCAGGTGGCGCCGCTTCTCGACGAGGGCGCGTCCTACCAGGGACTCGTGGGCCTTGCCTGCCTGCTCTGGCTTGTCGGCACGTCCGCGCGGCTCATGCTCACGGGTCGCGAGAAAGACGTGCCGATCGAGGTCTGGCAGGTGCTCTGGATCGTGCTGATGTTCACGACCGGCGGCCTCAACGCCCTGATCGCGGCCACGACAGGCTTCACGATGTTTCGCGCGGGCTGTCGCTACAGCATTGTGATCCTTGCGATCACGTTGCTCTGGGCGGCTCGTCGGCTCTCAGCGGTACAAGCCGCATCGGAGGCGGCGCACCCGGACGGAGCCACGAAAAGCCTCTGGACGGCTGGCGCTGTGGTTGCCTGCCTTGTCATCCTCTGGGACCAGGTGCCGCGGGCACCGACGGCCGAGGAGGTCACCACGATTGCTCGGCAGGTCGAGGCCGACCGCGAGTTCACCGAAAAGATGGAGGCCGCCCTGCCCGAGGCTGCGATGGTGTTTCAGTTGCCGGTGATGGAGTTCCCGGAATCACCGACTCCGGGTGTGCCGCCCTACGACCATTTCCGGCCATACCTCTACAGCAAGAATCTCCGTTACTCGTTTGGCTCGATGAAAGGCCGCGAACGCGAGAAGTGGCAGCTGGCTTTGCAGGGTCTCATGTTCCAGGGAGCAACGCTCAACCAGGAGTCCCAGACGATTCAGTTCAACACCGGGAACGTCTCCAGGGTGGTCGACGAACTCAAGAAAATCGGCTTTGCCGCCATCTACATCAACCGCAACGGCTTTCCCGATCGGGCCAAGGGACTCGAAGAGGCGCTCCTCGAACTGGGCTACTCGAAGCCGCCGATCCGCAACGCCACGGGTGACCTCGCCTGCATTGTTCTCGAGAAGGACGCGGGCTCCACGGGTGGTACGAAAGAGTGAGGCAGGGAGCCCGGATGCAGACCGCCGGTTTTCTTGTCGTCGGAGCGGGCATCATCGGGATTTCGGTCGCCCGGGAACTCAAGAGCCGGCATCCCGACGTAAGCGTCCACGTGCTCGAAAAGGAGTCCTCCTGCGGGAGGCACGCCAGCGGCCGTAACAGCGGTGTCCTTCATGCCGGCTTCTACTACACGGCCGACTCGCTCAAGGCTCGCTTCACCCGCGACGGCAACGCCGCCCTCCGGGCTTACTGCGACGAGCGCGGCCTGCCGCTCAACCGCTGCGGCAAACTCGTGGTCGCCCGCACCGCAGCCGACCACCCGCAGATGGACGAACTCTTGCGGCGAGGCGCAGCCAATGGGGTGGCGCTCGAGAGCATCACCGAGGCCGATGCCAAACGGATCGAACCCCGCGCAAAGACCTGCGAGCGGGCCATCTTCTCGCCCAACACCGCGACTGCCGACCCCGGTGCCGTGCTCGACGCGATGCGGGAGGACGCGGAGCGGGAGGGCGTGCAGTTCGCGGTCGGCACCGCCTTCAGGCGGCGGCACGGCAACGAGATCGTGACTTCGCAGGGAGCGTGGTCGGCAGGCTTCGTCGTGAACTGCGCCGGGCTCCACGCCGACCGGATCGCGCGGCAGTTCGGCTTCTCGAAGCACTACACGATTCTGCCGTTCAAGGGACTGTATCTTTACAGCGATGAGCCGGCAGGAGCGCTGCGGACCAACATCTATCCCGTGCCCGACCTGCGGAATCCATTTCTCGGCGTTCACTTCACCGTGACTGTCGATGGTCATGCGAAGATCGGCCCCACCGCGATCCCCGCCTTCTGGCGCGAGCAGTATGCAGGGCTGGGCGGCTTCAGCCTCCGGGACACGGCCGAAATAGCCCGGCTGCAACTGACCCTGCTCGTTTCCGCGGGCTTCGAGTTTCGCCGTCTCGCCGTCGAGGAACTCGCCAAATACAGCCGGGCCCACCTGGTATCGTTGGCCGGCCGGCTCGCGGAGGGTGTGTGCGTCGACGACTACCGGCGCTGGGGCCGATCAGGCATCCGTGCCCAGTTGCTCGACACGCGGACGCGAAAGCTTGAAATGGACTTCGTATTAGAAGGAGACGATCGCTCGATGCACGTCCTCAACGCCGTCTCGCCAGGCTGGACGTGCTCGATCCCGTTCGCGATGCACGTCGTCGATGAAATCCAGCGGCTCAGGGGAATCTAGCCCGAGTTGCACGCTTCAGCATGAGTCCGGTCTCCGGCCCGAGGCTTCGTCACATACCGCCGGGATCCCGGAGCAGGTTGCTGCGAGCCTCGATCTCGTCGATCGGCCGAAGCGAGCGGTCGCCGCGGGGTGGCAGGATCGTGAAGTGGCGGGCGGCGGTCAGCGAGTCGACCACCGTATCGCAGAAGCCCGGGTGCGTCACCCAGAGCCCTGGGTCGACTCGCCGCAGGTCGAACGAGACGGAGTAGGTTCGAAGGGTCTTTCGCCGCTTCTTCACGTACTGCGGAAAGAAGGAGAGCGAGAGTTCGCGAAGCGAGCGGTAGATCGGATCGCGGTAGCGGAGAAACGGGCTGTGGCTCTTAGAGATCGCGCCCCAGCAGCCATGCCGGCGGAACAGGGCCACGACGTGGTCCACGTCACCCCGTGCCGCCCCCATGTCCATCAACAGCGGCGGTTCGCCCGCCAGCCACAGGCCGCAGGCGGCGATGAAGGCCGCCTCGACACAGTGGGCCTCACCGTGCCGCAACGCCACTGCAACCGACCGGGCGGTCGGGCCGGCACCTTCAAGATTCCACCGCAGCGAGTTGACGAAGTCCTGGATCCGTTCCGGGGTTCGCAGGCGGCTGAGCCGGACGGCGAGCGGTCGGGGAAGACCCAGCCGGACGCCGAGGGCCACTCCTCCGGAAGGGAAACGGTGCTGGCAGAAGCGTGCTGTCACGGCCCGAGGCTACCACCGCGGCAGCCGCTTCGGAATCCGCCGACGAAGGCTCGTCAGGCGGACGTCCGCCCTCGTAGAATGGAGTGAGCCATTGGAGGGTTACCACGCCATGCGTCTTACTCGCTTCGCGGTCGCGATCTTGGTCGCGGGTTTCATGTTCTCCGCCATCGACAAGGCGGACGCTCAGATCTGCCTGCCGACGTTCGGCTACGGCAACGTCGGCTACTCCGCCGGCTACAGCATTCAGCAGGTTGGCTGGTGCGGCCCGCGGTTTGGAGGTTGGTGCGGACCGAGGTGGGGCTGGGGAGGTGGTTGGGGAGGTGGTTGGTGTGCACCAAGACTCGGCTGGGGCTGTCGGCCATGGGGCTGGCGGCGCTGGTGTGCCGCGCCGGTCTACCCGTATGGCTACGGTGGCTACGGCTGCTCGTATGGTTGGCCGGCATGCTACGGCACCACCTGGTTTCCGTCGTGCGACTCCGTCTGGATGGGGGCGCCATTCGGTGGCTCGTTCTTCTCCGGCGGCGTCGTGCCATATCCCACGATCAGCTATCCGGTGGTCGGGCCGGGCTTCGTGTCGTCGAACACGGCCTCGCCCGCGGTGATGGCGCTGGCATCGGCACGCCCGTCGCTTCCGCAGGCCCAGCAGGTGGCGGCGACGATCCGCGACCTACGGGCCCGCCGCGACGCGGCCTTGGTCGCCTCCGCGACGCGAGGCAGCAATCCCACGTCGCGGCTCCGGGCGGCCCGGCAGGTGGCCATCGGTGACCGCCATCTCCGTACTGCAAACGGTGAGCCAGCCGCGCTCCGCCGCGCCGTCGACGCCTACCGCCGCGCCGCCGCGATCTCCGGCGATCAGCCCGACACGTTCGTCCGCCAGGCCATCGCTCTGGTCGCCCTCGGCGAACGCGGCGAGGCCGACGCCGCCATGGCACGGGCATCGGCGATTGATGGCCGGCTTGCGACGGCGGCCCCACTCCGCGGGACAGGCTCGCCCGATCCCGTCTTCGGCGACAGGCCGGCTGGCAGCCCCTCGCACCTTGCCGCCCGCGGCCAAGCCATCCTTCGCCAGATCGCGGAGCAGACCGAGTCGGGGACGGCGGCGGAGGGGAAGCCGGTGCTGGCTGGCGTAACGGCCCGCTGGACGGAGCGGTTCGGGGCCGTGCCCCCCACGATCGCCCGGCGGTAGCGGCAGGAAGCCCGTGTTCCCGCAGGTTGCCAACCTGCGGCTCCGGAGGGGCAGGTCGTCAACCTGCAGTCCCGTAGGTGCAGGTTGGCAACCTGCACAAGAACCACGTTTGGGTTGGATTTCCCGCACGCTTCCAACCTGCGGCTACGACGCGGCCCGCTGCTGACTATCCTGTGTGTGCCATGACGCCCACCGCGCCCCTCTGCGAACGCATCGATCTCACCGCGAATGACGGCCGCGCGCGGCTCGATGCCCTGCGGGGCAAACTCGTCTCGCAGGGCGACGTCATCAGCCCGGCTGGCCGCCAGAAGACGATCGACGTCTTCGGTGAGCCGTTCTCGCCCCGGCAGGTCGTGGAGCGGATCTGCGAAGATGTTCGTCGCGATGGCCTGAAGGCACTGCTCGACTACTCGCGGCGGATCGACGCCGCAGCGATCACGACCGAGTCGCTCTTCGTGGCGCCCGAGGCACTCGCCGCGGCCCACCGGTCGGTCGAGCCAAACTTCCTGGCGGCGATCCGCCGGATCCGCGACCGCGTCGAACGATTCCAGCGGGCCGTGCTCTTGCGTGACGTCGAGGTGAAACTCGCCGGTGGCGGCAGCCTGCGACAGCGGTATGTGCCGCTCGACCGCGTCGGCGTGTGCGTGCCGGGTGGCGCGGCGGCCTATCCCTCCACGCTGCTCATGACCGTGGTGCCTGCCCGCGTGGCGGGCGTGAAGGAAATCGTGGTCGTGGCCCCGCCCACGCGATTCGGCGCCGAGAACTCTCACGTGCTCGCCACCTGTCACGAACTCGGTGTCACGACGGTGGTGCGGGCCGGCGGTGCCCAGGCGGTCGCGGCGCTGGCCTATGGCGTTGAGGGCCTTGCTCGCGTCGACAAGGTCGTCGGGCCCGGCAACTTGTTCGTGGCGCTTGCGAAGGAATACGTCTTTGGCGACGTGTCGATCGACTCGATCGCCGGTCCGAGCGAGATCGTGGTCGTGGCCGACGACGCCGGCCGGCCTGAATGCATCGCTGCTGACATGCTCGCGCAGGCTGAGCACTCGCCGGGGTCGGCGATCCTGCTCACGGCGAGCCCCGGCCTTGCCGATGCGGTGGCCGCGGCCCTCGAGCGGCGGGTCGCCATGCTCGAACGGGGCGATCTGACACGGGACAGCCTGCAGCGGTTCTGCGGCATCGTGGTGACGCGGAGCGACGAGGAGTCGGCCGATCTCGCCCACGAACTCGCACCCGAGCACCTCTCGATCGACACCCGCGACCCCGAGGCCGCGCTCGCCCGGATCCGGCACGTCGGCGCTGCGTTTCTCGGCCCTTACAGCCCCGTCGCGGCTGGGGACTATGCGGCCGGTCCCTCGCACGTGCTGCCAACGGGGGGCACGGCGCGGTTTGCGGCAGGCCTCTCCGCCAACGAGTTCATCCGTGGCGGGAGCGTGATCGCGCTGGCGAAGGACGACCTCGCCGAGATGGCCGACGACATCCGCCTCCTGGCCGACACGGAAGGGCTCACCGCCCACCGCCGCAGCGTCGAGGCCAGGTTTTCATGATCCGGGAGGCAGAGGAAGCCGACTGGCCGTAAGGCCGCGGGCCTTCTGCCGGGTCGTGACGGTGGTAGTGGTCGTGCTGCCTGCGGCGGCGGCGCCAGCCTCGTGAGGTAGACTTCCCAAGGTCCCGCCCGAGAGAGCCAGGTCCCGCCCGAGAGTGCGTTCTTCATGTCTTCCCCGCCCACCTCCGCCGGCCGTCCGCTCGTTCGCTCTGCGATCGCCGCGCTCGACGGCTACGTGCCGGGCGAGCAACCGCAGTCGGGTAAGTGGATCAAGCTCAACACCAATGAGAATCCGTATCCGCCGTCGCCGGCCGTGGCGCGGGCGCTCGCGGCCACGGCCGCCGGCCGGACGCTCGCGAAGTATCCCGACCCCATGGCCACGGCGTTTCGCCGACGGGCCGCCGAAGTGCTCGGCGTCGATCCCGACTGGATCATCTGCGGCAATGGCAGCGACGACCTGCTCACGATCCTCGTGCGGACGTTCGTGGGCGAGGGGGAATGCCTGCGGATGCCCTATCCGAGCTACATCCTCTACCGCACGCTCGCCGGCATTCAGGGAGCCGATTGCGACGAGGTCCACTATCGCCCCGACTGGTCGCTGGGCGACGAGTTCGCATCAGCGCGCGACGACCTTCGCCTGGCGATCATCGCCAATCCCAACAGTCCCTCCGGCACGCTCCTGCCACCAGCGCGGGTTGCCGAACTCGCCGCCCAACTGCCGTGCGCCGTCGTGGTGGACGAGGCCTATGGCGACTTCGCCGACACCAACTGCCTCGGGCTCGTGAAGGACAATCCGCGGGTGATCGTGACCCGGTCGTTCTCCAAGTCGTATGCCCTCGCCGGCCTGCGGTTTGGTTTCGCGGTGGCCCAGCCCGCCCTGATCGAGCAGATGCTCAAGGTCAAGGATTCCTACAACTGCGACGCGCTCTCGATCGCGGCGGCGACCGCAGCGATCGACGACCAGGCCTGGCTCGCCGACAACCGCGCGAAGATCGTCGCCACCCGCACGCGGCTGATCGAAGCGATGCGGGCTCTCGGCTTCGACGCCTGCGAGAGCCAGGCCAACTTTGTCTGGTGCACCCACGCCGAACGGCCGCACCGGCCGATCTACGAGGCCCTCAAGGCCCAGGGCATCCTGATCCGTTTCATGAACTACGCCGGCTGGGGTGACGGCCTCCGGATCACCGTCGGCACCGATGACGAGATCGACGCCTTCCTGACCGTGATGAAGACGCTCTGACGTCACGTTCGAAACTCCTTCCTCCTTCAAGCACGCTGCCATGCCCCGTACCGCCACCGTCACGCGAAAGACCGCCGAGACCGACATCCGCCTCACGCTCGACCTCGATGGGACGGGACGGGCCGACATCCGCACGGGGCTCGGCTTTTTCGACCACATGCTCACGCTGCTGGCCGGCCACTCGCTCGTCGATCTCAGCGTGGCCTGCACCGGCGACCTGCACGTAGACGGCCACCACACGGTGGAGGACGTGGGCCGGGCGCTCGGCGCCGCGCTCGCGGAGTGTCTCGGTGACAAGCAGGGCATTCGCCGCTACGGCCACGCGATCATCCCAATGGACGAGTCGCTGGCGACGGTGGCGGTCGATCTGGGCGGGCGATCGGCCTGCGTGTTCGCGGTCGATTTTCCGGTGCCCACGATCGGCGCGTTCGACGCGCAGCTCGTGGAGGTCTTTTGGGAGAGTGTGGCCGCGACCGCGGGCATGAACTTCCACGCGATCCTGCACCACGGCCGCAACGGCCACCACATCGCCGAAGCGGTGTTCAAGGCGGCCGCTCGCTCGATTCGCGTGGCTGTTGAGTCAGACTCTCGACAGCCGGGCATCCCGAGCACCAAGGGCACGCTCACGTCGAAGTGAGCGACTGGTGAAGTTCCCACCGCGCGGCCCATGCGAACCAGGAACACACACAGGTTGACAACCTGTGCTACGTGAGGACGGGCGGCGCGAGATCGAACACATGCCTGCCCCATGTCGTATGGTGAGGGCCGTGTGACGGGCCCTCGCTCGCACGCCTAGTGCATCTGCATTAGAGGCTCTTGCGGCAGTGCGTTTGTATCTGGACTTGGAAAAATCGCTCCTCCTAAAATGATGTCCGGGGAATTCTCCGAGCAACCTTCATTCGCGATCGAGGTCCACATGAACCGCCACCTGATGTCAGCCCTCCGTGTCGTCGCCTTCATTCTCTCCGGGACCCTTGCTCCGGTGCAGGCCGACGTCTACTGGAACGGATCCGCCGATGCCGACTGGGCAAACGCCACCAACTGGACGGGTGGTTCGCCGAGTCAGCCGGGCGCCGGCAACGCGATCATCAATCCAGGATCACCGAACGCCACTCCCACGGTGAGCACGCTTGGCAATACGACGGTGGGCCAGATCTACGTCTCGATTGGCGCGGGCCTCAATGTGACGGGCGGAAGCCTCGCCTCATCCGATCTCGTGACGGGCATCTGGGGCAACAGCGACGTGGTCAGCGTGTCGGCCGGTCGGCTGGCGCTGAGCAGTTACCTCAACATGGGCGCCGGTGGCTTCGACGGCGATGTGAGCGTCTCCGGGGGCACGCTGGAGTCATCCGCGCTGTCGATCAACACGAGCGGTGGTGCCCGGATGAGCATCACGGGGACCGGCTCGTACGTCACCAGCTCCAGCCAACTCGGCAACGTTGCCTACTGGGTCGCCCACCAAGCCATCGTGACATCCGGGGCGGGACGGTACGTGAACATCGACACCACGACCCAGCCGGGAAAGTTGGTGCTCACCTCCGCCTTGCGGACCACGACCGACATCGTCTGGGACAACGGCTCGGGCGATAACCTGTGGACGACGCCCACCAACTGGAACCCCGACGGCACTCCGGGCGTCATTGACACCGCTCGGATCGCCAACGAACTCTCGGCCTTCCTGACCGGCTCGGCTGGCAGCGTGAACGCCGTGGTCATTGGGGACGCCGTCAACAACGGTGCTCTGAACGTGCAGGGGGCAGGATCGCTGACCGCGGGGACGATCACCGTCGGTTCGGCGGGCAACTCCAATGCCTACCCGAGCTACTACAGCCACGCGGCTGGCGACGTGGCCACGACCGGCAACATGGTCTTTGGCGTGAACGGCGGCAGGTCGCAGTCGTATTTCACGGCGGGCACGCTCCAGGTCGGGGGAACCATGCAACTGGGATCCGCCGCGGGGGCTGGCGCCTCGAGCCTCGCGCTCAACGGCGGTGGCGGCACGATCACGGCGGGCAGTCTCGAGATTGGCTCAGCCGGATCGCTCGACTTCGACTTTCTCGGCGGCACGAGCCTGAAAACACTCTCGGTGACCAACGGGATCAGCCTGACGGGTTCCTCCGCGCTGACCGTCCGCAACGCCGGATCCGTCACCCTCGGAACCTCGTACACGCTGCTCGACGGGCTGTCGCTCTCGGGCACGTTCGGAAACGTGACGTTTGATGGATTTGCCGGCGGACTGGCGCCGTCGCTCGTCTACGACCGAGTGGGTGGCAATCTCCGGCTGACGGTCGGGCAGGCGACCCAGGCGATTACGATCAACGTTGGCAGCGGCACCCAGACGCAGACGCAGGCCGGCTATCCGCTCCTCTCCGGCACGACTCCGGTTGTGAAGACGGGGGCGGGCACGCTTGTCGTGGATCGGGCCAACACGCTCACCGGTTCCACCACGGTTCAGCAGGGCACGCTGCAACTCGCCAACGCGACGGCGCTCGGCGCGAGCCGAGTTGTTCCCGTTGCCGGCGGCACGGTGTCGCTCGCGCCTTATCTCCAGACCACGGTGGGCGGCCTCGCCCCCAACGCCGGCGGCCTGGTGAACCTGGGCAACGGCCTGGTGACCGTGGCGAGCGGCCTGTCCGCCACCGACCTCGTGACGGCCATCAAGGCCGGCCGTGGTGACGGCTCCTGGACCGGCACGAGCGGCATCACCTCGAGCGTGGCCGCGACCGACGTGGCCGCGAGCATCCCGCGGTCGGTGGGCTGGCTCGACAACGGCGACGGCTCGGTGACGGCGGCCTTTGCGGCGCCGGGCGACACCAACATCGACTGGCAGGTCGACATCCTCGACGCCGGCAACTTCCTGACGCTCGGCAAGTACGACACCGGCCTGCCGTCGACCTGGCTGGAGGGCGACTTCAACTACGACGGCGTCGTGGACATTCAAGACGCCGCCGACTTCTTCGGCACCGGCCTCTACGACACCGGGAACTACAACACGCCGGCGGGAGCATCTGGCATCGCTGCCGTGCCGGAGCCCGCTGCGTGGCCGCTCGCGACCGCTGCCTTCGGGATCATGGCCGCCCGTGTCGTGCGGCGTCGGTCAGTTTGTGACGTGGGGTGATGCCGCCGATGCTACCGCACGTGACCGCTCTGTTTGGTTGGGCTCGGCGGCAGATATCCGTAAACATCACTGCCACGGCGTGCGTTGTCGCGAGTGTCCTGGGGACATCCGTGTTGGCTGCGTGGCCGGCGGATGCCCCGAATCCACCGCCGGCGATCGATCCCCGGCTGATCGTGTCGTTGCCGTCGAGTCTCGATCAGGCGATGGTGGGGACGCCCAACGGCCTGCATGTGCTTGCCGAAGCGGCCTACAGTTTTGGCACGACGGTCACGGCATCCGGCGACGTCTACTTTACCGAGTTTGCCAACCATCGCATTCAGAGGCGAAACGCCGCCGATGGCTCACTGACGACGATCGTCACCGATCGTCCGGGGCTCTACGGCATCACGTCCGATCGGCAGGGCAACATTTTCTATGCCCAGGACTCCGACGTCGGAACGGGACGGATCGTCAAGCGAACTCCCTCCGGCAGCGAGGAGGTGATCTGCTCTGGGCTCACCCGTCCGCGGCAGTTGTCGACGGATGCTGACGGCAACGTGTATGCGGTCTTGGAAACCCGCTCCATCCTCAAATGGAACAGCGCTACGGGCAACGTCCAGACCGTCGTGAACTCGCTCCAGATCCCTACGCCCAGCCCGCCCCAGGGCGTGGCCGTCGCCAGTGACGGCCGGATCTACTTCAGCACCTATAGCGAGATGGGATCTTACGGCGTGGCGTTGCAGCCGGGGGGCGTCTGGGTTCGCGAGACGAACGGCAGCATCACCCAGGTGGCGGGAGGCCTGTGGCGGGCACGAGGTCTCGCGATGAATCCCAACGGCAAGCTCTATGCCGTCACGGAAGCGAATGCCTGGGACCAGGGCAACTCCGGTCTCCTCGTCGAGATTGATCCGGCGAAGAAGACAACGAAGAACCTGCTCGCCGGGATCGACTACGCGCAGTTTCCGGCGGTGGGTCCGGATGGTCGGATCTACGTGACGGAGGCCCGCGACGAGAAACTGGTGGCGTACGATCCGGCGCAACAGTTCGCGAGCCAGGCGATCGCCGAGCCAGATCTCCAGCTGAGCGTCGAGAACGCCACGTGGCGGGAAACCATTGCCCAGGCCGCGTTTCCCCTCGGGCTCAAGATCGACTCCGTGGCGGTGGATGGCTATCTGACGTTCAGGCAGGGGGCGAGCGATGCCAGCATGTGGCTCAAGCTCCCGGCCTCTCGCTTCCCCACGCTCAATCCGAACCAGTCGTCGCCGGGGCCCGGCTTTTTTCAGACGCCGACGGTGAAGGTCGATTGGCACTACGGTGGCTCGCAGGGCTATGCCGTGCCGCTCCGGGACCATGTCCGTTGCCGCTGGCCGATGACGAACGTGGGGACGGTGAACGAGTCTCCAGCACCGGACTTCAGCGAGAACCCCGAGGCGTTTCTCGTGTATGTCGATGTGAAGGCCCCCGGAAATCTTTCTGCCAACCGATGGAAGGGAGGCAGCGGGTGGAACAGCCCGGTCAACTGGAGCACGGGCACCGCTCCGACCGCGATCAATGGAGAGTCGTGGGTCGAGCCCCTGAGCGTCTGGTCGGCGACGTCGTTTCCGGTCGTGACCACGGCGGGCAACAAGGTCCAGAATCTCATTCTTGGCGACAATCGTGAAGGCGTCAGCCTGCGGGTTGCGGGCGGCACGCTCGACGCGACCGGCTCGATCAGGCTCGGAGACTATTACGACGCCACCGTGAACGTGGTCGGCGGAAGCCTCACGGCCGCCGGCGACCTCAGCCTGTCGACGTCGAACGGGCATGGTGACGGCACGCTCAACGTCAGCGGCGGCGCGGTGAAGGTTGGCGGCCAACTCTTGCTGGGGTGGAATGCGAACGCCGGCACACTCACGATCTCCAGCGGTAGCGTGGGCGTGGGGGGCGTGCTCATTTTCAACCTCGACGGCGGCAATGCCGGCGCCAAGGAGGCGCGGGTGAACCTGTACGGCGGGACGCTGGCCGTGGGCGGGCTGTCGATCAATACGCTCGACCCCGCGCGTCTCGACATCGCGGGCGGGCGGTTCATTCTGCCGGCCTCGAATCTCGGCAACGTCAACTACTGGATCAACAGCGGCAACATCACGGCGCTCGACGGGCGGCGTACCGTCGACGTCACTCCGGCTGCGGGCAATCTCATCGTCTGCACGGCCCGCAGGCTCGCGACGGATGTCGTGATCGACGTGGCGAGCGGTAGCCAGACCCAGGCGCAAGCCGGCTATCCGAGCATCACCACCGCGACGTGGCTCACGAAGTCGGGCACGGGCGAGGTTGTGTTCAACTCTGCCAACTCCTACCCCGGCATGACGAGCGTGACCGCCGGCAGGTTGCGGATTGCCCACGCGTCGGCCTTGGCCGGCAGTGAGGCCGTCATGATCAGCGGCGGCGAGGTCGCCATGCCGTCCGACCGACCGCTCGACGTGTCGATCCGCAAGCTCTCGATCGACGGAGCCTTGGGCAGCAAACTCGACATTGGTGCCGGACGGATACAGGTCGCTGCGGGCGGCATCACCGCCGCGGACCTCATGGCCGACCTGCTCGTTGGTCGTAACGGCGGCTCGTGGGACGGTGTCGGGGGCATCGTTTCGACGGCCGTTGCGTCTGCCCTCGCGGCGAGTCGTCCGCGGACCATCGGCTGGCTCACCCTTGACGATGGCTCCTTGAGGATTGCCGCGGCAGCTCCCGGTGACCTCAACCTCGATGGCGTTGTGGACTTGCTCGATGCCGCCAACCTGCTGGCTGGTGGCAAGTACGACACCGGATTGCCGGCCGACTGGTCACTCGGGGACGCCACCTACGACGGGATCGTGGACATCCTCGACGCATCCGAGTTTATGGGCACTGGGCTTTACGACGCGGGGCCGTACGACGTCGCGGTTGCTGCCGGTTCGGTGGCCGCGGTACCTGAGCCAACCATGTGGCCGCTCATCGCCGTGACCATCGGCCTGATGGCCGCTCGAGGTCGCCGATCAGGCCGTGTGCCCCAGCACGACGCGTGATCATCAAGGCTCCAGGTCAAAATCCTGCGTCTGCGGGCCGGGCTTGATCTCACACCTCAAGCCAGAGGTGTTGGGTGTGAGATAACGCTCAGGAAATCCGCTCACCGGCTTGCCGATTCGCGGAACATTCGCCGGTATCGGCAGCGGGGGTGCGTCTCCCGGGAGCGTAGGTGCTTGGCCCGATGGCGGGTGCGCCGCAAAAGCCTGGACGGTCACTCTGGCAGCACCCACCGGAGCCCCTTCGACGCTGTATCCGCCGTTCGTGATGTCGGCAAAGAACACCGGCTTGTTGCCACCCTCACAAAGGACCGTGATTCGTCCAGCGGCAACGGGCTTGCCGCCGAATCGAATGGTGCCGGCGAGAGAGCCCGTTGGTGCCGTCCAGCCGCAGCCTGCCAGGCAAAGCAACGCCGACGCGAGACCCAGCCTGGTGATCGAGGAGATGGCACAGGGCTCATGCACGCGGGGAGCCTCCTGCATCACGGTAGCCCCACGCTTTCCCCGCCACTCGGCGTGCACAATCCCCACCACGTGTCGCCGTCGATGGATGAGACGATGAACTGCGTGCTTCCGTCAGCCATGCCCACATGGATGCCGCCCGGGTGATAACTCTGCGGCAAATACCAAATGCAGGTGCTGGGGGTCGGATTGTCCTGTGGCTTCGACGCCGGCCCTCCTTGTCCATAGCCGTTCCACTGTCCATACGCATAGGCGCCGCTACGGGGGCCATAGTGCAGCATCGCCATGTAGCACTGCGCCCATGGGCCGTGCGCCCACAGGGCCGGAGACGACATCTCGTTGCACTGCCGATATCGTTCCGCAAAGATGATCGTCTTGCTGAGTCCATCGGTGATCACTCGGAACGCCGCGTCCGACTTCATGTTTTTGCCGCCCACGTCGCCGGCATCGGGATTGCCGAAGACCTGGAAGTTGCCGGCGTAGTTGGTCGTCGCCCACTCGGGAGGGTTCGTCGAGGGAAAGGCCCACTTGGGACCACTGCCGTCCGAGGGGCAGGCAAAAGACTCGAGGAAGTTGTTTTTGGCGTTCCAGTACCCCGTGCTCCAGTCGCTGGTCCCCTTGTCGTACATCGCCTGCTCTTCGAGGTATGGCAGCAGCGAGAAGTGCAGCGAGGCACCGCTGATGTCCCCGCCGCTGCCATAGTTGAACGTGCGACTGTAGTTCCAGAATGGCGGGATCTTCCTTCGCGCACCGTGATACCCCTGAACGGCCAAGCCGATTTGCTTGAGGTTGTTGGAACACTTCGA
>JBAXOU010000020.1:0-26184 GCA_037133115.1 Planctomycetota bacterium | reverse complement strand
GTGTCGAGCATCGTGTTCGGCTACATGCTCGTGCAGTACCTGCTCTCGGGCCACATGTTCCCAATCGATCTGCTCAAAGGGACACCCACGGGCATTGCAGGCGTGAGCCTTGCCGACGTGGTCCACTGGCTCCCGTTCGAGTACACCGCCTACTTCTCGTCGGCCGTATGGCTCGGCAAGGTGAAGGGGGCCCAACTCGTCTCGTCCCTGGCGATCGAGGCGGGCTGGGTCGTGGTGATGGCGGTCGCCTGTCGTGTTGCCTGGTGGCGTGGCACCCGGCGTTACAGCGCGTTTGGAGGCTGACGGTGGCCCGCTACTTCGCGATCTTCCTGACGTTCGCCCGGGCGTGTCTCGTCCGCGACATGACGTTCCGGGCGAACTTCATCCTGGAGTGCCTGACGAGCCTCGGCTGGATGTCGATGAACCTGGCCTTCTACCTGCTCGTGTTCACGTTCACGTCGGAGATCGGCAAGGGGACGGGCTGGTCGAAGGAGCCGTTCTTCGCCTTCGTGGCCACCGGGCTGATCATCAACTCGGTGGTGCAGGCCTTCTTCATGCCGAGCGCCGAAGAACTCACCGAGATGGTCCGCACCGGTGGGCTCGACGCCGTGCTCGTGCAACCGCTCGACGCGCAGTTCCTGCTCTCGATGCACCGCGTCGACTTCTCGGCGCTCGCCAATGGTGCGGTGGGCGTGGGGCTGCTCGCCTGGGCGATGTCGCGGATGGACTCCACGCCTCCCGCCGTCGCGTGGCTGCTCTATCCACTGCTCCTACTCTGCGGCGTGGCGATCCTCTACGGCCTCGTGATCATGCTCGCCGCCGCCACGATCCTCATGGGCCGCAACCAGAGCCTCTACGACTTCTGGTTTTATCTCACGAACTTCAGCCGTTATCCGGCGGAGATTTACTCCGGCCCCTGGGGCGGCCCGCTGCGGATGATCTGCACCTTTGTGATCCCGATCCTGCTGGTGGTCAACGTGCCGGCCCGGGTGATTGCCCAGCCATTCACGGGTGAGTCGTGGGTTGGCGTTGCGTGCGCGGTGATCGCCGCGGTCGTGGCGCTCGTCGTATCACGGCTCGTGTTTCAGCGGGCACTGGCCCGCTACCGATCGGCGTCGAGCTGAAGGAGTGAGGATCGCGTGATCCTTTGGCCTTGAAGGTGCGCGCCGCAGCCCGTCGGGGAGACATGCTCATCGCCGGCGGGATTTGCGAGTTCACCACCCAAACGGTACCGAGCGAGTCTGGCGAGGCGCAAATCTCACCGGCTCTTGCGCGTGCTCCCCAACGGGCTGCTCCTCCGAGGTTCAACACGGTCAACACGGTCAAATGCCGCAGGCGGAGGGGCCGGGGCGAGGATCGCGAGCGTCGGCTATCCTGCCGTTGGCGAGCGAACTCGCCCCGGTCCCTCCGCCGGTTTCGGCTCGTTGGGCGCGTGCTGCCACTGTGCCGGGTCGTGTAACGCGTATAGCCTTCCCCGGATCGTCCTTGTGGAACTACGTCATATGCCACTCCGCCTCGCCTTCAGTTCCAATGCCTACCTCGACGTGCCGGTGGAGCAGGCCATCGAGCGGATCTCCGGATTCGGTTACGCAGGCATCGAACTGCTCGCCGACGTGCCGCATGCCTGGCCGGCGGGGCTCCTCGAGGTGCAGAAGGAGTCGATTCGGCGGGCACTTCGTGAGAGCGGCCTCGTCGTCTCCAACATCAATGCATTCATGATGAATGCGATCGCCGACCCGCGGCAGCCCTACTGGCATCCCGGCTGGACCGATCCCGACCCGCACTACCGGGCGATCCGCCGCGAACACACGAAGCGGGCGCTGCGGCTCGCTGCCGACCTTGGGGCAAAGCAGATCTCGACGGAGCCCGGTGGCGAAATCCAGCCGGGGCAGACCCGCGAGCAGGCGACCGACATCTTCTACGACGAGATCATGCCGGTGCTCGACGTGGCGGCCGAGGTGGGCGTGACGCTGCTCGTGGAGCCGGAACCGGGCCTTCTCATCGAGAGGTTCGGGCAGTACCTGGAGTTTGCCGAGCGGGTGAATCATCCTTCCCTCGGCCTCAACTTCGACGTCGGCCACGCCTACTGCGTGGGCGAAGATCCGGCCGAGTGGGTGCCGCGGATGAAGGCCCACACACGGCACTATCACGTGGAAGACATCGCCGCGACGCGTGTCCACCACCATCTCGTGCCGGGCGAGGGAGCGATCGACTTCGCAGCCGTGCTGCAGGCCATCGCCATGCATACGCCCGACATCTGGATCACCGTCGAACTCTATCCCTACCGCGACCGGCCCGACGACGCGGCCCGCGCCGCGCGGGCGCACCTGCTCGGCGTCGCGCAGGCCGCCGGCGTGGAGTTCGCCTGACATGCTTCCCTGGCTGCGGCTCGTGCGGCTGCCGAATCTCGCCACGGCCGCGGCTGATTCGCTGGCCGGCTATCTGGTGGTGTCGGGGCTGCAGGCAGTGCAGTGGCCGCCGGCCGCCTGCTGGCTCGCGGTGCTGGCGTCGCTGGCCTTCTACGCGGCGGGCATGGTGCTCAACGACGTTTACGACGTGGCGATCGACCGGGCGGAGCGGCCCGAGCGGCCGCTGCCGAGCGGCGCGATCCCGGTTGGGCGGGCCGCGGCGATTGGCAACCTGCTGATGGCCGTTGGGGCCGTGGCGGCCTGCGGTGCGGCGTTCGTGGCGAACACGCCGTGGCCCGCGTTCGTGGGGGCTGCGCTCACCGCCGCAATCTGGCTCTACGACCGTCATGCGAAGGCCACGCCCCTTGGTCCGGCGGTGATGGGGGCTTGCCGCGGGCTCAACTGGCTCCTCGGCATGACGGCCGCTGGCGGGCCCACGGCACTGCACCAGTGGGCGATACCTCTGGGCATGGCGATCTATGTCGCCGGCATCACGCTTTTCGCACGCGACGAAGCAGGCCGCAGCCGTCGGGGCACGCTCGTCGCCGGCGCGGTGACGATGGCGGCCGGGCTGGCCGTCGCGGCTGGTTTCGTCTGGCTGCCCTGGCGCGAGGGCATCGTGCTGGTGGCCACGCTGCCCGCGCCGACATGGCTTCTGCTCTGGGGCATCCTCTCGGCGTCCGTCGTCCTCCGGGCCATCCAGGCCGTGGCGAGTCCTTCGATCCCCCGCGTGCGGGCCGCGGTCGGCAATGCAATCATGGCGATCATCACTCTCGACGCGGTCCTCGTGCTCGCCGCCTGCGGCGAGCGGTGGGCGGTCGTCGTGATCTGCCTGCTCGCCTGGTTCCTTCTGGGCCGGCGGCTGGTGCCTCCCACCTGATTCCTCCCGATTCCTTTTTCATGCTCCCCGGCTACAGCACCAACTCGATCGGCGACGTCGATCCGCTCGACGCTGTGCCAATCCTTTGCGATCTCGGCTACGAGTCGCTCGCCATCACGCTCGACCACCACACGATCAACCCGTTTGCGGGCGACCTGCCGACGCGGGTGACCCGCTGGCGGAAGGCACTCGCCGATGTGGGCATGGCGTGCGTGATTGAGACTGGCGCCCGTCACCTGCTTGATCGGACAGTCAAGCACGAGCCCACGCTTGTATCATCTGATCCGTCGGCCCGCGCGCGCCGCATCGACTTCACGCGGCGGGCAATCGACGTCGCGGCGGACCTCGGTGCAGGGTGCGTGTCGCTCTGGTCGGGCGTCGGTCGCGATGGGGCGGCCCTGGAGACGTTCGGGGGCCGACTTGCCGACGGGCTTGCCGAGATCGTGACGTACGCGGCCCAGGCCGGCGTCGTCGTCGCCTTCGAGCCTGAGCCCGGGATGGTGATCGACACGCTTGCCCGTGCCGCCACGCTCTTCGACCGCCTCGGCAGGCCATCGGCACTGCGACTCACCGTCGACATCGGCCACATGGAATGCATGGGCGAGTGGCCATCCGCTGCGCCCCTGCGGCCGTGGCACGGCATGATTGCCAACGTCCACGTGGACGACATGCTTGCCTGCCGGCACGAGCACCTGCCGCTGGGCACCGGCAACGTCGATCTCACGGCGGCGCTCGCTGCCCTCGCTGCCGCCGGCTACCGTGGTGGCCTGCACGTCGAGCTTCCCCGGCAGTCGCACCGCTGGCTGGAGACGGCCCGACAATCAGCCGCGGTTCTCAAAAAAAGGTGCCAGCCACCAAATCTGGGTAAGTTGCTCCTTTCCTAGATTCCCCAGATTTGGTGGCTGGCACCTTTATGCATGGCACCTTTATGCACGTACTTCTGCTCTCCGTTCCCGGCCTGCGGGCCGAGGATCTTTCCCGGATGCCCGTGCTGGCGGGGCTTGCGGCCGGCGGCCGGTGCGTGCCGCTTACCCCCGGGTTTCCCGCGGTCACGTGCCCCGTGCAGGCGGCGCTTACCACGGGCATGACACCCGCCGCCCACGGCATCGTCGCCAACGGACTCTTTGACCGCGGCACGAACCACCTCGAGATGTGGATCAGTCCCGACCGTGTCCACCGCGCCCCGAGGATCTGGGACCGAGTCAAGCGAGGGCGACCCGACCTGCGGACGGCGGCCTGGTTTCTGCTGCAGTCGAAGCACGCCACCGCGGATCTCGTTTGCCTCCCGGCGCCGAAGCACAACCCCGACGGCAGCGAGACGATGTGGTGCCACACGAATCCCGAGCCGCTCTACGCCGCGCTGCGGGAATCGCTCGGAGAGTTTCCGTTGCACAAGTTCTGGGGCCCGGTCGCAGGCATCGAGTCGTCGCGGTGGATCGCGCGGAGCTTCATCGAGGCTGCGCGGATGGCGCCGCCGCACCTGGCGGTCGTCTACCTGCCACACCTCGACTACGCCGCCCAACGCACGGGCCCCGACAGCCCACCGGCCCTCGCGGCTTGCGGCGAACTCGACGCCGAGATCGGTACGCTGATCGACGACTTCGCTGCGATCGTCGGCCGGGAAAACCTCGCCGTGCTCGTCGCGGGCGAATACCGGATCCGCCCCGTCGCGCACGCGATCCATCCCAACCGCATCCTCCGCGAGGCCGGCCTGCTCGCTGTCCGCGAGACGGCCGAGGGAGAGATTCTCGACTTCGCCACCAGCCGGGCCTGGACGCTCGCCGACCACCAGATCGGCCACGTCTATCTTCGCGATCCCGCCGACGCCGCGACCGTGGCCGATCTCTTCCGGGGCAGGGCGGGGGTGGGCCGAGTGCTGGCTGGCGACGACCTCGTCGCGGCGGGTCTCGTGGCCCCTGGCCAGCATCGACAGGAGAGCCGCTGCGGCGACGTCGTCATCGAGAGCGCCCTCGATTCGTGGCAGACCTACTTCTACTGGCTCGACGACGCCAAGGCCCCCACGTTCGCTCGCACGATCGACATCCACCGCAAGCCCGGCTACGACCCGCTCGAACTCCACCTCGACCGTACGCGACTGCCGCAGATCGCGATTCCGCTCGACGTGTCGCTCGTCAAGGGCTCGCACGGCGCCGTCGATCCGGCGAACCCGCACGAGACGATCTTCATAGCGTCACGCCCCGACGTGACCGACGCCACAGCGCTCGCGATGACCGACATCGCGGGGATCGTGGAGCGGATGTATGGCGCGTGGGATCAGACCTAGCCGCAGGTTGGTAACCTGCGGGCGATGGAGGGCACAGGTTGCCAACCTGTGCTACGTGGAGGCAAAAGTAGCCGCAGGTTGGTAACCTGCGGTGTATCGCGTCTGCGATTGGTTGTGTGCAGGTTGGCAACCTGCACCTACGTGGCTGGACTCACGCTCACGTGGGCGACGGCTGGATCTCGTCGGCGCAGCGGTGGCCAGAGTCCTTGCGGCCCGAGCCTTCGAAGCGGCTGATCAGGCGCACGGTCATGTCACCGTCGCAGGCGATCTGGCAGGAGAGACGCACGCCGGGCGTGGTCACTCCCTTTGCCGCGAGCACGTCCTTTTCCGCCTGCGTCATCGCCGCGGGCTCACCGGCCACAAACTCGACGCGACAGGTGGTGCAGCGAGCCACGCCGCCGCAGGCATGCAGCTGGTCGGTGCCGCACTCGTCCTCGAGCGCATTGACGAGCCGCTTGCCGGCCGGCACCTGGAACGAACCTTGACCTTCGACGGTGAGCGTTGGCATCGCGAAATCTCCTGGGAGGGTTACTTCTTCGGCGACTTGTCGTCCATGTTGGCGGCGAGTTCATCGGCCGACACGGTGGAGGCCACGCCCCCTGCTGGGACGTCGAGGCCCGCCGTCCAAACCAGCGCGTTGAGCATCATCGTCCGGAAGTCGTCGTGGGCCCAGTTGCGATGGAAGTGGGCGCCGGTGCAGCCGAAGCCGCGGCCGCCACCGGGCCGCTCGTAGGCCCAGGCGAGGGCCTCGCGGCTTCCCGTGCCGGCACGGACCGTCGGATTATTGCTGTGGGCGCCGTCGGGTCGCTCACGGGTGTCGTTCGGCGGCACGGCGGTGAGGAGCAGCGTCAGCCCTTCGGGCGGATCGCGAAACCGCATGTGGTAGTACCACTCGTCGTTCGTTTCGAAGGGCTTCACGCCCCGGGCGATCGGATGGCTCTGGGCGAGTTCGGTCTTGGCGAGCGTCCAGTGCGGGTTCACCGACCAGTGGGGCTCGAAGTAGCCACCGAGCCAGGAGAGGAACTCGGGGCCGCCCTTCTCCTTCGGCACCTCGACCGCGTAGTGGAGGCAGGCGATGCCGACACCGCGCTTGGCGAGGGCGTCGATCTGGGCCAGGTGGTTGCTCTGCAGCACCGGGTGGCCGTCGCCGCCGTCGGCGAAGAAGAAGATCGCGTCGGCGTTGTCAAAGGCGGTCGGGTCGGCCGGCCAGCCGCCGGTGTAGGTTTCGGTGACGAGCTGCGGAAGACCTTCCCGGCCAAAGTGGGCGTCGAGGCACTTCTCCACGAGTAAGGTGCCCGCGCGGTGTTCGTGCTCGCCGGGGGCGTGGCTCGGCCGGCCGGCCACCAGCACCAGCTTCTTGCGGCCGTCGGTGAGCTTCAGTCGCTTGAGCTGGATGTCCTTGAACTCCACCTTCATGGGCGGCCCGGCGTGCAGCTGCAGGGCAAGAATGCCCTGCATGGCCCGCTTGTCGGCCTGCTCGTCGAGCGTCTCCGACATCAGCTGGCCGTTGATGAAGTGCTGGAGCTTCGGGCCTCGGGCCACGATCCGGTAGCTGTTCCAGTCGCCCTGCTTGATCACCTTCTGGAGTTCGGCCGTGTCGCCGATCGGGTCGCCGGCCACCTTCGTGCCGTCGGCGGCGATCGTGACCCGCTCACCCCGTTGGCAGAGAATGCCGCGGCCCCTCTCCTCGTAGATGATCCCCGAATAGGTCGGGCCCGCCTCGAAGTCGGCCTGGTAGCCGCCGACCACGAGGTCGCCCAAATCCTTGCTGCGGTACTGGATGCCGCTGTTGGCATTGGGGGTGCCTGTGATTCGGTAGGCGAGCGTGAGTTCGAAGTCGTCCACAAGCCCCTGCCGCCAGATCAAGAAGGTGTTGCCGTTGGTCGGGTTCGCGGCGGTGGTCTCTGCGACGATGGCGCCGTTCTCGACCCGCCAGAACTCCGGCTTCCCCTCCCAGCCTTCGAGCGACGTGCCGTTGAAGAGCGACACGCCCGGATCATCGGCGCGGGCGAACCCGCTCGTCCAGGCGACGGCCGCCACCATCAGGCAGACGGCCACTCGGCTCGATGCACGGCATGGGAATCGATGGAGCAACGAAGCGGACACGGGCGGCCCTCCGAAAGGAATGCGCCGGCCGCGGGATCGCGCCGGCTGGCATGAGTATGCCACGAACGCTCCCGATCGGGCAGATCGTGGGCCCGGTGAACCGCTGGGCCTACCGCGTCGCGGCCCGCGGGAGGCTGTTCGAGGTGAGGGCCGACCGCGACAGGCCCAGCATGTCGAGCAGCGCGTCGATGCCGACCACGCGGACCCCAAACTGCTCGGCCGTCTTCAGGTTGCGGGCCTGCCGCCGCGCCTCCTCCGCGAATCCCTCTTCGCCGCGTTCGGCCGGCGGCTTTCCGCCATCGACCACCATCGCCGTCATCGGTGTGACGGAGTCGACCACGCGGCCGCCGGCCCGCTTCACCAGCTCGACCAGTCGCTCGCGGTCGTTCTCGCCCGCCTCATCGAGATTCACCCAGCCGACGATCACCACCTCCGGGGCCGTGCCGGCCGTCCAGAGGCTCGTCGCCACCCCGTCGCCCGCGAGGATCGGCGATCTGTTGGAGTCGCGACGGATCGTCGCTCGGAGCAGTGACGGGCCCTCGATCGAGGTCACCTCGACAACACCCTTGCGGTCACCCGCCTGCGGCCGCTCGTCGTCCGGTTGGAAGACGTGGAGGATCATGCCGGGGCGAATCCCCCGCGTGGACGAGGCCGACACCAGCACGCTCCGCTCCCGCTCGTCGACGGAAATCACACGGCCGTCGAATCCGTCGATGCGGTCGTCCTTCGGCGTGGCGGCGAGCACCGTCTCTTGCAGGCCGCGGTCGGCGACCCGCAGGGAGGAGAGGATGCGGTTCTGTTCATCGATGACCTTCGCGCGGTCGCGGAGTTCCGCGTAGATCAGATCGAGCCTGTCCTTGGCCGCTTCCTTGGCCGTGAAATCCTTCTGGCGGTTCGCCGAGAGAAACTGGCCGCCACCGGCGATCTCCGCGATCAGCAGTTCGAGACGGTCGGCCTTATCCTCGGCATCCTTCTGGGCCTTGAGCAGTTCGGTCTGCTTCGACTCGTGCTCCGTCCAGCGGGTCTGGAAGTCTTGCTCCTGCTTCTGCCGCTTCGCCTCGGTCTCAGACTTGGCCTCTTCCGCAGCCTTCTGATTCTTCTGGGCGGCCGCGAGTTGCTGCTCGGTTTCCTTCTTCGTCTTCTCCTGGTCGGTCTTCGCCGACTGCACGGCCTTGTCCTTGTCGCGAAACTGGCCCCGAAGCCACGAGACCAGCTTGCCATACGACTTGGGCTCTTCGTTGAAGCCGGCGAAGTCGTTCGCGAACAGCGTGTTGAGGTCGGTCTCGATCGTCTCGAGGGTGGAGCCCTCGGCGGCGCCAATCCACTCACGGAGTTTCTGGTTCTCCGTTTGGGCGGTGTTGAGCGCTTCCTGCTTCTCGGAGGAGGCTTTCTCAGCCACCTGCGCCTTGGCCCGCTCGTCCATCCGCTGCTTGAAGAACAGATACGTCGTGATCGTGAGGATGAAGGTGAGCAGGACGAACACGATGAGCGCGATGCTCAGCCGGTAGACGGTCGGGTTCGTGGTCGCCATCGGTTGCGTCCCTCGCGCGGCACCCAGCCAGCCAATCGGGAGGCGGGCCGCGCAGCCGGCTCCCCCACGCCCGCGGTGCCGGGCATCGGCCGAATCATCGACTCGGCCGCAGTCGCCACATCACACCATTATCGATTGTAACGGTCGTGAGGGCAGCGGGGCCGAAGACGGCCGCCAGAGATCGTGCCAGGCCACCGGGGCCCCGCTCGCGGCTGCGGACCGGGCCATCACCGCCAGCATGGTGCTCCGGCAGGCGGCGGCGAGGTCTTCGCGGTGCAGGCCGCCCTTCAGCGACTCGATGAACGACGCCATGCACGTGGCGTGGCCGCCCGCGTCGCCTGGCGCTCCGGCGAAGGCTTCACCCCCGATCATGCATCGCCGCAGATCCGCATCGCCGCGGCTGCCAAGGACTGCTTCCTCCACGCGATCCTCGATGCCCTCCCGGCGGATGATGCCGACCTCGAGGGTGGTGCCGCCGGCAAACGAGATCCGCGCCGCCGCCTCGATGCCGCGGTGCAGCGGACGTGGCAGGGCGACGGCTGCGGGAATGGCGGTGGCCATCAGCGGCGTCGGCTCGCCGAGGGCCCACGAGCAGCGGTCGACGGCTTGCACGAGGTGCTCCAGGAAGGCGCCCCCCGAGAGCCGCTCATCGCCGATCCAGTTGCGGCTTGCAGCCTCCTCGGCAGACCAGCCCAGCTGGCGCGGACGCACCCATGGCAAGCCGAGGTGATGGATCGCAACCGCCCGCAGGGGCCGGCCGATGCTTCCGGACGCGACGGCGGCCACCGTCGATCGAGTCGGCGCGTGGTGCCGCGACGGCAAGCCCGACGCCAGCGAGAGACCGCGACGTTGTCCTTCCTCGACGGCGGCTGCAGCAAACCGCACGCCCACCGCGTCGATTCCCACGGGTGCCTCGGCGTAGACATGCCGCCCGGCCCGTACGGCAGCGGCGATTTCGGCAGGGCGGAAGCAGGGGGGCGTGGCGAGAATCACCGCATCGATCTCGGAGCCGATCACGAACTCCGCCGCCCGTTCGCCGTGAAACAGTCCGCTGGCGAATCGCCCGCAGCCGGCGGCGGCGAGCGTCGCTGCCGCGGCGTCGAGCTGATCGGCAAAGCGGTCTCCCAACGCCGCGATCACGACCCCTGCATCAGCGGCGATCGCCTGCAGCGCCGCCCCGACGCCTCGGCCACCGCAGCCCACGAGGCCCACTCGGATCCTGTCGCTCCCGGCCGCAAACGCGCCTCCGGGGATCGCGGTCGCGGCGGCCAATGCGACCGAGCCTTCGAGGAACGAACGGCGGTTGACGGTGGTGGCGGAGGGTGAACGGCTCGTGTCGGTCATGGCTTCTGGCCTCCGGAGCTGGGGAAGGAAATCCTGTCGCCGACAATGTACCACCAGGGCATCACCGTGCGGGACGGGATGCCAGCCGCGCCATCGCCTTCACGACGTCGGCTTCGACCTCCGCCGGCGACGCCCCGAAGGCCTTCTCGAAGTCGCGGAGCCGCTCCTCGGGCGAGTCGTCGGTGAGCGGCTGCTTGGCGGCTTGGAGCCTGACGTATTCGACGAACGCCCGCTTTCGCGTGTCGACGAGATACCGCGTGAGGGCCCAGGCGGCGGCGTAGGCGTCGAGTGGATCCTCGGCCGAGCGGAAACGGTCATCGGAGGCCAGGATCGCGGCGATGTCGCCGGGGCGATGGTTGGCGAGGAAGTGATCGAGCCGCGGCCGGTTGATCGCGCCGATTCCCCGCCACCCCCGATCGCTGTCGAGTTCGGGCGTCTCGAAGTAGGTGGCGATTCCCTCGCTCAGCCAGAGCGGCACCGGCGCGAGCCGGCGATGCATGCCGCAGTTGAAGGCCATCTGATGCGTGGCCTCGTGGACGAGCGTCGAGACGAGGCCGGCGGCGGCAGGGCTCGCCATGATCTGGGACGCCGCGGCCCCCCGCTGGCTGCCGCCGGGTCGCGGGACTCCGTCGGTGCCGGTGAGGTCGAAGGTCGTGACGCGGTTGGAGAGGAGGTTGTAGTAGCCGACGACGCGGTCGGCCGCGGCGCCGAGATCACGGGCGGCGTGCGCCTCGTAGGCGGCCCGGTCGGCGAAGATGACGACCACCAGTGGTCGCGGGGGATCGACGACCTCGAGGCCCGCCTTCGTCCAGAAGTTGCCGAAGGCGTCGTGGAGCCGCTCAAACAGCGCCGCGCACCACTTTGCGTAGTCACGCGAGGTGTCGAAGCAGACCACGTAGTGCTTCGTGACGTGAACGCTGAAGCCGGGTGGCAACTCGGCGAGAATCCGCTGCCCACGTTCGCGGGGCGTGTCGATGCCGCGCGCCTCGTCGAGCGGCTCTCTCGACACGATCGCCGCGGGCTGCACCACCTCATATCGCTCGTCGGGTAGTTCGAGCAGCACGCCGCCGTCGACCGCCTCCACGAGCACTTCGCCCTCGAGCGTGCGGAGGCCGTCTGTGCTCCGGACCGTAAGCCGCTCCAGGGTGGCTGCCGAGTCGGGCGGAGCCTCCGCGGCGCCGACAACCCATCCCGCCAGCGCGACCGCGACGGCGGTGAAGACGGGCAGGCGAGGTATGGGGGGAGACATCCGAAACCTGCTGCCGAAAGCCAGGTGACGACCGTGCTGCCCAGAAGGAAGCACGTTGGCGGCCACAAGGGAAGGGCAGTCCCTCCGGCTGGCCTTCACCGGTCGTGGCCCCCTCGCTACGCTCCCCGGCCCCAGGAGACCGGTCGACATGCGTGGGATGAACCTGAGTGGTTGGAAAGCAGCGGCCTGGCTCGCCGTGGTCGCGGCCTGCCTGCCGCTCGCGGGCTGCAAGACGTGGAAGAAGCTCACCGCCAGCGGCCAGACGCTGGCAGAGGAGCGAAAATATGGCCCCACGGCCGACCAGCGGATCGAGGAACTCGCCGCCGACGCCAAGAAGGCCAAGGCCGGCAGTCATGCCGACCAGGTCGAGTTCACGCGGAAACTCTCCGAGGAGATCCTCCAGGAGCACGATGCCCGCGTCCGCTGCGTGATTCTCGACACGGTCGCGGAGTTCGAAACGCCGGCAGCGAAAGCGATCTGTACCGGGGCCCTCGAGGATCCCGACGAGCGGGTGCGGATGGCGGCCTGCACCGCCTGGCGGAAGCGGGGCGGGTCTGAGGCGGTGGAACAACTCGCCGCGCGGTATCGCACGGACCGCGAGATCGACGTCCGCCTTCGCGCCCTGCGGGAGTTGGGGGAGTTGGGCGACAAGGAGGCGGTGCCGGTGCTGGCGAAGGCACTCGAAGATTCCGACCCGGCGGTTCAGTATCGCGCGGTCGGCGCGCTCAAGAAGGTGAGCGGCCGCGATCTGGGCGACGACGTCAACAAGTGGCGGGAGTGGGCGGCCGATCCGGATGGCTCCTCGGCCGAGTGGTCGATCGCGGAGGAGTTTCGCAAGGTTTTTTGATCGCACGGCTGCCAGGCCGATGCGCGGGGTTGCCAATGCCCCATCGCCAGACGTGCGGTCCGGGGCACGGGCACCCCCTCGTGGATCACCCTTCCCGGCAGCCTTCATGTGAAGCAGGGGCGGTTGGCGCGAGGTGGCAATCTGGCCCGACCCTCGGGGCAGCGTGAGCGGTCGCCATGATTCACACGGCAGGCCGGTCGATACCCCGAACACACGACCGAGCTCCAGCCCCGACCGCAGCCCGAAATGCCCAACCACGACGCCACGACGCCGGCGCCATGTACGCCCGTGCCTCCCGCGCGGACGACGCGTGGCGGGTGGACCAGCCTGCTGCCGGTGGTGCTCGCGGCCTGCTGCGTGGTGACTGCCGGCGATCGACCGGGGGCTGCCGCCCCTCCGTCGCGAAGCCGCGCGGGCCGCTTCTTGGATGGCATCATCAAGAAGGTCGAGCCCACGCCGGCTTTCATTCCGCTGCCGCAGCCGCCAAGCCAGGAGGAGGTCGATCGCGTCGCGGCCAAAAAGCCGAAACGTTCTGCCCCGGCGACCCGGCCGACCCCGGTGGTCGCCTCGCCTGGAGCCGACGAGGCGCGACCGCCCTCGTGGAACGACGCCGTCGCCATCGGCTCGCAGCTGAAAGAAGCGGCGAGCAAGGTGGTGGACGACGCCACCAATCCTCACTACAAGCCGAAGCCGAAGCCTATGCGGCCGCCGACCGCCGTCGTCGCACCATCGCCAAAGGCGAAGCGGCAGACGCCGCCAATCGTGGTCACACATCTTCAGGCCACCGGTGCCCCGCCCCCGAAGACGCAACGCTCCGAGCGGCTCCGCGCCCGGATCGCCCAGACGCTCGCCACCTACCAGCGGCGTCCGCTCAACACGGCCCAGAACACGCCCTGGGAAGTGATGCACGGGTTCATCGCCTTCGGCATCCCCACGCAGGTCCGCGTGGGCGGTCCGTCGGGTGATCTCGCCAGCGCGATCGGCTGGTCGAACATGGGCGGTCGCTGCCGGGGCCAGGTGATGCTGGCGGCGGTCGACGACCGCGTCGTCGCACTCAAGGGCGTGGGTGTGCAGGGCCACTCCGCCCAGTATCTCGCGATCCTCGCCCAGTGCCGGGTGGCGGCGAACTCGCCGCTCACGGTGCAGGGCAAGCAGTTCACCGTGGCCGACCTCATCGAAGAAGAGAAGCGGTCGTGCAAGTCGAAGACGGAACTGACCTTTGCCCTGATCTCGCTGGCACACTACCTGCCGACCGATGCCGAGTGGACCAGCCGCGATGGCGAGAAGTGGTCGCTCCCCCGACTCGTCGAAGAGGAGATCGTGCAGCCGATCCGCGGGGCGCCCTGCGGCGGGACGCACCGCCTCTACGGTCTGGCGTATGGCTGCCAGCGGCGGCTGCGGGCCAACGGCCAGCTCGACGGCCCCTACCTGCGGGCCGACAAGTACGTCCGCGACTACCAAAACTTCGCGCTCAAGAAACTGCAGAACCGCGACGGCTCGTTCAGCACGGAGTGGTTCAAGTACATGGCCGACCGCGACGACGACATCGACCGTAAGATTCAGACGACGGGGCACATTCTCGAGTGGCTGGTGTCGTCGCTCGATCAGGATCGGCTCTATGAATCGCGAGTCGTGGCCGCGGCCGAGTATCTCTGCGCCGCGCTGATGAGCGAGCCGTCGCGGGAGTGGAAGATCGGCCCCCTCGGCCATGCCCTCCATGCCCTCAACATCTATCAGGAGCGGGCCTGGGGGATGGTGCTGCCGGGCGGGATCGCAGCCTACAGCGGATCGATGAAGGCGACGCAGCAGCCGGAGATGATCGCCGACAAGCCGGAGTCCACGACGGGCAAAGCGGACGGTTCGACGACCCGCCGCTAAGGCACCGTCCTTGAACACCCCCCGGCCCCCGCGTACGCTTCCGCGGCGGGTTGTCGCGTTCGTGCCGTCCTTCCCGGGTGGCCCTCTCGCCCCGCGGCCCCATGGCATGCAGGGAGCGGGTTTGTGTCTGCCGCTGACGTCACTCCACAACTCGAACGGTTGCTCGAAACAGCCGTCCGGCTGTTCGAGTCGACGACGGCCGAGGCGATCCTGGTCCTGGTCGAGGAACGTCTTGACTGGTCGCGGGTTCGCGAACTCGCCCACTCTGGCCCCGTGCTCGTCGCCGCCGATGACGCGGCCCACCTCGAGGGGGCGGTGGACCACGGCATGAAGCAGGTGACGCTCGACGTCGCCGGCCTGCCGGTGCACGAGCGTCTCGCCCAGGCGCTGCTCGAGTGCGTGGCGGCGGAGATGGTGGCGCCCGAGGCGCAGGTGGTGGCCGTCTACAGCGGCTTCGAGGCCGGCACGATCGACTCGGTGAGCCTCCTGCGGCTGGCCGAGCATCTCGGCCAACTCACGGTGCGCGACCTGCGAAACCTGGAGACCAAGGTCCCGCTCGAGACGCTCAAGCTCGTCGTCGACCTCGCCGTCGAAATCGGCCGCGAGGGCCGCGAGGGCAAGCCGGTCGGCACGCTGTTCGTGGTGGGCGACACGCGGAAGGTGGTGCAGTCGAGCCACTCGGCCGGCTTCGATCCCGTCCGCGGCTACAGCCGCTCCGAGCGGCGGCTCACCGATCCCCGCGTCCGCGAGGGCCTCAAGGAGATCGCGCAGCTCGACGGCGCCTTCGTGATTGGCCCCGACGGCACGGTCGAGGCGGCGGCTCGCTATATCGACGCCTCGGCGGAAAACGTTTCCGTGTCGAAGGGGCTCGGGGCGCGGCACTGGGCGGCGGCCGCGATCACCCGGCGCACCAAGAGCGTGGCGGTGGCGGTGAGCGAGACGAGCGGCACCGTCCGCATCTTCCAGAATGGCGAGGTGGTGCTCCGCATCGAGCCCTTCCGCCGCGCCATGAAGTGGAAAGACTTCGAATACGAGCCGCCCAGCGGCGACTGACCCGCCCCCGTAGCACAGGTTGTCAACCTGTGTCTGCCAACCGCGCCGCTTCGGGGCGGCCCACGCTCCGTCGCCGGACGCTCGCTCCGCCCATCCTGGGCTCCACTCGCTCGATGCCGACTGCGCTCCGCCATCCTGGCTGCGCTGGTCGGCAACGCCTGCTCCCGGAGCATGGGCAGCCCCTCGCTTCGTCCCCCCGTAGCACAGGTTTTCAACCTGTGTCTGCCAGCCGCGTCTCACCGCTTTGGGTAGCCCCTCGCTCGCTCGTCGTCGGCAACTTCCCTGCCCCCAACCCCACCAATCACGCAGCTGGTCGGAGGCCACGCGCAGGAGACGGTGACACTTGTGGACGCTTGACTCCGATATTCCGCTGGAGCAGAGAACTCACAAATGCCACCGGCTCCGAGCATGGTCCTCCGGCCGGCGGCGCGCCCATCGTGAGGCCCTTCCCTCCACCGCTCCACTCCCCGCTATGCTGACCGCGACATGGCCACCGATGCACCCGCCGCCGACGCGCCGCCCGACCTCACCGGCAAGACCGTGCTGGCGCTCGACACGCTGTCGCGGGTCTACCAGCTCTTTCACGCGCTCCCCGAGATGACCGCACCCGACGGCACGCCCGTGTCGGTCATCTTCGGGCTCACGAGAGACCTCCTCGACATCATCGAGAAGAAGAAGCCCGACTACCTGCTCTGCGCGATGGATCCGCCCGGGCCGACGTTTCGCCACGAGATGTTCGAGCAGTACAAGGCCAACCGCGCGGAGATGCCTGCCGACCTCGTGCCGCAGATCCCGCTGGTGCGGCGGCTGCTCGAGGCGTTCGGCATTCCCTGCCTCGAGCTGCCGGGCTTCGAGGCCGACGATGTGCTCGCCACGATCGCCACGCGGACGGTGGCAGCGGGGGGCGACTGCACGATCGCCACGTCCGACAAGGATGCAAGGCAGCTGCTCGGTCCGCACGTCACGCTGCTCAACCTCCGCACCAACCAGCCGCTCGGCAGCGAGGAACTCCTGGCTGAGTGGTCGATCCGCCCCGATCAGGTGGTCGATTTCCTGTCGCTCGTGGGCGATGCCGTCGACAACGTTCCCGGCGTGCCCGGCATCGGTCCCAAGATCGCGTCGGAGCTTCTCCAGGCGCACGGCACGCTCGATGGCCTGCTGGCGAACATCGATGCGGTGTCGGGAGCGAAGCGCAAGGAAAACCTCCGCGCCCACGGCGACACGGCCCGGGCCGGCCGGGAACTGATTCGGCTCGAGACCAATGTGCCCATCGACGTGCCCTGGCGGGCGGCGGCGCTGCACCAGCCCGATGCCGAAGCGCTTGGCGGCCTGCTTCGCGAGTTCGGCTTTCGCAGCCTGCTCGGGCGGGTGGTCAAGGGTGGCGGGCCGCCGGCACCGGAGAAGCGGGCGACCGCCGCCGCCCCGGCGGCGCGGAAGGCCGGGCCGCCGACGCTATTCGACATGGAGGGCGACGATTCCTCCCCCGCGGCAACTCCGGCCCCGGTCGAGCAGGTGGTCGAGCAGCCGGGTGACGCCGCCGGCATCACGGCGGCCGTCGCGGACCTGCGGGCCGCTGGGCCGCTCGCCATCTGCGTCGTGACTCCCGTCGACGGGACGATCCTCTCCCGGCCCGTCGGGGCGGTCATCGCGTCTGCCTCGCGAGCCGTCTGGTTCACCGCCGAGTCGCTGGCGTCGCACGCCGATGTGCGTGGTCTGCTTGCCGATCCAGCCACACCCAAACGTGGCCACGACCTCAAGCGGCAGGACGTCGCCCTGCGGATGCTCGGGATTTGCCTCGCAGGGGCTGCGTTCGACACGCTGCTGGCTGCCTATCTCCTCGAAGCCGGCGAGCGGAATCTCGGTCTCACGGAGACCGCGGTCCGCCACGGCGTGGCCGGCGTCGACGCCGCGGCCGCCGCTGCCGTTGATCGCCCGGCCGACATTCCGCAGGCCGCCGCGCACTGCCGGCTCGTCCACGGCCTGGCTGCGGCCCTCCCCGCCGCGCTGGCGTCGGATCGCCTCGACCACCTGTTCGCGACGGTGGAGATGCCGCTGGCGGTCGTGCTGGCCGGCATGGAGTGCCGGGGGGTGCGGGTGGACACGGCGAAGCTCGCCGCGCTCTCCGCCGACTACACGGGGCGGCTTGCGACGCTCGAACGCGACATTCACGCGCTGGCGGGCCGCGACTTCGCGATCGCCTCGCCGATCCAACTGCGGGCCGTGCTGTTCGACGAACTGGGCCTACCCGTGGTGAAGCGGGGCAAGACGGGGCCGAGCACCGACGCGGAGGTGCTGGAGCAGCTGGCGCCGCTCCATCCGCTGCCCGCGAAACTTCTCGAGCACCGCAAATACACGAAGCTCAAGAGCACCTACGTCGACGCGCTGCCGGCGCTCGTCGATCCTGCGACTGGCCGCGTGCACACGACGTTCAATCAGACGGTGACGGCGACGGGCAGGCTCAGTTCCAGCGACCCGAATCTGCAGAACATCCCCACGCGAACGGCCGAAGGGCAGGAGATCCGCGCGGCCTTCCTGCCGGGTGAGCCCGACTGGCGATTCGTGGCCGCCGACTACTCGCAGATCGAACTCAGGATCCTCGCGCATCTCTCCGGTGATGCGGCGATGCGTGCCGCCTTCGCCGCCGGCGAGGATATCCACGCGCGGACCGCGGCGGCCGTCTGCGGCGTGCCGCCGGCCGACGTCACATCGGCGATGCGGCGCATCGCCAAGGCGGTGAACTTCGGCATCCTCTACGGCCAGTCGGCATTTGGGCTCGCCAAGGCCCTCGGGATTCCGCAGGCCGACGCCGGGGAGTTCATCGCCGGCTATTTTCGCGTGTTTGCCGGCGCCGCAGCCTTCATGGACGACGTGCTCGACCGCTGCCGCCGTGACGGCCACGTGACCACGATGCTCGGTCGCCGGCGGGCCATCGCCGGCGTGCGCGAGCGGGCCAAGCGGCGAAACGTCGCCGGCGCGATGACGCTCACCCTACCCGAACGGGAGGCGGTCAACACGGTGGTGCAGGGATCGGCGGCCGACCTGATCAAGATCGCGATGCTCCGCGTCGATGCCCGCCTGCGGCGCGAAGGACGTCGTGCGGCTCTCGTGCTTCAAATCCACGACGAACTGCTCCTCGAGTCGCCCCCGGACGAACTGGCCGACATCGAGCGGCTCGTCACCGAGGAGATGCAGGGAGCGATGACACTCGAGGTGCCGGTGGAGGTGTCGGTGCAGTCTGGAGCCACTTGGGCGGAGTGTGAATGAGATGATCATCATCGGTCTGGTCGGCCGGATCGGCGCAGGGAAGTCGACCGTGGCGCAGCGGTTCGCGGAGCACGGTGCAACCGTGGTCGATGCCGACCGCCACGCCCACGAGGCCCTCGAGGAGCCACAGGTGATTGCCGAGGTCGCCAGCCGGTTTGGTCCCGGCGTCATCGACTCCCTCGGACGGGTGAACCGGGCCGCCTTGGCCGGGATCGTGTTTGGCACCACGGCCGACCACGCTGCCTCCCTGGCGGCGCTCGAGGCGATCGTTCATCCGCGGGTGCGGCGGCGGCTCGAGGAGGTTCTGGCCGATGCGGCTGCGCGAAACCTTTCAGGCGGTCGCAAGTCAGCAGTCGTTCTCGATGTGCCGCTGCTCATGCAGTCGGGCTGGGACGACCTCTGCACCCATCTGGTGGTCGTGGAGTGTGAGGAATCGGTGAGGCGGATGCGGCTGGCCGGCAGGGGGTGGTCGCCCGACCAGATCACCGCCCGGGATCGTGCCTGGGAACGGGGCTACCGCCCCCCGGCGGCCGGCCCTGCCATGTGGTGCGTGGATGCTTCGGGGAATCCGGCTTATACTGCGGACCAAGTCGATCGGATCTGGCAGGCGATTGGCGGGCATTGAGCCCGAACGACCGCCTGTCGGTGCCGGTCGGCTCCCGCCCTGGGGTTCCTCGTTCGTCGGTTCGGTCGCCGCTGGCCAGCGCTCCTGCGCGGTCGGTTCGGCCGGGCCTCGATCATCCTCGTCGCATCTCCCGTCCCGTCTCCCTCCCGCTAACAGGCCGACACTTCCGCTCGTCTTCTGCGCGGCCGCGGCTTCCGGTGCACCATGTCCAAGATCCCTGAATCGCAGTTCGATGGCGCTGGGCGGGAGCCGCTCTCGATCGCCGAGGAAATCGCCGCCGAGGTCAAAGAAGGGCTCGACGTCACCAGCCACTACGAGGCCCTCAAGAAGGGCGACTCGTTCATCACGGAACTGCAGAAACTGTCGATGCAGGAACTGGTGGAACTGGCCCGCAAGGAGAATCTCGGCGATGTCTCCGGGGCCAAGCGGCAGGATCTCGTGTTTCGGATCCTCAAAGAGCGGATCAAGCTCAATGGGTTGATGTTCGGCGAGGGCACGCTCGAGATCCTCCCCGATGGGTTTGGCTTTTTGCGGAGCGCCGACGCCCACTATCTCTCCTGCCCCGACGACATCTACGTGTCTCCCAGCCAGATCCGCCGCTTCGGCCTGCGGAACGGCATGAGTGTGGCCGGCCAGATCAGGCCGCCCAAGGAGAGCGAACGCTACTTTGCGCTGCTGCGGGTCGAGGCGATCAACGGCGAGGATCCGGCGAAGCTCACGACCCGCGTGTTCTTCGACGAACTCACGCCGCTGCACCCCGACGAGCGGATCGTGATGGAGACGGTTGGCGATGAGGTCTCGACCCGTGTGGTCGACCTGATCGTGCCAATCGGCTTCGGCCAACGCGGCCTGATCGTCAGCCCGCCGCGGGCGGGCAAGACGATCCTCCTGCAGAAGATGGCCAAGGCGGTGCTCGCCAACTACCCGGAGGCCTACGTCTTCATGCTGCTCATCGACGAGCGGCCGGAGGAGGTCACCGACATGGAGCGGCAGGTGAAGGGGCCGTCGTGCGAGGTGATCAGTTCCACGTTCGACGAGAACTCCAGCCGCCACATCCAGGTCGCCGACATGGTGATCGAGAAGGCCAAGCGGCTCGTGGAGTATGGCCGCGACGTGGTGATCTTCCTCGACTCGATCACCCGCCTCGCCCGGGCCTGGAACGCCGAGGTGCCCAACTCCGGCAAGATCCTCTCCGGCGGCGTCGATTCGGGCGCCCTCCAGCGGCCGAAGCGATTCTTCGGCAGCGCCCGCAAGGTGGAGCAGGGGGGCTCGCTGACGATCATCGCCACGGCGCTGGTCGACACCGGCAGCCGGATGGACGACGTGATCTTCGAGGAGTTCAAGGGCACCGGCAATCTCGAGATCGTGCTCGAGCGGCGCCTGGTCGACAAGCGGATCTACCCCGCCATCGACATCAACCGCTCCGGCACACGCCGCGAGGAGATGCTGATGGAGCCCGATGAGTACCGCCGGATCTGCGTGCTCCGCCGCGTGCTCGGCGAGATGAACCCCACCGACGCCATGGAGCTCCTCGTCAACCGGCTCGGCAAGACGAAGTCGAACAGCGAGTTCCTGATGAGCCTCAAGTCGTGAAGTGGCGGAGAGCATCGGCATGAGCGGCACGTCCACGCCCACGGTCTTCGACGGCACGTCCGCCGCGGTGGCTCGCGGAACGCGGGTTGCCATCGCCGTGGCCCGCTGGAACGAGTCGATCACGCGGCGGCTGCTGGCGGGCGCCCTGCACCGCTTCGCGGCGGTTGGGATCGGTGCCGACGCGGTCGATGTCGCGTGGGTGCCGGGGTCGTTCGAACTGCCGCTCGCCGCCGACCGGCTCGCGGCCACGGGCCGCTATGCGGCGGTGCTCTGCCTGGGGGCGATCATCAAGGGCGAGACCTCGCACGACCATCACATCGCCTCCGCTGCCGCGGCCGGGATCGAGGCGGCCGGCCGCCACCACGGGCTCCCGGTGATCTTCGGCGTGCTCACCTGCGACACGCTGGCCCAGGCGATGGTGCGGGCCGGCGGTGACGCGGCCGATGGCTACGCCGGCAACAAGGGGGCCGAGTGTGCCGCGGCGGCGATCGAAATGGCGGGGCTCCTCGAGGCGATCCGGCACGGAGGGGCCGCATGAGCCGCCGCAGCCGTGCCCGCGAGGTGGCCCTGCAGTCGCTCTATCAGGGCGAACTCAACACCATCGATCCCCGGGATCGTGCCCGCTTCCACAAGGGCCGGCTGAAGTCCGCGGAGCTCGTCGTCTTCGCCGACACGCTCGTGGACGGGGTTCGCGACCACCAGGTGGAGATCGACGCCCTCCTCGACGCCCGGAGCACCAACTGGCGGCTGTCGCGGATGGCAGCCACCGACCGGGCGGTGCTGCGGATCGCCGCCTTCGAACTGCTGCACACCGACACGCCGGGGCCGGTGGTCGTCGACGAGGCCATTGAGCTGGCGCGTCGCTACGGCAGCCAGGATTCGCCCACCTTCGTGGCGGGCATCCTCGGCGCGATCCTCGACGGCCGCGGCGGGCGGTCGCGGCCCGCCGCCGGCTGACGCATCGTCGGAGACCAACGACCCATGGCCCTATTTCGTTTTGGACGCAAGGAAGAGCCCCAGCCGCAGGCCGCCCCGGCGGAGTCGGCCCCTGCCGCGCCGAACAGGCCCGGGTTCCTCGATCGGCTCAGGTCGGGCCTTGCGAAGACGGCGAAGGTGCTCTCCACCGACGTCCGCGACATCTTCAAACGCGAGGGCCGGCTGGTCGACGAGGAGTTTCTCGAAGAGCTCCGCGCGGCCCTCGTGAGGACCGACATGGGACCGGCCGCTGCCGAGGCGATCGTGGCCGACGTCCGCGAGCGGCTCCGCGCCCGTGTGGTCGATCCCGAGGTGGTGCTCGACTCGATCCGCACGCAACTCCTGGCGCGGCTCAAGCCGGCTGAGGCAGGCATCGCGACCGCGGCCGGCGGCCCCACGGTGATCCTCGTCACGGGCGTCAACGGTTCGGGCAAGACGACGTCGATCGCCAAGCTCGCTCGGCTTTTCCTCCGCGACGGCAAGCGGGTGGTGCTCGGCGCCGGCGACACGTTTCGGGCGGCGGCGGTGGAGCAACTCGCCATGTGGGCGGGCCGGCTCGGGGCCGAGATCGTCCGTGGTGAGCCGGGCTGCGATCCGGCGAGCGTGGCGCACCGGGCCGTGGCCAAGGCGGTGGAGGGGGGCTTTGACGTCTGCATCATCGACACGGCCGGCCGGCTGCAGACGCAGGCCAACCTGATGCAGGAGCTCGGCAAGATCCGCCGCGTGATCGCCAAACAGATCCCCGAAGCGCCGCACGAGACGCTGCTCGTGATCGACGCCACCGCCGGGCAAAACGCCCTCTCGCAGGCCAAGGGCTTCACGGAGGCGGCCGGGTGCACCGGCATCGTGCTCTCCAAGCTCGACGGCTCGGCCCGCGGCGGCGTGATCGTGCCGGTGGCGGAGCAGTTTGGTCTGCCGGTGAAGTTCGTCGGCGTTGGGGAATCGGCCGACGATCTCGAGCCGTTTCGGCCCGAGGATTTTCTGGCGGCCCTGCTCGAGGGCTCGTTCGCCCCAGCGGGCTGACCGGCGCGCTGACCGGTGCGGTTGCGCGACCCGCAGAGTCTGCCGCGGCGGGGTTGCGGTCGCGAAGGATATGCAGCCCTCGAAGGCCCAAGGCGTTTTTTCGTCGCGGCGGGGTCGATTCTCACCTCCGGGTATGGGGGGCTGGCCGGCGCGGATCGGCGGATTTCGCGTTGGGTAGGTGGACCTCCGCGCCCACGTTCATAGCGCCGGGCCGCGGGATTGCTGCCCGGAAACTACACCAGGGATTTGGGAGCCTATCCACCATGCGTTTTGCGAAGTTCACGCTACCCGTTTGGGTGGCCAGCGGCCTGATGGCCGTCAGTGCAGCGAATGCCGCCGACCCATCGCTGCCGTCGCGGATTGATCCGAACCTCTACAGCCAGCTCGCCCAGAACACCGCGCCCGTCGCGTCGGCTCCGGTGCTGCCAAACGTGCCGCAGGAGGACGCCTACCAGATGCGGGCCCTCCCGCCGCAGGAGGCCGCCCAGGAGGCTTCTGCCGAGGAAGGCCCGACCCGGTACCTCGAGATCGAGCCCCTCACGAGCCGTGGGATCAACACCTACGGCTGGGTCGACACGGGCATCGGTGCCAACAACTGGGGGAGCCCCTTCAACGGCCCGATCACGTTCAACGACCGCAACTGGCAGGGCCAGATGAACCAGCTCTACCTCGTCAACGAGCGGCTGCTCGATGTCGACAACGGGCGGTACTGGGGCGGACGCGTCGACCTGCTCTACGGTACGGACTACATCTACACCACGGCCCGCGGTCTCGACGCCAACCTGCTCAACCAGCCGAATCAGGCCGGCGTGTATGGTGCACCGTCGTGGGCGTCGAGCAAGGACTACGGTCTGGCGATGCCGCAGCTCTACGGTGAGGTCGGTGCCGGAAACCATGCCGTCAAGTTTGGCCACTTCTACACGATCATCGGGTATGAAGTGGTGCCGGCCATCGGCAACTTCTTTTACACCCACGCCTACACGATGCAGTATGGCGAGCCGTTTACCCACACCGGCGTGCTCGACACCTGGTCGCCCAACGACCAGCTTGTCGTGTACGGCGGTATCACCAACGGCTGGGACAACTTCAGCGACCCCATCAACATCGTGGGGATCAACAATCCGGGCTATGCGGGGGCGAACAGCAACGCCGCCTTCCTCGGCGGTGTGACGTTCAAGAACTCCGACGCCACGCAGGCTCTGACGACGTGCGTGTCGAGCGGCAATGAGCCGGGCTCGTTCGTCTCCGCGACCGGCCCTGCCAACATCGGCAACCGGTCGATCGTGAGCACGGTCTACGTGAATGAGCTGTCCGACAAGCTCACGTATGTGTTTCAGAACGACAACGGCTGGCAGTTCAACGCCAATCCGGCGTCGCAGAACATCGGGCAGGCCGATGGCCTGGCCCAGTGGTACGGCATCAACCAGTACATGTTCTACAACATCAGCGACACGCTGGTGGGCGGCATGCGGCTGGAGTGGTTTCGCGACAACAACGGCTATCGCGTGATCAACCCGATCCGCAATGCCATCTTCGGTGGCCCCTACGGCAGCGGCTACGCGGGCAACTTCTGGCAGGCCACGTGGGGCCTGAACTGGAAGCCCAACAACAACTGGATCATCCGGCCCGAACTGCGGTACGACTGGTATTCGCCGGACGATCCGAACGGCAACTTGCCCTTCGGCAAGATCGCGAACGGGTCGGGCGACCAGTACGGCCAGTTCTACGGCGGCTGCGACGCGATCTGGCAGTTTTAACCTTCCCGGCTGCCGCGGGCACCGCCAAGGTGTGCCCGGGCTGGCAGCGGCGGACCTCCTGTCCGCCGAGCCTGAGAGCATCGAACGAATGAGCAGGGCCCACCGGAAAACGGTGGGCCCTGCGGCGTTTTGCGGGTACGGGCCGACCGCGGGGTCAGTCAGCGCAGGCCAGTGTCCTGCCTGCCTCGCGTTTTTTTGGCCCCTCCGTGACTTCCCGCGGCGCGACGTAAGTCCAACGGCGACGGAGAGCGTAGGGGGTTTTGGTAATCTGCGGAATCTGCACAAGACTCACAGTTTTACAGGTTGGCCTCGGTCAGCCTACCTTTTTGCCATGTTTCAGCCCGCGAAGGCTCGCGGGCCCGGTGAAGTCCACCCGATGAAATGGGTACGGGACGGCAGGGAGGCAAACGAAGATGAGTCTGACCAACGTGGCGGGAAGGTTTCAGTTTTCTGGTGCGGCGGCATTCGCTGCCGCAGGCCGCCTCGTGGCGGCGGTAGCCGTCTGCCTTGCGGTGGCCGCGTCGGCCCAGGCCAGCGACCGCTGGCTGCGGAGTTACGACGAGGCGATGGCAGCCGCCGAGCGGACCGGCCGGCCGGTGCTCACGATCTTCACGGGGAGCGACTGGTGCCCCCACTGCGTCACGCTCGAGAAAAAGGTCCTCGACTCCCAGCAGTTTCTCGCCTGGGCCGAGAATCGCGTCGTCCTGCTGATGATCGACCTTCCCCAGCAGGGCATTTCCCAAGACGAGCGGAACGCCAGGTCCCGCGTCTGCATCAAATACGGCGTTCGGACCTTTCCAAACACCGTTTTGATCGCCCCGGACGGGGCCAAGATCATGGCCCAGTCGGGCTACCACGGCCAGACGCCGGAAGCCTGGCTGGCGGGCCTGGAAAAGCACGTTCCCGCCCCGGTTCTGGCCGGGAATCCCGAAGACGGCGATGACGACGACCGGATCCTGTCGTCGATCGACGAGGCCTTGGAAACCGCCCGGGATACCCGCAAGCCCGTGCTGCTCCTTGTCTCCAGGCCCAGCGATTCCGCCGCCAAGACCAGGGTGGCGACCCTGATCAAGGATCCCGAGTTCGATTCGCTCACCCGGGAAAGCTTCGTTGTGGCCCAGGTTCCGCCCCAGGCAGAAGAGGCCTCGGGACAGCCCGCCGGCGCACCGACTGACCTGCTCGGTGGCGAGGACCTGCCCCCGGAGGCGGTCGAGGTGATCGTGACCGAGGACGGCGAGACCCCCATCCACGTTGAATCGGGCTCCCAGACGGCCACCCGAATCGTCACCGGCCTCCGCCGGTTCCTGGCCAACCGCCAGGCCGCCCGCCAGACCGACGCCCGCCGGTAAACGACGCCCGCCGGTAAA
>JBAXOU010000019.1:0-26581 GCA_037133115.1 Planctomycetota bacterium | reverse complement strand
AGAGCAGCTGATTTGTAATCAGCAGGTTGCGGGTTCAACTCCCGCCGCTAGCTCACCATGACGGCCGTCGCGCGGCACAGCCGGTCGAGGGCATCGTGCGGGCGACTCGCCTCAGCCGGTGCGCGAGCCGCGGCGGGGCCTCGCGGCCCGGTACTTGATCGATCAGCGAGCGACGCACGAGCAGCCAACGCTACGGAAGACACGACCGTTACCACCAGCACACGCACCGGAAAGATCCGGAGGAGTCCAGAGTCCACCAGAGAGGGGAGTTTCCCGAGCGGTCAAAGGGGTCAGACTGTAAATCTGATGGCATTGCCTTCGCAGGTTCGAATCCTGCACTCCCCAGTCTCATCCCCGCGCGGGTGTAGCTCAATGGTAGAGCAATAGCCTTCCAAGCTAAAGACGAGGGTTCGATTCCCTCTACCCGCTTCGGCGGTTACCCGGAGTAAACGGCCCTTTCTCAACCGCCCGCACGTTCCTCACCGATACACCCCGAACCGAATCAGCAATCACCCACGCCCCGACACAATCACTCAATACAACAACCAGGATCCATGGCCGCGGCGGCCGCGGCGCTTCGACGCACCACGCTGCTGTAGCTCAGTTGGTAGAGCACGTCCTTGGTAAGGACGAGGTCAAGGGTTCAAGTCCCTTCAGCAGCTTTTTGTTCGTTCGTACCCCCTAACCCAATAACCACCAGAAGAGGACCCCTCCCGGGATAAAAGATGGCAAAGGACACGTTCACGCGGAGCAAGCCGCACGTCAACGTCGGCACGATCGGGCACATTGACCACGGCAAGACGACCCTCACGGGCGCCCTTGTCGCTGTGCAGGCGGCCAAGAATCTGGCCGTCGCCAAGAGCTACGCCGATATCGCGAAAGGCGGCACCGTCCGCGACGATACGAAGACGGTGACGATCGCCGTCAGTCACGTGGAGTATGAGACCGAAAAGCGTCACTACGCCCACATCGACTGTCCGGGTCACGCCGACTTCATCAAGAACATGATCACCGGTGCCGCCCAGATGGACGGTGCGATCCTGGTGGTGAGTGCGGCCGACGGCCCCATGCCCCAGACTCGGGAGCACATCCTGCTGGCCAAGCAGGTCGGTGTGCCCGCCCTGGTCGTGTTTCTCAACAAGGTGGACCTCGTCGACGATCCGGAACTCCTCGACCTCGTCGAGATGGAGATCCGCGAACTGCTGACGAAGTATGGCTTCCCGGGCGACGACGTGCCGATCATTCGGGGTGCCGGCAAGCCGGCCTACGACAGCCCCGCCGACCCGTCGAAGAATAAGTGCATCGCCGACCTGCTCGACGCGGTCGACAGCTACATCCCCGAGCCGATTCGTGAGCTCGACAAGCCGTTCCTGATGGCCATCGAGGACGTGTTCTCGATCGAAGGCCGTGGCACGGTGGCCACGGGCCGTATCGAGCGCGGCGAGGTGAAGGTTGGCGACGAAGTGGAGATCATCGGCCTCAAGGACAAGGCCGAAAAGACCACAGTCACCGGTGTTGAAATGTTCAAGAAGCTGCTGGATCGTGGTCAGGCTGGCGACAACGTCGGCTGCCTCCTCCGCGGCATTGCTCGCGAGGGCATCGAGCGCGGCCAGGTGCTTGCCAAGCCGGGTTCGATCAAGCCCCACAAGAAGTTCGAGTGCGAGGTCTACGTGCTGTCGAAGGAGGAGGGTGGCCGTCACACGCCGTTCTTCGCCGGCTATCGCCCGCAGTTCTACTTCCGCACGACTGACGTGACCGGCTCGACCAAGCTGCTTGGCGGCGTCGAGATGTGCTCGCCGGGCGACAACGTCAAGATGGAGGTCGAACTGATGGTGCCGATCGCCATGGACGACGGCGTCCGCTTCGCCATCCGCGAGGGTGGAAAGACGGTCGGCTCGGGCGTGGTCACAAAGATCCTTGACTAATGGAGTCCGGGGTCCCGCCCCGGAGATCACAAGGGAGTCCGGGGTCCCGCCCCGGAGATCACAAGGGAGTCCGGGGTCCCGCCCCGGAGATGAAATCACGGAGCCGGGCACCGGAGTGATTCGGTGCCCGGCTACCACAGGGGCGTAGCTCAACTGGCAGAGCGCTGGTCTCCAAAACCAGAGGTTGCGAGTTCGATTCCCGCCGCCCCTGCACGCGGCCGCTCGGCGGCACGCGGTGGTTTGGGGAAAGAGGTTGGTCGGTTTTGGTTTCACAGGATGGCATTCGGGCGACGGAACGCGTGAGGTCCGCCATGCAGGAAAACGTCAAATCCGCCGGTATCTGGGGGGATGTCCTCAGTTTTTCCGTCTACAAACGGAACCAGGGGCGCGTTACCCGTCAGGTCACGTTTGCAGCGCTCGCGACGATCGTCGCGCTGGGCGTGTGGCGGCTTGCGCAGCTGTTGGCGATCCAGTACGGCGGTGGCGACAGCTCGCTCACGGGTTTCGCCGGAGGTGCCGATTTGGGCGTGGTGCGGTTTCTGGTTCCGGGCGGCTTGCTGGCGCTCGGTCTCTGGCTCTGCTACCGGTTGGTCAACATTCCGATATTCGCCGATTTTCTGATCGCGGTCGAGTCGGAAGTGGCGAAGGTGTCGTGGCCCACCGCAGAAGAGGTTATTCGTAGTTCGGCCGTCATCATCTTCCTGATCTTCGCGCTGGCCGCGATTCTCGCTGGTTACGACCTGTTCTGGTGGTTCGTGCTCCGCCTGGTGCTTCGTACGAGCTGATCGTTTCCCTTCTCCTTCACTCTTCCCCCACACGCCGGACCGATGGCCATGACCGACGACGCGACGAACGAGCACGAGAAGCTGCCCGCCGACGAGGTGGTTGCGTCGGCCGACGCGCACGCCGTTGACGACGTCGAGGATGACGGCACTCCCGCCGAGGTCGCAGACCCGTTTGCCGGCGACGAAAACGCCAAGCCGATCGAGACCGCGGCCGACGATGACTCGCCGGTGGTGGGCGAGCGGCACTGGTACATCCTCAAGGTGCAGAGCAACCGGGAAGACTCGATCCGCGAAACCCTCCTCCGTCGCATCTCCATGCAAGGCATGGACAAGTGGTTCGGCGAAGTGATCGTGCCGAAGGAGCAGGTCACCGAGTTCAAAGGGGGCAAAAAACGCGTCGTTTCTCGCAAGCTCTATCCGGGATACATCCTGGTGAACATGATCTTGAACGACGAGACGTGGTACCTGGTCCGGGAGACCGGGGGCATCGGAGACTTCACCGGATCGGCCGGTCGTCCCAGCCCCATGCTGCCCCAGGATGTCGCCAAACTTCTCAACAAGAGCGAGGAGAAGACCGACGACCAGCCCCGCCTGAAGATCAGCTTCAAGAAGGGCGACCGCGTGAAGATCAACGAGGGCACCTTCGAGAACTTCGAAGGCGAGGTCGAACAGATCGACGAGGCGAACGGCCGCGTGACGGTGATGCTCAGCATCTTCGGCCGGTCGACGCCGGTCGACATTGAATATTGGCAAATCGAGACGGTGTGAGCGGCACGCGGTGCGGTTCGAGAGTAGAGTCGGGCCCGCGACGGGCGAGTGAATCGGAACTGGGTGATCGGAATCAACGGACGGCTGACGAAGAAAGGTCGACGAGATGGCGAAGCAGGTTGTTGGTCAGGCGAAGTTTCAGGTTCCTGGTGGCCAGGCGACCCCGGCGCCCCCGGTGGGCACCTCGCTCGGTCGATTTGGAATCAACCTCGGCCAGTTTGTGCAGCAGTTCAACGACCGCACCCGCGAGGCGGCCGGCATGCCGATCCCGGTGGTGGTGACGGTCTACAACGACCGCTCATTCGAGTTCATCACCAAGAGTCCTCCTGCCGCCGCGCTCCTCAAGAAGGCCGCCGGCTTGGCAAAGGGTTCGGGCGTGCCCAACAAAGACAAGGTCGGCAAGGTGACGAAGGCCCAACTCGATGATATCGTCCGCCTGAAGGGGGCAGACCTCAACGCCCGCGATGGCGAGCATGCCCGCCGCATGGTCGAAGGCACGGCCCGCAGCATGGGCATTGTCGTCGAGGGCTGACGCCTCCGCCTCCATCCACTCTTCCAGACACCAGTTCACCCCAATCGAGATTCGAGGATCACAGTGGCCACGAACAAGCGCATGCGGGCAATGCTCGCCGTGAAGCCGAAGACCGACGACGCCATCCCGGTGGCGGAGGCAGTCGCCGTGCTCAAAAAGTTTCCTCCGACCAAGTTCGACCAGACCGTTGAAATCCATCTGCGGCTCGGGATTGATCCGAAGCAGGCCGACCAGATCATCCGCGGTTCGATCGTGCTTCCCCACGGTATCGGCAAGTCAAAGCGGGTCGTGGTCTTCGCCAAGGGCAACCTTGCCGATGACGCGAAAGCCGCCGGTGCCGAGGAAGTCGGCGCTGACGACCTCGCCAAGAAGATCAAGGAAGGCTGGACGGACTTCGACGTCTGCATCGCCGCCCCTGACATGATGGGCCTGGTGGGCCCGCTCGGAAAGGTGCTCGGCCCCCGAGGACTGATGCCGAGCCCCCGCGCCGGGACCGTGACCGCCGATATCAAGAAGACGGTGAGCGAGTACAAGGCCGGTAAGGTCGAGTTCCGCAACGATCCCACGGGCATCGTGCATGCCGTCGTCGGAAAGGCGAGCTTCGACGCCGCCAAACTCGTCGACAACATTCGTGCTTTTGTCGACCACATCGTCGGCATGCAACCGTCGAGCGTTCGCGGCCAGTACCTCAAGAGCATCTCGATATCGGGCACGATGACGCCCGGCGTGATGGTCGCCGTCTGACAGTCGCCTCACCTCTCACTTCCCCGTTTCACCGGATTCCGTTCGCCATGAGCAAAGCCATCAAGGACATGCTGGTCGACGATCTCAAGGGTCGCCTCACGGGAGTTGGCGACGTCATCGTTGTCAGCCTCGGGAAGCTCGACGCCCAAAAGACCACGCAGCTGCGGCAATCGCTTCGCAAGAAGCGGATCAGCCTGCAGCTCGTGAAGAACAGCCTCGCCCGTCGAGCGATGGAGGGAACTCCGCTCGCGCCGGCCTTTGACCGGGCTGAGGGGATGCTGGCAATCGCCTGGGGTGGCGAGGATGTCGTCGATCTGGCGAAGGAACTCGACCGCCTCCAGGGCGTGAAGGATTTTGAAGGCTTCGAGTGCCGTGGCGGTGCCCTTGATGGGGCAAAACTTGATGCCGGAGACGTGAAGCGAGTCGCCAAGTGGCCAACGCGGTCGGAGCAGCTCTCGATCCTCTCCGGGCAGATCAGCTCGCTCGGCGGCACGCTTTCCGGGCAGATTCTGTCGGCTGGCGGCACGCTGGCAGGCCAGCTCAAGTCACGGGTCGAAGACCTGGAAAAGGCTGTTGGTGGGGAGGTGGCTGCTTCCTGACCCGGTTCGCCCCGAGATTTTTTGGGACGGGCTTCACTCCACGATTTCCCATGGTATGACAAAGGGCTCGGCTGCCGGGCAAACGGTAGTTTGGACCGACGGTACGACACACCACATTCGGCATTTTTCACCACATCCAGCGGTCACCGGATCGTCCGGCGATACCGCGTTTTTTGAACTGAAAGGACCTCGAGCGATGGCAACGGCTGAAGCGACGCGTGAATTCTCGAAGGACACGAAGGACCTCGGCGACAAGATCGTCGGCCTCACCCTGAAGGCAGCGAAGGAGTTGTCCGATTACCTCGACGAAGTTCACGGCATCAAGCCGGCGGCTGGCGGCGCGGTCATGATGGCTGCGCCTGGTGCAGGTGGCGCTGGTGGCGGTGCCGGGGCTGAAGCTGCTGCCGAGAAGACCGAGTTCGACGTCATTCTCGAGGCTTTCGGCGACAACAAGATCGGCGTCATCAAGGTGGTGCGTGCTGCAACTGGCCTGGGTCTCAAGGAGGCCAAGGACACGGTCGAGGGCGCCCCTTCCAAGGTGAAGGAAGGCATCTCGAAGGCCGACGCCGAGAAGCTGAAGAAGGAACTGGAAGAGGCCGGCGCCAAGGTCGCGATCAAGTAAACGCGGTAAAAACCCCGTTTGGTGTTGGGAGGTTTGCCCCACATCGCCAAATGGTATAGTATTTGCGTTTGCCTGCACGTCCCTGCCGATCCTGCCCCATCTCTCCAGTTGTTCCTGATTTTTGGCCGCCGCTGAAGGTCACTGTGTCTGTTGAGGCCTGCGCGCCATCGGAGGATTCGTCGACACGATGGTGAGTCGATGGTTCGTCGCGGTGCGGCGGTTTCGATTCACGACAGTGCCCTGAACGGAACGCGACTCGTTCGCGGCCGCACGAGACCATCCCGAGGAGTTTTCTGTCAATGGCAACCCGCGCCGTCCGCCGTCTCCAGCCCAGTGAAGTTCGCCACTTCGGCAGCCGTCGCGTCAGTCACCTCATTCCAGACCTCACCGAGATCCAGACCCGGTTCTACGACAAGTTTCTGCAGTATGGCGTGCCTGCCTCCAAGCGCAAGGACGAGGGCATCGAGGGCGTGCTCCGGGAGATCTTCCCGATCGAGAGCTATGACCGCACGGTGAAACTCGAGTACCTGCGGTACGAGCTTGGGAAGCCACGGTACAGCCCCGATGAATGCCGCCAGTTGCGGCTCACCTACGGTCGTCCACTCCGCGTCTGGCTTCGGCTCACTCGCGAGCAGCCGATTGAGGAAGAGGTCTATCTTGGCGACGTCCCGATCATGCTCGGGGGCGGCGAGTTCATCATCAATGGTGCTGAGCGCGTGGTGGTCAGTCAGCTGCACCGCTCGCCCGGCATTGACTTTGTCGCGGATACCGAATCGAGCGATCGCAAAACCCATAACTGCCGCATCATTCCTGAGCGGGGTAGCTGGATCGAGCTGAACGTGTCGAAGAAGGACACGCTTCAAGTGCGGATCGACCAGAGCGGCAAGTTCTCGGCGCTCACGCTCCTGCGGGCGATGGACCCTAAGTACACCTCCGACGCCGAGATTCTGAAGCTCTTCTATACGACCGAAAAGGTGAAGACGGAGGGTAGCCGATACGTCGCCAAGATCGAGGGCAAGATCGCCGTCGATGACATCGTCTATCCGAAGGGGAGCGAGCGGGCCGGCGAAATCATCGTCGACGCCGGCTGCAAAGTCACTCACGATCAGGCCGAGTTGATCTGCACCTCGGGTCTGAAGGGTGTCGAGGTGATGCTCGAGCAGAAGGTCCCGCTGATCGTCAACAGCCTCCGCGAGGATGCCGACGAGTCGAAGCGGCGGACCGGGGTCGCGCCGAGCCATGAAGACGCTTTGATCCGCATCTACCAGCGGCTGCGGCCGGGCAATCCGCCGGCCTTCGACAAGGCCAGGGCGCTGTTTGACGAGAAGTTCAAGGACACCAACCGTTATCGTCTTGGCCGTGTCGGCCGCTTCCGCATCAACCGCAAGCTCGGGCTCGACGTGCCCGAGACAGAGATGACGCTGCGGGCGGAGGACATGATCGCCGCAATCCGCTACATGCTGCAGCTCAGTGAGGGTGAGGGCGAGGTTGAGGTGGACGACATCGACCATCTCGGAAACCGCCGGTTGCGGACGATCGACGAACTCGCCAGTGACGAACTCCGCAAGGGCTTCCTCAAGCTCCGCCGCACCGTGCAGGAGCGGATGAGCCTCAAGGACGTCGCGGAGATGTCGCCGCGAACCCTCATCAACCCCAAGAGCATCTCGGCTGCGATCGAGTATTTCTTTGGCCGCGGCGAGCTCTCGCAGGTGGTCGACCAAACCAACCCGCTCTCCATGCTCGCGCATGAGCGGCGACTCTCCGCGCTCGGCCCAGGCGGCCTCAACCGCAAGCGGGCCGGGTTCGAAGTCCGCGACGTGCACATCTCGCACTATGGCCGGATCTGCCCGATCGAGACGCCGGAAGGCACGAATATCGGCCTCATCTCCAGCTTGGCGATTTACTCCGGCGTTGACTCGTACGGGTTTTTAGTGACCCCGTACCGGAAGGTTTCGAAGTCGAAGCTCACGGATGACGTTGTCTGGTTGCGGGCCGACGAGGAGCACGACGCTCATCTTGCTCCGGCGGATGCGACCGTGGTCGACGGCAAGATCGTTGGCGACACGGTCATCGCCCGTTACAAGGGCGACTTTGTGCTCGTGCCCGCTGAGGACATCGAGTACATCGACGTCGCTCCGAGCCAGATGGTTGGCGTGTCGGCCGGTCTGATTCCCTTCCTCGAGCACGACGACGCCAATCGCGCCCTCATGGGCTCCAACATGCAGCGACAGGCTGTGCCGCTGCTCGTCACGGAGCCGCCAGTGGTGGCGACGGGAATGGAGCGCGACGTGGCCACCAACTCCGGCCTGCTCGTGCGGGCCGCGAAGAAGGGCGCCGTCACCTACGTCGACGCCGAGACGATCGAAGTCACGCCCCCGAGTGGCGCCGCTCCGGACATCTATCATTTGCGGAAGTACGTTGGGCTCAACGAGCGGACCTGCCAGAACCAAAAGCCGATCGTGCAACTCGGCCAGAAGGTCGAGAAGGGCGAGGTGCTCGCCGACGGCGCTGCGACGTACAAGGGCGAACTCGCTCTTGGTCGTAATGTGCTCGTTGGCTTCATGGCGTGGGACGGCTTCAACTTCGAAGACGCGATCATCATCAGCGAAGAGTTGGTGGAGGATGACGTCTACACCTCGATCCACATCGAGGAATATGACATCGAGATCCGCGACACGAAGTTGGGCCGCGAGGAGTTCACCCGCGACATTCCCAATGTCGGCGAGCGGGCCCTGCACAACCTCGACGAGACCGGTATCGTCCGCATCGGCACCTATGTGCGTCCCGGCGACATCCTCGTCGGGAAAGTCTCCCCCAAGAGCAAGACAGAACTCACGCCTGAAGAGAAGTTGCTCCATGCCATCTTCGGCCGTGCCGGCGAGGACGTGAAGAACGACTCGCTGGAAGTGCCGTCGGGCGTTGAGGGCATCGTCACCGCCACGGAAAAGTTTTCGCGACAGATGAGCCTTTCCGAGGACGAGCGGCGGGAATTTCAAAAGCAGCTCAAGGAGGCCGAGAGCGAGGGCAATCTGCGGATCGCCGAGACCTTCGGGGCGATGGTTGCCGAGATGGAAAAGGTTCTCCAGAAGCCTTTGAATGCCGACGACGGCAGCCCGCTCGTGCGGAACCAGGACCACAAGGTCGTGGCGGAGCGGGCCGCAGCGTTCAAGCCGGACGAGTTCGATGTCCGCTCGCCGCAGCGCAAGGCCGACGTCGACAAGATCATCAAGACGATGTGGCCGGCGGTCGAGGAAGCGATCGACGGTAAGGAGCGCCGCCTCAACAGCATGAAGCGGGGCGACGAACTCCGTCCGGGTGTGCTGCAGATGGTGAAGGTCTATGTGGCTGCCAAGCGGGTCATTTCCGTGGGCGACAAGATGGCCGGCCGCCACGGCAACAAGGGTGTGATCGCGAAGATTCTCCCCAAGGAGGAGATGCCCTTCCTGGCCGATGGCACGCCGCTGCAGATCCTGCTCAACCCCCTGGGCGTGCCGAGCCGCATGAACGTGGGTCAGATCCTCGAGACGCACCTCGGCTGGGCCGGAAAGATTCTCGGTTTCCAGGCGATCACCCCCGTGTTCGACGGAGCCAGCGAAGAAGACATCAACAAGGTTCTCGACGACGCGAATCTGCCGCGGCACGGCAAGGCGCAACTGTTCGATGGACGCACTGGCGAACCGCTCGAGCAGGAGACGACCGTGGGCTACATCTACATGCTCAAACTCCACCACCTCGTCGACGACAAAGTGCACGCTCGGTCGACCGGCCCCTACTCGCTCATCACGCAGCAACCGCTCGGGGGCAAGGCCCGGTTTGGCGGTCAGCGGTTTGGCGAGATGGAAGTCTGGGCGCTCGAGGCCTACGGCGCGGCCTACATCCTCCAGGAGCTCCTCACCGTGAAGAGCGACGACGTGGAGGGCCGCACGAAGATCTACGAGAGCATGGTGAAGGGTGAGAACACGCTCGAGGCCGGCACGCCCGCCAGCTTCGACGTGCTGACCAATGAGATACGCGGTTTGGCGTTGAATATGCAGTTGGAGAAGCGACGGATCTAGGTTCACGCGAGCGAGAAGCCATCATGGCCGTCGCCCGCTTGGAGACCTTCTGGGGCCTTCGGCTCCCAGGGTCTCACGACAGTCAAGCCTCCAGCATGACAGCACAAGGTTGATCAACAGTCGCCTCGAAAGGCCCCAGGAGAATCGCCCGTGAGCATCGGTGAAGCCACCTACGATCGCGTCAACGACTACTCGGCCGTAAAGATCAGCCTGGCCAGGCCGCACGACATTCGCAGCTGGTCGTTCGGCGAGGTCAAGAAGCCCGAGACGATCAACTACCGCACCTTCCGTCCCGAGAAGGACGGCCTGATGTGCGAGAAGATCTTCGGACCGGAAAAGGACTGGGAGTGCTCCTGCGGCAAGTACCGCGGCATGAAGTACAAGGGGATGATCTGCGACCGCTGCGGCGTGAAGGTCACGCACAGTCGCGTGCGCCGCAAACGGATGGGTCATATCGAGCTTGCGGCTCCTGTTGTCCACATCTGGTTCTTCAAGGCGATGCCGAGTCGGCTCGGCGCGCTGCTCGACATGAAGACGTCGAGTCTCGAGAAGGTGATCTACTTCCAGGACTACGTCGTCCTTGATCCGAAGGATACGCCGCTCAAGAAGCAGCAGTTGCTCACCGAGGAGGAGTATCGGGAGGCACGGGCCACCCATGGTGAAGGCAGTTTTGAAGCCGAGATGGGGGCTGAGGCGGTTCGCAAACTCCTGCTGGGGCTCGACCTGGTGACGCTCTCGCGAGAGCTCCGCGAGGAACTGATCACCACCAACTCGAAGCAGAAGAAAAAGGATCTCGTCAACCGGCTGAAGATTGTGGAGAGCATTCGCGACAGCGAGAACAAGCCGGAGTGGATGGTGCTCGACGTGATCCCGGTGATCCCCCCGGATCTTCGCCCGCTCGTCATGCTCGACAGCGGCAACTTCGCCACGAGCGATCTCAACGACCTCTACCGCCGGATCATCAACCGCAACAACCGGCTCAAGAAACTGGTTGATCTCAACGCGCCCGAGGTCATCATCCGCAACGAGAAGCGGATGCTGCAGCAGTCGGTCGACGCGCTGTTCGACAACAACCGCTGCAAGCGGCCCGTGCTGGCTTCGAGCAACCGCCCGCTCAAGAGCCTGACCGACATGATCAAGGGCAAGCAGGGGCGGTTTCGCGAGAACCTGCTCGGCAAGCGAGTCGACTACTCGGCGCGGTCCGTGATCGTGGTAGGCCCGAACCTGCGTCTCCATCAGTGCGGCCTGCCGAAGAAGATCGCGCTGGAGCTCTACCAACCGTTCATCATCCGGCGGCTCAAGGAACTCGGCCACGCCGACACGATCAAGAGCGCCAAGAAGATGCTCGAGCGGAAAGACGCCGAGGTCTGGGACATCCTTGAAGAGGTGATTCGCAACCACCCAGTGCTCCTCAATCGCGCCCCCACGCTGCACCGCATGGGCATCCAGGCCTTCGAGCCGGTGCTCGTCGAGGGCAACGCGATCAAGCTCCATCCGCTTGTCTGCAAGGGCTTCAACGCCGACTTCGACGGTGACCAGATGGCGGTTCACCTACCGCTCTCGATCGAGGCGCAGGTCGAAGCCCACACCCTGATGCTGTCGACGAACAATATCTTCAGCCCGGCCAATGGTGCGCCGATCATCTCGCCCTCGCAGGACGTGGTGATGGGCTGCTACTACCTGACGATGGCGATTCCCGGCCGTAAGGGCGAGGGAATGGTGTTCAAGGATTTCGCCGAGGTGGAGATCGCCCACTCGCTGCGGAAGGTCGACACTCACGCCAAGATCAAGGTCAAACTGCCGGCGAAGCGGCGGCTTAAAACCGACATCGAGGCGCAAGCGAAGCCGGGGGCTGTGGTCGAGACCACCGCTGGCCGCGTGCTGTTCAACTCGGCCCTGCCCGAGGGGATGCTCTTCTACAACATCCCGATGCGGTCGAGCGAGTTGGCCCGCGTGATCTCCGACTGCTACCAGACGCTCGGCCGTCGAAAGACGATCGACCTGCTCGACGACATGAACCGCGTCGGCTTCGGATGGAGCACGAAGAGCGGCCTGTCGTTCGCCACCGATGACCTGATCACCCCCACGAGCAAGACTCGGATCATCGGCGACGCCGAGAAGGAGGTGATGAAGATCCTCAAGCGGTACCAGAAGGGTGTGATCACCGACGGCGAGCGGTACAACTCGGTGCTCGACGCCTGGACGCACGCCCGTGAGCAGATCACGAAGGAGATGATGGCGGAACTCGAGCAGGATACGGACGCCAAGCCGACCCGCCGACCCGGCTACGTCAACCCCATTCACCTGATGGCACACTCGGGCGCCCGAGGCGGCGTCGAGCAGATCCGCCAGTTGGCCGGCATGCGCGGCCTGATGGCGAAGCCGTCGGGCAAGATCATCGAGACGCCGATCAAGGCGAACTTCCGCGAAGGGCTGACGGTGCTCGAGTACTTCAGCTCGACGCACGGTGCCCGAAAGGGTCTTGCCGATACGGCCCTCAAGACGGCCGACTCGGGATACCTCACCCGGAAGCTTGCCGACGTGGCGCAGAACGTGGTCGTGACGATGCACGACTGCGGCACGACGCAGGGCATCACCAAGGGGGTGATTTACCGCGGCGAGAAGGTCGAAGTCAGCCTCGCTGACGGTATTCGCGGCCGCGTGAGCCGGTCCGACATCCGCAACCCGATCAGCGACGAAGTGATCGTTCACGAGGACGATCTGATGACGCCGACGACGGCGCGGCAGGTCGAGGAACTCGGCCTCGAAAAGATCCAGGTCCGCAGCCCGCTGACTTGCGAGGCTCCGCTGGGCGTGTGCCGGCTGTGCTACGGCATGGACCTTTCCACGGGCTCGCTCGTGGAGGAGGGCATGGCGGTGGGCATCATCGCCGCTCAGAGCATCGGCGAGCCGGGCACGCAGTTGACGATGCGGACCTTCCACATCGGCGGCGTGGGCCAGCGTGCCATCGAGGAGAGCGAGAGCAAGGCGAAGCGGGCCGGCACGGTGAAGTTCACCCGGCTTCGCACCGTGACCAACGAGCAAGGCGAAGCTGTCGTGCTCGCTCGTAACGGCGAGATCGCGATCATCGACGCCAAGGGCCGCGAACTGGAGAAGTTCGAGATCCCGGCGGGTGCGATTCTGAAGGTCAAGGATGACGACGAAGTCAAGGCGGGCACAGTGCTCGTGCAGTGGGATCCGCACTCGATCCCGATTCTCTCCGAGGTGTCGGGCAAGGTCCGCTACGAGGACGTGATCGAGAACGAGACGCTCCGCCTCGAGAAGGACCCCAGCGGTCACCTTCGGCGAATGATCATGGAGCACAAAGGTGTCTATCACCCGCAGGTCGTGCTTGAAGACGAGTCGGGCAAGATCCTGGACTTCTACTATCTGCCTGAAAAGGCCTACATCGAAGTGTCACCGGGTGAGATGGTCGCCGCCGGCCACATTCTCGCCAAGACGCCCCGCGAAGCGTCGGGCACGCAGGACATCACCGGTGGTCTGCCGCGAGTCACGGAGATCTTCGAGGCTCGCAAGCCCAAGGATCCGGCGATCATGGCCGAGATCGACGGCAAGGTGGAACTCCTTGGCGAGAAGCGCCGGGGCAAGCGGACCATCGTTGTCAAGAATGAGAGCGGCATCGAGCGGGAGCACCTTGTCACCCACGGTAAGCACCTTCGCGTGCATGCCGGCGACATCGTCAAGGCGGGCGAAGCGCTCGTCGATGGCCCGCTCGTGCCGCACGACATCCTGCGGATCTCGGGCGAGGAGGCGGTGCAGCAGTACCTCACCCGTGAGATCCAGAACGTGTACCGCAGCCAGCGGGTCGACATCGACGACAAGCACATCGAGATCATCGTCTCGCAGATGCTGCGAAAGGTGAAGATCGAGACCGTCGGCGACACGACGCTGCTGCCGGGCAGCGTGATGGACAAGTTCGAGTTCCGCACCGCAAACGACCGGGTCACCGACTGCCTCCGGATCACCGACAAGGGCGACAGCGAGTTTGAGGTCGGGGCGATCGTGCCGAAAGAGGTGCTCGCTCAGGCGAATGCCCAGATCGAGACGCTCGGCGGAGCCGCTGCAAAGGGTACGAAGCCGAAGCCGGCGACGGCCAGCACGCAACTGCTCGGGATCACCAAGGCCAGCGTTCAGAGTTCGAGCTTCATCTCGGCGGCCAGTTTCCAGGAGACCACGAAGGTGCTGACGGAAGCCGCGCTCGCGGGGAAGGTCGACAACCTCGTCGGTCTCAAGGAGAACGTCATCCTCGGGCACTTGATTCCTGCAGGCACGGGCTTCAACACGTTCCAGTCCGCTGAGGTTCGTGTGCGGCCAGAGGCGTTGGAGTCGCTGCGGATGGATCGGGAGAACGTCCTGGCTCGCCAGTTCCCGCTGCTCGAGGCTGCTGCTTCGAGCGACGCCGGTGCCGAGGGTGCCGCTCAGGTGGGTGACAGTGGCGTTGCCACACTGGCCGCCGGCGACAACGAGTAACCCACGCTGAGAGTACGGACCGACTCGACCATACGGGCGTGGCCCCTGTTGCGGAAGCCGGGCTGCGCCCGTCGTCATATCCGGTGCGGCCGTTAGGACCGGGCCACCAGGCTTTTTGCGGTCGCTTCTGCGTCGAAGTAGTGTCAGAGCAGGGCGGTCGTCGCCGCCCGCGAGGACAAACTCCATGACACGCGGATTCGTCGGCCTTCCCCTCCTGGCCATTGCCGTCTGGGCTTCGGCTGCTCCCGGTCAGGCCGCCCCGTACAACCCGTACGCTGACGCGCAGGATTCGCCGCCACCACTCGCAGCGGACGGCACGATCCACTGGGGGACGTTCTACAAGTCGGCGAAGCTCCAGCAGAGCTATGAGCGGCTTTGGAACCTGGGAGCGTGTCGCGGTTCGAACAAGGCGATTACCGTGCCCGTCGCCGAGAACCAACTCGTCATCGATCGACTGCCCGAGGCTGAGTTCAAGGGGGTTGTCCGGGCAGTGGTGGGCCAGGCCGCCGGCGGGATGGTCGCCTTCGACGAGTCGGATGCCACGGGAGGCCATGCCGAACCGTTCGTCGCCCAGTTTCACCCGGCCGGAGTGACCCGGTTTCAAATCGGTGGGCGGGCACCGGCGTCTATCCTGACGATAGGAATGGTCGTCAGGCTCCGCGCGGAGGTCGATGGCAAGGGGCATGGTGTCGAGCCCGTCTCCAGCTTCGAGATCGTAACGCCCCCCGCGGGCTTCGTTCCCGATGCCGTTCGCCCGGAGCGCATGGAGACGATCGTCGGGACCGTCGTAAGCATCCAAAAGAACCTCGTCGGGCTCCGAGTGGATGCTGGGAAGCTGCGGAGGATCACGCTGCAACTTGACGCGGATGCCATCGCCACGATCGACGCGGCCCGCCTCGACCTCGTCTCGACAGGAGATGAGATAAAGGTCAAGGGCCGCCTTTGGACGGGTGAGGGAGCGATGGGCGCGGGCACGATCTTTGTTTCCGACGTGGTCGTATCGAAGCGTCCGCCCGCAGACGCCGCTGCAACCCAGCCGGGGTCGCGGACCGTCGGTGCCCGCTGAGCCGCTCCAGCGGGTGGATGCTGGAACGCACGCTGCACCGCCCGTACAGTGATGCAGTGGGCCGGAACACCGGCCCCCGTTCCGTGCAACCCGCTCGTGAATTCTCTGATGGCGTCGCGAACCGTTCGAGCGGCGCATGCAGTATCGGCCGCGGACGTCGCCAGCCGGCTCCTTCGACAGCGGCTTGGATCCGTTGCGCGGGTGGTAGCCGCTGTCGCTACGGGAAAACCGCGGGCGGAGACCGTGCATCGGCTCCGGATTTCCGCCCGTCGTGCGACCGCCGCCATCACGGCCTTCCGGTCGTTCGTGCCACGGCGGCAGCGTCGCTGGTTCAAGAAGTCGCTCCGCCGGATCCGCCGCGCGGCCGGAGAAGCCCGCGATCTCGACGTTCTCACCGCGCGTTGCCGGGCGGTAGTGGCGGCACGGCCATCCGCCGCCGGTCGAGCAGCCCGAAAGCACCTTCTGGAGATGCTGGCGAAGAAGCGGCCACCGACGCGGCGCGAACTCGAGGACGAGATCACCAACCTGCTGGCCCGCGACTGGAACGGCCAGGCCGCCGCGCTGCTCGCTGCTGTCGAGTCGGCGGCGACGACCGAGACGATCGTCTCCTTCGCTCGCCGTCGGTCGCGACGGCTTGCGAGGCGCTTCCTCGCCCACCTCGACGACCGCTTTCGTGATGATCGCGAGATCCATCGGTTGCGAGTTCATACGAAGAAGCTCCGGTATTCGCTGGAACTGTTCACCGCCGCGGCGCCGACGGCCGAGGTCACGGCCTGCATCCGTGAGCTCCGCCGACTGCAGACGCGGCTGGGCGAGTTCACCGACCATGCGGCCGCCGCCGAGCGACTCAGGCTCTGGTCGCAGGGGGAAGCGGACGATCGTGCCCGTCGGACGCTCGTCGACGCGAGCCGGCAGGAGTCGGCCTTGGCGAAGCGGGCCCGTCGTGGCTGCATCCGCTGGTGGACTGCCTCGCGTCGTGACACGCTCGCTCGGCAACTGAAGCGAATCCTCCGAGGGACGGTGGCATGACCGCTGCACGACCAAAACAACGGCAGCCGACGGGACATCGCGGAGCATGGGGGCAGTCCATGTGGCTGCTGCCGTTGCTCCTTGCCGTGGGCGTGTGGCTGGCCGGCCGGCCGCGACGGGATGCCACCACGGCCCAGGGCCCCTTCCAGCCGACCGTTGCTGGGAGCCGAGCGTCGGCTCAGTCACCGGCAGGGATGGCCTGGGTGCCTGGTGGCGAGTTCTCGATGGGCTGCGGCGATCCCCGTGGCCTGCCGTTCGGTGGGACTGATCCGATGAACGATGCCCGGCCAGTGCATCGCGTCAGGGTGGATGGCTTCTGGATGGACGTGCACGAGGTCACCAACGATCAGTTCGCGGAGTTCGTGAAGGCGACCGGGTACGTGACCGTGGCGGAGCGGCCACCCCGGGCTGAGGACTTCCCCGGGGCTCTGCCGGAGAATCTCGTCGCCGGCTCAATCGTGTTCACGCCGCCGGCCGAGGATGTGCCGCTGAGGGACGCCACCGGAACGGCGCACCTCCGCTGGTGGGCCTATGTCCCCGGCGCCTGCTGGAAGCATCCAGAGGGCCCCGACAGCGATCTTGCGGGAAAGGGCGACCAACCGGTGGTTCACGTTGCCTTCGAAGACGCGGAAGCCTACGCGGCGTGGGCCGGTAAGCGACTTCCCACGGAGGCGGAATGGGAGTGTGCGTCGCGCGGGGGGCTTGCCGGTGCGACCTATCCGTGGGGCACCGAGTTCAAGCCCGGCGGCCGCTGGATGGCGAACACCTGGCAGGGGCGATTTCCTGGAGAGAACACCGCCGACGATGGTTTCCCGGGCATCGCACCGGTGGGCCGCTACCCCGCCAACGCCTACGGCCTTCACGACATGTCGGGGAACGTCTGGGAATGGTGCAGCGACTGGTATCGCCCAGATACGTATGCCCGGGATGCCGCGGAGGGCGTCGCGCTCAACCCGCGCGGACCGACCGACAGCCATGATCCCACGGAGCCTGGGCAGGTGAAGCGGATCCAGCGGGGTGGATCGTTCCTGTGCAGTGACCAGTACTGTTCCCGCTACATCGTCGGCACCCGCGGCAAGGGGGAGGTGTCGAGTGCGACAAACCACTGCGGCTTCCGCTGCGTGAAGCCACCGGATCGGTGAACGGTTCTCATCCGGGTTACGCATGAGCCGTGCGAGTCCGTTTGTCCAAGCCCAACGCCGTGAGGCGTGGGGTGAACCGCCAACAGACGCCGGGTCCAGCGTTGTTCGCCCGCGGCCTCACGGCCGGTCGGCTTTCACTCGCCACGAACTCGACACGCGAGGATCACGTGTGATCCGTATCAACCCTTCTTCGCCATCAGCCGGCGGAGGTCAGCCAGCGACCTCGTGTTGGCAACGTCGCCCTTCTCGAGGCCGGCACGACGGGCCTGAAGGATGCCGCACCGCATGACGTCGAGGCCGCGGATCGAGTGCGCGTCGGTTGAGATGACGAGCGATACGCCGGCCTTTCGCGCCGCGGCGGCATACCGGTCATCGAGGTCGAGCCTCCACGGGTTGGCGTTGATCTCGAGAAAGGTTCCGGTCCGGGCGGCCGCCTCGATCACGGCGTTGATGTCGACGTCGTAGGCGGGGCGTCGGTTGATCAGCCGCCCTGTCGGATGGCCGATCACGCGGACGAACGGATTCTCGATCGCCTCGATGATTCGCGCCGTGATCCGATCGCGGGGCTGCTGCTGGCCGTAGTGCAGGCTGGCCACGACCCAGTCGGCCCGGGCGAGGATCTCGTCCGGGAGGTCAAGGCCGCCCTTCTCGAGCATGTCGACCTCGATCCCCTTGAGCACCGTGATCGGGGGCACGCTGTCGGCGGCCAGCGACTCGTTGAGCTGGTCAATCTCATCCCACTGCCTCAGCAGTCGCGTGCGGTCGAGTCCGCGTGCCATGGTCACCCGCTGGCCATGGTCGGTGATCGCCACGTATTCGAGGCCGCGATCGATCGCCGCCCGCACCATGTCGGCGAGCGTATCTTCGCCGTCGGTCGCGGTCGTGTGCATGTGGAGATCGCCGCGGATGTCAGCCAGTTCGACGAGCGTCGGCAGTCCCTGGCGCTCGGCACGCTCAAACTCGTCGCCCCCTTCGCGGAGTTCGGGCGGGATCCAGGGAAGGCCCACGGCTTCATAGACCTCGGCTTCCGTACGACCGGCCAGCGTGCCGCCGCGCGTGTGGTGGCCGTCGGCGGCGGCGTCGAGCTTGTGCACACCGTATTCGTTGATCGTCAGGCCGCGGTCTCTGGCCCGCGATCGGAGTTTCACGTTGTGCTCCTTCGAGCCGGTGAAGTACTGCAGCGCCGCCCCGAATGATTCCGCCGCCACCACGCGGAGGTCGATCTGGATGTCCTGTGGGCCGCGGATGCTCGTCTTGGTATCGCCGCGCTGCAGCACGGTGGCCATGCCATGCCATCGCTCCAGGTGGTCCATCACGGCGGCGGCCGCCGAGCTGTCGACCACCACGTCGAGGTCGCCCACCGTCTCGCGGCCCCGCCGCCAACTCCCCGCTCCCTCGACCTGCCGCGCCTCCGGGCACTGCCGCATCCAGCCGAGCACGTCCTGGACGATGGAGTTGGCGTCGTTCCAGAGCATCCGGGCATGGGCCGGATCCTTCGCGAAGGCCATGTTGTCCAGAATCGCCGCCTGCGTTTTGGCGCCGAAGCCCTTCACCGACTCGACCCGCTTCTCGCGGCAGGCCTGCTCGAGTGCTTCGAGCGAGTCGATCCCCAGCGCATCAACGAGTTGCTTCACCTTCTTCGGACCAAGCCCCGGCACCCGCATCAGTTCAAAGGCGGCCGCGGGCACCTGGACCTTCAGTTCCTCGAGCAGGGGCAGCCTGCCGGTGTCGAGCAGTTCCTCGATTTTGCCGGCGAGGTCGTCGCCGATGCCGTCCAGGTCGGTCAGGGAACGGTTCGTGTCGGTACGAACCGCCGCCAAAGGTTCGACGAGCCCGCCGATGGTGTGGGCGGCATTGCGGTAGGCCCGCACCCGAAACACGTTGCCCCCCTGATAGTCGAGCAAGTCTGCGACGTGGTCGAAGACGGAAGCGATTTCGGAGTTCGTCACGGTGCCGCGTCGCTCCAGGGGGCGGGGGTTGGATCCCGACCACCGGAAGTGTCAGCGGAATGGCGTGCGGCGGCAAGCGGTGGAGCCGCCGCGGCTCGCGGTCACTGCTGGAGTCGAGCCGGCAGGGCGGCGGTTGGGTAGCCGGGACGCCGCCCACCAGGGAGCGGATCGAGCATGGCTGGCTGCCACGATGTGGTATGGCTCGTCGGCTCGAGGAGGCGTGGAAAGGCATTCGTCGAAGCCTTCGGCCCCTGGCCGGGAAGGACCGGCATTCCCAGCGGCGCTGCCGAAGGAGCCGCACCGGCGGCCGGAAGGGCCCCACCGGGGACGGTGAAACCGTTCGTGCCCGCCGCTGGCGGTGGCACGGTGATGGTGCCGGCGGGGGCCGGAGTCGCAAACGGTGAGAAGGCTGGGGCGGCAGTGCCCACCGCTGGCGCCGTGGGGGTCGCTGCCGTTTTCGGCAGTTCCGGAATGGGCTTCAGCGACGGTGCCGGCGCCATCGACGGGGTTGGCGAGAGAGGCTGCGGTTGCGTCGGCTGCGGCTGGATCCCGGCCTGCGGTGCCACGGGAATCGAATACCCGCTCTGGGGCGTGATTGGCTGCTGATAGGTCTGCGGCACAGAAGCCGGCGGCGCCGAGCCAGGGACCAACTGCTGCGGGATGTCGGCGCCGGCGGCACCCCAGGCCTGCGGCGTGGTCTGGACCGGAGCGGTGAACGGGCTGACGGCTGGGGCAGGAGCGGCCATGGCAGGAGCCGCCATGCCAGGCTGGGCCATGCCAGGAGCGGCCATGGCAGGCTGGGCCGCCGGATAGCCGCCAGCATAGCCGGGCTGCATCTGCACGTATTTGGTCGTGGTGACGGCGCGATACTGCGTCACAGGCACATTCACCGCCTGCTGGACGTACTGTGTGACGGGTTGCATGCATTCCCGGGAGCAGCCCGTGCAGGGATCGACCTCGCAGGAAGGCTTATATGTGGTGACCGGCACGTTTTGGTACTGCGTGCGGTAAGTGGTCTCAGGCACGTAGCTCGTCTGCTGGACGGGAACCATCACGGGGGGCGGTGGCGCTGCGATTGGGGCGGCGATGGGCGCGACCATCGGCGCGGCCACGGGGGCGACCGCGTAGACGGGCGGCTTCTTGAAGCACGCACCACAGCCCGCGAAGAGGTCGTTGAAGCAGCATTGGGCCCGGGCATCAAGGCCGCCCATGACCTGAAAGCCGACTGCAGCCACGAGGGCCACGGACATCCGACGCATCGTCATCACACGTTCCTCCGCTGGCCGCCGCTGCGGGAAAATGCCCGCAGAACCGACGGCAACACGCAAGCGTAGGTTGCGCGGCTGTCGCGACGTGACCAAAAACCGGCGGACGGATCGTGAATTTCGCTCGGTGGCGTTGCACAACCGTCGCTTCCGTCATGATCGCCACACCCGGCCTGCCCGGTGGTGGCTCGCGGCAGCCGTGTGTCAGGGCCGCCGCTCCTCGAAGCGGTCATACAGGGTCGCCAGAGCATCGCGAACGTTTCCCCGATGGCATCGAAAAGCCTGCTCGACATCGGCAGCCGAGATCGTGCCGTGGTGATCGGGCAAGCGCTCGATGATCGCGGCGACCAACGCCAGTGACGACTCGCGGCGGGCGAGCACCGGCAGGCCGATCGGTCCATGCGCCGTGGCGATCACGGTCGTCCGCCGCCAGCGCGCCACGGCGACGATAACCAGGCCGACGCCCCAGGGGAGCTGTTCCCAGCCGTCCACGGCAACGATGTGGCCCGGTCCGGCTCTTACAACGGACTTCAGCGTGGGCCAGGCATCGGCCCATGACCGCACCTGCGAGAACGACGTGGCACGTCCGGCAGACGCGGCGGTGGCGAGCAGGGCTCGCACCAGGGTGGTCTTGCCGCGGCCATGTGGCCCCTCGATCGCCCAGCAGTCGCAACCGATGCGGTCGAGCAGTGGGCCGATATCCAGTGGTCGGCCGCTCGCATCAAGAGGAGGCACGGCCCCCGGTCTCGTGTAGCGGGTCGAGAATGGATTCGCGGCGGTTCTTCTGAACGCGGTCCGCGCCGCGTCATCACCGACTGAAGCAGGCGTCATGGCATGGCCATCAGCGGGCGGGCTGGCGGGAGGAGGCCGACGGTGAACTCGTGCTCCGAGACATAGTCTCGGCCGCTCTCGAAAAAGAAGCGAACACGAACGCACCAGCGGATCTTCACGACCACCCCCTCGTAGGAGAGCGGGCTGCGGGGCAGGCGGCAGGAGAACTGGCCCATCGGGGCGGTCGGCGGCAGGCGTTCGGGCGCGACCACCCGCTCGAAGAAGTGCACGCCGAGATCCTCCTCTCCCTTCCCCTCGGTAAACCAGAGCACGGAATGCTCGACAGCTCGTGGTGGCTCGTCGTCGAGGCCCTCGACCTCGTAGCGTATTTCGACCGGGTCGAGAGGCTCGTAGTGGCGGTTGCCGTGTGAGAACAGGGCGATCACGCGAGGTGTGGGGCGGAGTCCCTCGGTGGCAGTGCTCATGGGAAAGCCTCCCGCCGCCGGCCACCGTGGTTGATCGCCGGTTCGGCCGGAAAGACAACGAGCGGGAACGTGCGGACAAAACCCGGCCAGCCCGCTGGTTGGCCATGCACGGCAATGCTCCACCGGACCGCGTTGTGCTCGGACGTAAACGAGTGCATCGCATCGGCTGGGATCGTGAATGCCCCTCGGGCCTCGAACCGTGCGCCGGGCGTGAGCTGCAGGTCGACCCAGGTCCGAATGTCGTGGGCCCAGACGGTCATCCGTTCGGTGCGGGTGTCGGTGCCCTGCGTGAAGGTGGCCTGCTCCTCGAGGGTCAACGCCAGCCGCAGCGAATCGAGCGTTCCTGACCCTCCCTGAGCAAGCAGCACCTCGTACCTACCACCCGGGCGGAGCGGCTGGGCTGAGATCTCAAGCTGCGTCGGCCCCACGGCCGTCGCGAGCAGCCCCCGCCTGATGAAGAGCACCAGGCTGGCGATGCCGACGCCGGCGAACGGAACGAGCAGCGTGAGGAGGAGCCAGTCGATCTTCCCACGGAGGAGGTCGATGACGGCCCCGACGCCCAGGACCGCCAGCACCGAGTTCCAGAGGAAAGCGAAGAGTCCGAAGCCGAGGAGCGTCCAGTTTTCGGGGCTCTCGATCGGGAGTCGGTAGGCGAGGACGGTGCCCGGCGAGTTCACCAGGTCATCGCAGGCCGGAACCCCCGGATGCTCGGCCGCCTGCCGCGGCCCGGCGGCGAGCGGATCAAGGAGATCGGAGAATCGGGAGGGCACCGCACACCGCTCCTGCGACCGTCCCCATCGCCGGATCGCGCGGGCCAGACCCATTCCGCCAAACGAGACCAGCGCGCCGGGCAGCAGCAGCGTGAGGAGCCACATCCACCAGTTGTAGCCCCGCTCCAGGACGACCGTGGTGGGAGCCGTGGGGTCGTACCATCCCGGGACGGTGTCGCCCAGCTTCCAGGCCGACAGCGCGGCGACCGCCTGCGTTCGGTCGCTCGCGGTGGTGCTGCGGGAAGGAGTGCTCCACGACTCCGTCGAACGGCCGGCCACCTCATAGCGGACGCGGAGGCACGGCTGCCATGTAAAGGAACTACTACGGTCGGCAGCAACGATGGTCCGTCGCACAAGGCCCTTGCCCAGAACCGTGCAGTCGGTCGCCAGGAAGTGCTGGTTAATTCGCCACTCCGGAACCGCCACACCGGAGAGGAGCAGGCCTGCAAAGACGATCCCCGCGGTGAGCAGGGCGGCATGGAACGCGGCGTCACCGAGCGAAGCCCAGGCCGGAGAGCCGGTCCGGCGATGGCCGCGCTTCTTGCCGAAAAACCGCGGGAATCTCACCAGCGAACTCCTCGCCGCCTCGGCGGGAGCCGGTCAGGAGCAGCGGGCCGCCGCCTCCGGCTGCCGTACGGCCAACTCGCCCGAGGATGACTGCACACGGAAAAAACCGATCTTCTCGAGCGACTTGTAGACCTCCTCGAGCGTCTTCTCGCCGAAGTTCGAGATCGACAGCAGATCGGCCCGCGTGCAGTTGAGCAGGTCGTGGACCGTGAAGATGCCCTTCTCCTCGAGGCAGTTGGTGGTGCGGACGGAGAGGCCGATCTCAGCCGTGCTCATTTCGAGCTTCTCCGCCATTTCGTCGGACTGCATCAGGTTTTTGTATGGCACTCGCGGCATGGGGTCCCTCCCGTGCGAATCGAGGTAAGGTGTGGCCGCCCGGGCGTGAGGCCCAGCGGGCAAGTGATGAATATACTCCAATCGGCTGAGAATCGACTACATCGCTTCGGCGAGACCACCCGCGCCCGCCGTGCCCAGTGCCAGGTTTTGCCGTCCCAGACCCGTGCCAGCATCATCTTTCGCCTCCCTGAACGAGTCCCAGCGGCGTGCTGCCAGCCACGTCGAGGGCCCGCTGCTGGTGCTAGCAGGCCCTGGCAGCGGCAAGACCCGCGTGGTCACGCACCGGATCGCCCACCTGATCGCGGAGGGCGTGCCGCCCGAGCGGATCGTGGCCCTGACCTTCACCAACAAGGCGGCCAGCGAAATGCGGCACCGGGTGGCCGACCTCGTAGGGCCGCAGCCGGTCGAGATGGGCACCTTCCACCGCTTCGCTGCTCGGCTGATCCGCCGCCACGCCCGGCTCGTGGGACTGACGAGCGACTATTCGATACTCGACCCCGATGATGCGGCCGCCACGCTGAAGCGAGCCGTGAAATCGATCGGCCTCGCCGCCACCCACACCCCGGTCGACCGCATTGCCGGGATCATCTCCCGGGCAAAGAACGACCTTCTCACGCCGGCCACATTTGAACCCCGCTGGGGAAAGCCCGCCGACGATCTGGCGCTGCGGGTCTGGCCGGTCTACCAGCAGATGCTCGTGCGGGCCAACGCGGTCGACTTCGATGACCTACTCGTCCACGTGGCCACTGTTCTCGCGGAGAATCCCGACCTGCGCCGTGAACTCGACGCCCGACACCGCTTCATCCTGGTGGACGAATACCAGGACACCAACGCCGTTCAGTACGCGATCCTCCGTGGCCTGTCGATCGACCACCCGCACCTTGCCGTGACCGGCGATCCCGATCAGGCGATCTACGGATGGCGGGGCGCGAGCATTCGCAACATCCTCGAGTTCGAGCGGGACTATCCCAGTGCGTCGGTCGTCAAGCTGGAGGACAACTACCGCAGCACGGCGAACATCCTGGGGACGGCCGATCGGCTGATCGCCCACAACTCCAGGCGGAAGCACAAACGACTCGTCACCACGGCGGGGCCCGGAGAGCCGGTGCGAATCGTGCTCGATGGCTCGGGCCTTGAGGAGGCCGAACGAATTGCCTCAGAGATCGCCGCCGCCGTGCTCGCCGGCCGCCGGGCGCCGCGGGACTTCGCGATTCTCTTCCGCGCCAACGCGCTCTCCCGCTCGTTCGAAATCGCCCTGCGAACCCGGGGCGTTTCCTACCAGCTCGTCCGCGGCCTCGAGTTCTTCAAGCGACGCGAGATCCGCGACGTGGTCGCGTGGCTGCGATTGCTTCGCAACCCCCGGGATGACGAGGCCCTGCTTCGCGTCGTCAACGTGCCGCCTCGCGGGATCGGCCGTCAGTCGCTCGACCGGCTCGCAGCCTGGGCTGAGGACCACGGGGCTACGCGACTCGACGCAGTGGCGAGCGCCGCGGCGATTCCCGGGATGCCGAAGCGGGCGGCGACCGCGTTTGCCGGGTTTGCGCGGCTCGTGGCCGAACTGGCGGCTGCGGCCGGTAGGGAATCGTCGGTTGCCGCGATCCTCGAGACGGTGCTCGAGCGCACGGGCTACCGCGCGATGCTCGCGGATGAGCAGGACGAGGACGAAGAGGGGCAGGATCGGCTCTCCAACGTCGAGGAACTCGTGACCGCGGCCCGGCAGTTCGACGATGGTTTCACGGTGGCCGCGGCCGATCCGGAGGCCGTTGATCCGCTTGGCGGATTCCTCGAGACGACGGCGCTCGTCGGCGATGCCGACGCCTGGGACGCCTCGGCCGACCGCGTGGCGCTGATGACACTCCACGCCGCCAAGGGGCTGGAGTTTCCGGTCGTGTATCTCGTTGCCATGGAGGACGGTATCCTTCCGCACGAACGGAGCCTCGACCGCCCGGAGCACCTCGAGGAGGAGCGGCGGCTCGTGTTTGTGGGAATCACACGGGGCCGCGAGGAGGTTCACGCCAGCTGTGCCCGGATGCGAGACTACCGTGGCACGCGGCGAATCTCGGCGCCGAGTCTGTTTCTCGCCGAAATGCAGGGTTCCGAAACGGTGGTCGTGGGCACTGAGGCGCCGCGGGATGCCGACTTCGATCCCTTCGGCGACGCTGCGGCACGGCAGGCTGAGGACTTCGATGATGTCGCACAGGACGCACCGCGGCCGCGGATCCCAGTGGTGCATCGCGACGGCCTCACGGTCGACCTTGACGATTCGCAGGATGACTCGCCGCCGCCCCCATCGCCGCCACGAAGGCGGCGGGGCTTTGACGCGGCGATCGAGCGGGCCACCGACCTGGCGCTGCGGATGGCCGGTGAAGGAAAGCCGCGGCGCGAGTATGCGAAGGGCCAGCGGGTGCGGCACGAAGAATACGGCGAGGGAGTGATCGCCGGGATCAGCGGCAGCGGCCCACGCTCGATCGGCACGGTGATCTTCGACGGCCCGGCCGGCACGAGGAAGTTCATCCTCGGCCACGGCGTCCTCGAGCCCGTTGGGGAGTAATGCGGCTCACACGTGATGCTCTCGCATGTCTCAGGCTCGGGGCTGCCCATGCCCGTCGCCGGACACTCGCTACGGCCCTCCAGGCCTTCGCTCGCTCGATGCTGACTTCGCTCCGCCATCCATGGCTGC
>JBAXOU010000018.1:0-26742 GCA_037133115.1 Planctomycetota bacterium | reverse complement strand
CAAGATCGCGGTTGAGTTGGACCACGAACCGCTTGTCCCGCCGAAGGCACTGGCCCAGGATCGTTTCGGGCAGCCAGGAGGCCCGAACGACGACAGGGAGGGCTGGAGGGCATTCCCGTCGAAGGCCCACCAAAACCGTCTGAAACTCGCCCCAGCCAGGGCGTTTTACGAAGGAGTGGGCAGGCGTGGAGAACAGACTGCCGGCCCTCATAAGGGCTCCGCGGTGGCAGCAGAGAATGCGCGCGGAATCACGACGACTGGAAATCATCCGTGCAGTGTAGCGCCGACGAAGCCCGCGCGCTACCTTGGAGCATATGGACACGCCGCAACCACAACCCACCAATACCGAAGCCAACATCCGGAAGGCTGCTGAGGCCATCGCCGAGGTGTTGCAGATGAAGCAGGAGTTCATTCGCTGCCATGAGTTCCTCGCCAATAACACTCACAGGCTCGTCGAACTGCTGTGTCAGGCGGAATCTCGTGGGTATCTCCTCGAAGACTCCCTGACGCTCGTGAACACAACGTATTGGCTTCAGAACATCGACTGGCAGACCAAGTTCCTGACGCTGGTTCTGAACTTCACCAAGGACCCCAGCAGCAAAACCCTCCGGCCCCTCATCGAACTCTACGGCCGGGATCGAGACCGTATGAAGGTGGAGGTGGAAATTCTGGAACGCCAACTGAAACACCGGCTCGCTCATTTCGCCAAGCCAGATGACGCCACGGTCCGGAGGGTGATCATGAAGAACGAGAAAAGAGTGCTCGCGATCCACCTACACGTCCGATCTGGCTATGGCGGCGCGGCTCTGGCCCGGTTCTTCAAGGTGGCCCGCTCGACTGCCTACGGATGGCTGGAGTGGTTCGAGAGCCTGCCAGAGGGCGTGCAGGCGGGCATTCTGGAGTTCATGGATACGCAGGTGCCGATCATGGCCGCTTGTCAGGTGCCGGCTGTCGTACCCAAGGCCACTGCGCCGAAAGAAGGCAGCAAGTCGGGTAGCGCGGCCCCAGTGGCTCAGACGGCGTGACCATGTGAGGGAGGGGGTGGTCAGGGCTTTTTCGGCCATCCATGAAGCCTCGATCTGGTGGGTACATGTTTGACGGGTGCGGCATTTCGCAACACACGCTGTCTTGGCCGTGGTTCCTTGTGGTTTCGGGGGCGTGTGAGAAGAAACCATGCCGAATCAGGTGCCTCGATGCGCTAAAATATGGACTGGCTCGACGTGGAAACCGTCACGGAAGTTCACAGTTTCTGACGTCTGCCAACACACGAAACGTCAGAAAGTCCGGATTCTCGCCTCGGCCAAAGCAGCCCCGGCACACTCAACGCATCAAGGAGGATGCCATGTCATCTGCGAGTTCATTCGATAACCCAGCAGGCCAGCAGCTTTTAGCCATGCTCAGGACCGCCCGTCGGAACAAGTTCGGCGATCCCAAATACCACTCCGGCCGCAAGAAGAAGGAATTCGCGTCGCCGTATCTGGAGTTCCTCGACAAGCTGGAGAAGCTCGCCCGGAAGATGCCGCAGCCCTACGAGTTCGACCTACTTCACACCGACGGAATCAGGCACGCAGACTTGGATGCGGGGGTGAGGGTGTTGAACGAACTGATCTTCGAGTGCCAGCGGAGCCTTGAGGGCATCGAGCACGCGAGGCTGGACTTGGATGCGAGAAGGTGGGCGAAGGGGCAGGGGTTGAGGGAGTGAGCGGCGGGTTTTTGGTGCCGTCCACCGACTGGGGCAAGCTCGTGCAGGTCCATGACGACCGCGACGACCGGCACGGTAGGCACTAGTCAGCGACCAGCCCGGGCCAGCACGCAACTCATCGAGCCGAAAACGGTTGCGGAAGTCCCATTGACCGGACTATCCCTGCAGGGCCCGTCAATACTTTCGCACGCCGACGAGCCTGGCCTTGCCCGGCTGCACGACGCCGAGGTCGAGCTTCTTGCCGTGGAAGTCGAGCTTCGTTTGGCCGCCGTCAAAATCGCGAATGCGGACAAACTCCTGCCACGGCAGTTGCGGCACGAGGCCGAGGCTCGCCAGATCGATGTCGACCGCGACGGGCATCGGCTTCTCCCCCGTGTTCACGACGGCGATGAGCACGCGGTCGGGTAGCTGCCACATCGCCACCTTCGCCGCCGGGTCGGCCGCTTTCACCGCCGTGGCCTGGCCCGCCGCGAGAAACCGTGCCGGCTTCTCCGCGAGCCCCCAGTCGAGCATTTCGTCAGAGACCGCGGCCCCATTGCCGACGGCTTGAAACTCAGCTTTGAGCCGCTCGAGGTCGGCCGGGTTTTCAACCCGCAGGCCGATATAGCGGGCCGTGTGGGGCTCGAGCCCGGGCACTGCCATGGTGCTTGTGCCCACATCGAGCGTCGGGGCGGGATCGAGCTGGTCTTTCGGCAACTGGCCGTTGTGGCCGTCGATGCCCCGCAGATCCCTCACCGTCACCGGGCCTCCCGTGAGGCCCAGGGCCGCGAAATCGACTTTGAGGGCGGCGTTCTTCACTTCCTTGCCATTGTGATTGAAAGCCATCGCGAACACGCGGCCCGGCAGCTGCCAGTAGGCCACGAGCACCTCGGGGTCGGCGGACGTGATGGCCGTGTTACGCCAGTGGGGCACATACCGAAGCCGTTCGTCGTTGAGGCCCCAGTCGATCAGCGTGTCGCGAAGGCGATAGCCGTCCCAGCCATACCAGTTGCAGTCGTGGAAGCGGGTCCAGTCGTAAAACCCGCGCCACACGCGGCCCTTCCGCACCGGATCGGTGATCTGGTTGATGCTCATCCAGGTGAGCGGGACGCCGTAATTCTGCGGCGTGTTGAGGGCCCGCATCCGGTCGGGGGGATAGTTGTCGACCCAGTCGCGGGTGGAGGCGTCGTTCATGAAGGCCCATTCGCCGTCGAGCCCGGCGGCCACCCATGGAAACGCCACGAACGGAAAGCAGTTGCTCGAGTGCACCGACACGCCGCCCGGCGCCAGCCCGAGTTCGTCCTGCAGCGATGCCAGCCGCATCGAAAGCTTCCGCAGGTTTAGACCGTTGTAGGTCGGCTGGAGCCGGCCGTCGGGCAGTCGATAGGCCATCCCGTTCTGCTCATCCGACCAGGCGCGGATGAAGAAGATGTCCCAATAGATTGATCGCAGGCCGCCTTCGGTGAAGGCCCGCTTCGCCAGCCAGAGAAAATAGTCCTGCTGCGACGGGCAGATCGTGTTTTCATTCCATTCGGGGCGGAAGTAGTTCTCGACGGCGTCGTCGCCCGACCGCGTGCCGTAGCCCATGAGCGCCAGCGAGTTGTGGACGTATTCCTTCCGCCGGGCCGCCAGCGGGTCGAACGGCTGCTGCTCGCGGACCTTCGCATCGGCCTTCACCTTGAACTCGCCCCACACGCGGCCCCAATCCGCAGGCGGGGCCGGTGCCGAGAGCCACTGCGTGCCGTTGTAGGAATTCTTCGTGGTTGCGTCTGTGTATTGCTTGTGCGGCCCCGAGAACGTGCCATCTTCGGCATTGATGGTGGCCCGCCAGCCCTTCGGGAAGGGCTTGAAGGGGGTGGCGTTGTAGGTGAACGTGAGCGATCGCGAGCCGGTCAGCTCGGCCGGCTTGCCGATGATGTTGTTGCGGAGCACGACCGCGGCCTCGGGGCCCGCCTCGCGCATGAGTTCATGGGCGGCCACGTCGTTGGCCGGCATCCAGCCCTCGTCGCTGTCGGCCCACCAATAGAAGCCGCGCTCCTCGTTGCCGATCCAGACGTCGGGATAGAACGTGCCAACGGCCAGGCCGGTGCCGCCCGCCCCAAGCTGGAGCGTGCTCCAGAGCCGGCCCGTCTTCGCGGCCGGGAGAACCTCCGCAGAGAGCGTAGCGAAGTTGCCGCCGGGGCCCATGCAGTTGAGGGCCTGCGCCTCCTTGCCCGAGAGTGGAAACTCGAGCCGCAGGGCGTCGAGGGCCACGGGCGCGTTGCCGGCCGGGGCATAGGTGAGGTTCACCGTCACGAGGCCGTCCTGCTCGACGCTGCCGGCTGTCGTGAAGACCAGCCCCGCGCCCGTCGCCTTGCCCTTGAAGGCCACCCGCCATGGCTTCTGCTCGGTGATCTCGAGCGTGCCTGTCAGATCGATCGACTGGTCCTTGCCGCCAATCACGGCGACGATCCGCGCCGGGGCGGCGAGCACCGCCTTGCCGCTCGACATGATCGCCCGCGGCAGGCCGACGGCATCGAGCGCGAACGAGCGGCCCCAGACGCCGACCGCATTCTTCTCGACCGTGAGCGGCGTGAACGGCTTGATCACCCGCTCCGTGTTGCCGATCGGCTGGTTCCACCAGCCGGCGAATTCCTTCGCCTCGTCGAGCTTCTTGAACGACCGCTGCACGGGGCCGAGCGACTTGCCATTGGTGAGATCCATCGTCACGGCAACGGTGTAGCCGCCCGGCTGCAGCTGCGGGAGCTTCAGGATCGCTTCGAACGCGTTGTAGGCAATGGTGGTCAGCGTGCCCGAGACGATTGGAGTGGTCTGGCCCTCGCGGGCGACGCTATACCGCACCTGCTTCGCGCTCCGTGGATCGTCGAGATCGTTCGCATCGGCCACGAAGCTGACGTTGTTGCGCATGGGATTGAAGCCCACGGTCACTGGAAACGCTTCCGTGGGCGGCGTGTACTTCACCCAGTTGTCGGGATAGCCAAGCGTGAGGAAGGCGTAGTAGCGGTAGAGCTCGCGGCCGTCCTGCACAACGCGAAACGACACGGCACCCGGGTTTTTACCGAGATCCCCCGGCAGCTTTTCATTGAGGTGAAACTCCGCCGTTTGTCCCGGCGCGACCTCGAGCTTCGTCTGCTTCTCGAGGAGCGCGACGGGCTGCTTCGGATCGGCGAGGTTTTCGATGCGGGCCTCCACGGCGAGCGAGACGGGCTTCGCCGTCGGGTTGTGGGCGGTGATCCGCGCCGCGGCCACGCCGTCCTTGAGGCCGGGGAGTTCATCCATCGTCACCTGCACGGCGGGCGTGTTTTCGACGAGCGTCATCGTCGGCCAGCCGGTCGAATCGAAGTAGCTGCTGCCCAGCGGCACCGCGGCCTGGAAGAAGCCCGGAATGTGGTTGAAGGCGAGCAGCATCTTCCAGGTGTCGCCGGCGCGGTTCGGGCCGACCAGCTCAAAATCCTTGGCCGGCATCACGACCTCCGCCTCCCACCAGCGGCCTCCCTTTGGGGCGGAGCCGGCCTCGGTGAGCCGCACGGCGGTTTTGAAGCGGGGCCGCCAGTTGCGGAAGATCTGTCCGACCGACACCCGCCCGAGGTCGCCGTCGGACCCGAAGCAGGTGATGAAAAACTTGTAGGAGTTGTCGGTCGCGCCCTCGGGGACGTTCTTGCCCATCGGCCGGAGGTTAAATTCCATCCCGTCGTCGAAGGCGTTGGCCGTGCCCGGTGCCCGGCCGCTCACCCGCGGCTTGTAGTCGGGCATGATCCAGGTGCGGCAGGCGACGTAGAGATTGTCGGCGTCCCACGCGAGAAAGTAGGTCGTGGGACGCATGATGAGCTGGTTGCCGCCAGGGTTCTGCGACGCGAGGCCGCCGATCGCGAGCGCCTCCTTCCACTCGGCCGGATCGATCGTGCCGTCGACGACCGGGGGCTTGGCCATCTTCGGCACGGCAAAGACGCCCTGCTTGTCGGGCGTGATTGTGTTGCCGTGCTGGGCGAGGGCCGTGGACCCGCAGACCGCCGCCACGAGAGCAGACGTCACGACGAAACGGCGGAAATAGTCATGACGGTTCATGGTGGTCCTTCTTGGAGGGAATCACAAAGCGGCGGTACGGCGACAAAAACCGTAGGGCGCAGGGTGGGAATTCCTCACTGTAATCCACATTTCAACCGCGCTCCCCGGCAGCCACCATGGCCCGATCGGGCAGGAGGGCGTTTTCCCTCGCTTGCGGCACGGGCTTCTCGCAATACACGTCCTCGCCCGCCTCGGCCAGCAAGTAGGTGCAGATTGGCAATCTGCACTGCGAGAAGCCCGTAGCGCAAGCTAAGGGAATCCGCGTTGCATCACCGGGAGGCAGCCCGCATTCCCTCGGCTTGCGCTACGGGCTTCCAAGCAGCGGGGCGGTTATATTTCATGGTCATGGAGAACCACCGTCTGTTTCACATGCGTCTTATCCTGCGGGGGGTGATCGCAATCGCGGCGGCCTGCGCCGGGCTCTGCGTGCCTCACGCCGGGGCTGCCGATGGCGGGGCCCCGGATCTTCTCCCCATCGCCAAGGTGAAGGCGACCTCTGCCACGCTCGCCGGCGACGCTCGGGCCGTGCGGGTGCGCGGCGTCGTGAACTGGCGCTACCCCGCCGGGAATGCGATGTTTCTCCAGGACGATTCCGACGGCATGTTCGCGGTGTGCGCTGCCGAGCCAAAGCAGCACTGCATTCCCGACGACGTGGTCGTGGGCACCGAGGTGGAAATCGAGGGCGTCATGGCGCCCTCCGGGTTCGCCCCGAACATCCGCTTCACTTCCCTGCGGTCCCTCGGCCAGCGTCCGCTCCCGGAGCCGGTCGTGCAGGATCCCGCCCGATTCTTCAGCGGCGCCGACGACAGCCGGCTGATCGCCGTGAAGGGCATCGTGCGGGGAGTGTACGACGAGAAGAACCGGTGGCGTCTCGTGGCCGAGACCGATCTGCGCACGTTCGACGTCGAAATCTACAAGGCGGCGATGCCGGCCGATTTTGGCGAGACGCTCGATACGCTGCCCGACTCGGTGGTGAGGTTCGTCGGCGTGGCGGCAACCGCCTACAACCCACGGGGGGAGTTTCTCTGGCCGCGGGTGTGTGTGTCGAAGTCGGAGTGGCTCACGGTGATCGAGCCCGCGAAGCACGAGCCGTTTGCATCGCCATACGTGCCGATCGACGCGCTCGCCCGCTACCGGCCGGATCCGCCGACCGGCCATCGGATCCGCACGGCCGGCACGGTGGTCCATGCGGTCCCGGGCAAGTCATTTTTTCTGCAGGATGGTTACTGCGGCACGCTCGTGCGGACGCAGTCGAAGGCGGCTGTGCAGCCCGGCGATCGCGTGGAGGCGGCCGGGTTCGTGGACCGTCGCGGCCCCGTGGCCTGCCTCAATGACGCGGTCATTCGCGTCATCGCCTCCGGGGCCTCGCCGCAGGTGATTCCCATCGCGCCCGACGCGATCATCGCGGTTCAAGACATGGCCGTGACGAGGGGCGTGATGGCCGATCCCGGCGACTACGAGGGCTGTCTCGTGCAGTTTCCCGCGCAGTTGCTGGAAAAGAAGGTGTCGAACGAAGCGACGACGCTGTTTCTGCTCGCCGGAAACACGACCGTCGCAGCCATCTTGGACGGCGACAATCCAGGCTTCGCAAAGGAGCTCGCCGTCGGCAGCGATGTCAGCGTCACGGGCATCGTGCAGGGCCTGTATGAGCAGGCTCCCACGCGGTTTCCGCTCAACCGTCCGTCTCGCTTCACGCTGCTCCTGCGATCCCCCGCCGACGTGCGGCTCGTGCGGGCGGCTTCCTGGTGGACGCGGCAGCGGCTCGCCATCGCCGCCGGCGGACTGGCGGTCTTGGCGGTCGCCGCAGCCGGGTGGGCCGGAATCCTGCGGCGGGAGGTGCGGCGGCAGACGGCCATCGCGGTCGAGCAGGAAACGGCGCGGCGCGAGGCGGCGGCGGAATACGAAGCCACCCTTCGCGAGCGAAGCCGGCTGGCCGCCAATCTCCACGACACGATCCTGCAGACGGTGACGGGCATCGGTTTTCAGCTGAAGGCGGGCATCGGGAGCCACGAGGCCGCTCCCGGAACGCAGAGCCTGCTCGACCATGTCACGCTCGCACACAAGATGGTGGACCATGCCACCTCGCAGCTCCGCGGCACGGTCTGGTCGCTGCGGTCGCTGCCGCTCGATGGGAGTTCGTTTTCGGAGGCGCTCACGGCTCTCGTAAGGAGGCTCGGCGAGGGGCAGGAGGCCCGCATTTCGCTCTCCGTCAGCGGCAATGCAGACGACGTACCCGACATCGTGGCGGGCAACCTCCTGCTCGTGATCCAGGAGGCGTTCCACAATGCGCTCATGCACGCCGCCCCGCGGCAGATTTCCGTGCGGGTCGACTGCGGCGGGCCGGCCGGCATCGCCATCGAGATTCACGACGATGGCTCGGGGTTCGACCTGGCGGCGCGGGCGGGGCCTTCGACCGGGCATTTTGGCCTGGAGGGCATGCGGGAACGGATGGAGCGACTGCACGGGACGTTGGTCGTCGAGAGCCGCCCCGGCGGCGGCACGACCGTCCGCGGCTCGATCGCCGACGCGGCCCGTGCCTACCACCTGCCCGACCGGGCCATGGGCGAGGCCGTTCGCTAGCCTCCACAATCCTGGAATTCTTTGCGAGTGTTTTGAGGAGTCATGGCTGACCGCGCGAAAATTCGGCTGCTGCTGGTGGACGACCATCCGGTGCTGCGGGCGGGGCTGGCCAGCCTCCTGGCGATCGAGCGCGATCTGGTCGTGGTCGGTCAGGCCGACAATGGCCTGGCGGCGCTGACCGCCTGGCCGCAGGTCCGGCCCGACGTGGCCCTCGTGGATCTCTTCATGGAGGGGATCGACGGCGTCGAGACCATCCGGAGGATCCGCCAAGTCGATCCGAAAGCCCGGGTGATCGTGCTGAGTTCCTCGGATGCCGAGGAGGATGCAGGGCTTGTCATGGCCGCCGGCGCCCGAGGCTTCGTGAGCAAGACGGTCGGCCACGAGCAGATCGTGGCCGCCATCCGGGAGGTGCACGCCGGCGCGACGGGCGTGCAGCGGGGCGTACGGGCCGATCCTCGCGGGCCGCGGTCGGAGCTGCTTTCCCCGCGAGAGATGGAGGCGCTCGGCCACCTGCGGCAAGGGAGCACCTACGCCGAGATCGCCCGGGCGATGGGCATTTCGGAGCGGACGGCCAAGTGGCACGTGGCCGCCATTCTCACCAAGCTCAACGTCCACGATCGGGCGGCGGCGGTGGCCCGGGCCTTCGACCTGGGGCTACTGAAGGCCGCTCGGCCGCCGATGTAGCAAAAAACGTCGGCGACAACCAGTTTTTCACCGCCATCGCCGCTCCAGGGCTGGAACGCCGCCGGCTGCGATTTTTTTGAGGCCACCTGCCCGGTCAGGCCATAGCGGCGGCCTGCGGTCTGACCTATCAATGACGATGCAGAAACAGGGTCGCCAGGGCGGGATAGGTCGCTTACGTCGCGACACTTTTCACAGCCAAGGGAAACGTCATGAAACACATTCCGTCTTCTCGCCGAGCGAAGCGTTGCGGGATTTTTCCTCGCGGTTTTACCCTCGTCGAACTGTTGGCGGTGATCGCGATCATCGGCACGCTCGTCGGACTGCTGCTGCCGGCCGTGCAGGCGGCCCGGGAGGCGTCGCGGCAGTCGACCTGCATGAACAACATCAAGCAGCTCGGGATCGGTCTCCACGCATATCACGACGCGAGACGAAAACTCCCGCCCGGAAGCACGACCAGCAAGAGCGGACAAGGCCCTGACGGATTCAGCTTCCTCATGTTGATAACGCCTTACCTGGAAAACCGGCGGCTCTACGATGCCGTCGACCTTACCAAGTCGTGGACGAACAATGCGAATTACAATGTCGCCAAGAATGCTCCCTTGGTTCCGGAATACGTCTGCCCCTCGGCCAGGTATCGCACGCAGCCGTGGCCCAGTGATTTCGCAACCGGCAGCAACACCGCCGGCGTGACGCATTACTACGGCATCATGGGCCCATTGGGCACCAAGCCGAACGGCACCGCCTACCGATCGGGGGCCGGTACGACGGGCTGCCAGCCGACGGGTTCAGGGGGAACGGTTGTCCCGTCTGCGTCGTACGAGACAAAATATGGCGGTATCGCCTGCGACGGCATGCTGCCAAACTATATCGAACGAAAATTCTCGGATGTCACCGATGGCCTGAGCAAGACGTTTCTCGTCGGCGAGATTTCGTGGACGCAGGGCGAAACCCAATCGACAAACCCCTATCGGATATGGTCCGCGGGCCTGTGTACCGCGAGTACGGGAGGGACTCACTGGTACCAGTCGTTTTCGACGAAGGTGATGAATTCGCAACTGTTTGAGCTTTCCTACGACTCGTCGGTCACTGCGAACACGCATGCCAACGACCTCAGCTTCGGAAGCGAACATGGGGGCCGCAACGGCACCAACTTCCTGCTCGGTGATGGGGGCTGTGCGGTATGTGACGAGCGGCGTCACCGCGGATGTGCTGCGGTCCATGTCCAGCGGGAACGGTGGCGAACAGGGGGTCGTCGAATGATGCCCATCCCCACGCCCCGCTCGATCCTGCTCGTCGTGGCCAGCGCTGTGCTCGTTGTGGTCGGCTGCCGGCCGGTGGAGGAACCGGCCAGGTACCGCGTACATGGCCGCGTGACGTTCGACGGCAAGCCTGTACCAACCGGCAGGATCGTGTTCTCTTCGGATGCGGCTGCCGGCTTCACCGGCAAGGACGGCTGGGCGCCGATCGCCGCAGGAACGTTTGATACAGCCAGCGGTGGCTACGGAACGGCCGGTGGCAGCCTGGTCGCGAGGGTCGAGGGGGGCGAAATACCCACGGCTCAGCTACCGGAGGGCAGGCTGCTCTTTTCCGAGTTCGAAGTGCCCGTGGTTGTTTCCGGTTCGAGCACGGAACTGAACGTCGCTATTCCTCGCAGCGCAGGCGGCACGAATGCTGCTCCAGATCGTTGACGGAGCAGCCGCCAGACGGCCGGCACCGGCCCCGTCCACCTGCCCGGTCAGGCCATGGTGGCGTGCCGGTCCGTGTTCTAGTTTCACCGTCATGAATCTATTTCACGGCCACGGCATGCATCACACGCTTTCTCCCGTCGCACTGCGTTCCGCCCTCGCCGCGCTGCTCGCGGTTGCAACGTCCGTGCGGGCGGAGGTGGCGATCGAGCAGGCCGTCGACAAGTCGGTGGGGATCACAACCTCGGTCTATACGGCGCAGATCGATGCCAATGGCAACCTGGCTGAATTAAGTGTCAAGGGTGCCAAGGGGCTCGCGCACCAGTTCGGCGATCCCGGCAAGCCGCCGGCCGGCGCCCCGTCGATCAATATCGTCGGCCAGGTGGTGGCGGTGCGGTCCGGCACGGCCCGCGTCGAGTGGACCTTCGGCGAAGACACGGTTGGGTTTCTCACCGAGGGCTACAACTTTGAGTGCCTGCTCGATCCGGCGGTGAAGGCGATCGTCGCGCCGAACGGCGGCGGCGGGGCGCTGGGCAAGTACAGCGGCGGTTGCACGGCCATGGTGCTGGCCAACGACCTCACCATCGCGTCGAAAGTCCCCATGCACGTCCACGAGCGGCGGTTCATTCCCGCCGGCTACATCAGTGGCGGCATCAAGCCCGGCGCGCAGATCGCAAACGAACTCCGCCTGGGCACGCCAGCCGATGCGGCGAAGCTCCTCGACGGCGTCCGCATCAGGCCCCATGACCACACCGGGCGACCACTGTCCGTGAATGAGCAGGTCCTGCCGACCCCCATGCCGGCAAACACGCCGCACGTCATCACGCTCGTCCAACGAAATTTCGGGAAGGCGGACCAGTCGGCGGAGTACCGCGTGGCAGTGCGAGAGAAGCGGGAGAGCGGCAAGGAGGTCCTGGCCGCAACGCTGCAGACGGTTCTGCCCGGCGAGGCCGTCGAGGAGCAGATCGTGTCGCTGCCGGCGCTGCCGCCCGGTTCCTACGTGCTCACGGCGGCGGCCTGGCAGGCGGGCGCTATGGTGAAGGAGTCGAAGCTCGAGTTCGCCGTCGGGGCGGATGGACCGGCACCGGTGGTGACCACCGCTCCGACTATTCCCGCAAGCGTCCCGCTCGGGCTCTGGGCAGACCGCCGTCCTGTGTCGCAACTCTTCCTCTCGCAAAACCATCATCGCACTCCCGCCAACCCGGATGGCTATCTCAACAAGGAGCAAGACACCGTCACCCCGGCGGGGAAGGCGGCCTTTCGGAAGAATCTGCTCGCGTATGCCGACACGTGCATCGGCATCATCAAGGAGGCAGGCTCGCAGGGCATGATCGTGTGGGATCTCGAGGGATACAGCCGTCCGGGGTTTGTCTATGTCGGTGATCCGCGCCTCCTGCCGACATATGCCCCGGCGATGGATGCGGTGGCGGACGACTTTTTCCGGAAATTCAGCGATGCCGGCCTGCGCACCGGCGTGACGATCCGGCCCATCAAGATTTTCCCGATCGAGGGTGAGGAGAACATCAAGAAATGGGGGACGATGGGCTACGTGCTCTATGACGACCAAAAGGACGACGTCGCCAAGGAGATAGGCGACCGCATCGCCTACGCAAAGAAGCGCTGGGGCTGCACGCTCTTCTACATGGACTCCAATGGCTATGAGACCTGGGAGAACGGCAAGAAGAAGGGCGTGACCATCCCCGCCAGGATGCTCGAGACACTTCGCGACATGCACCCTGACGTGCTGATCATCCCGGAGCACGCCACGCCCGGCGGCTACGGGTGGGCCGGTCAATATGCAGAGCTGCGGATGGGCTCGAAGGGCACGCCGGCCGAGGAACGGCATAAACATCCCGGCGCCATCACGGTGCTCTCCTGCGGCGGCGCGAGCGACGAACTGGTCTTTGCCAACTGGGAAGCCGTGGCCGCGAATGTTGCGCGGGGCGATGCCCTGTTTATGGAGGGCTGGTATCCCTCGGGCGGCAACCGGATGGTCAAGGATCTCTACCGGCAGGCTGAGTGGCTGCGAAAGCCTGTCGCGCCGCCGAGCGATGCCTCCGTGGCCGACCTCCAGGCGTTGGCGAAGAACGACGATCCTGCCACCCGTTTTTTTGCGGTCCGCGCAGTCGCGGCAAAGGCAGACCCCGCGGCAGCGTCAGCCCTGGCGGCGGTGCTTGAGACGGAGAGAGACTGGCTTGTCCGAAAGGAAGCCATCGCGGCCCTTGGGGCGATCAAGACTCCTGAGGCCGTCGCCGCCCTGGTGTCGGAACTGAAGAAGGCCGCGCCTGGTCATTCGTATTTCGCTCGTGAGCAGGTGCGCCAGCTCGGAGCGGAGGCCCTGCCTGTCGCGATGGAACTCGCCCGGAGCGAGAAGCGTCAAAACCGGATTGACGCGGCCAGCCTCCTGCGGACGATTCTCACAAAGCCCGCCCTGGATGCGTTGCGGGCACTGGCCCAAGACAAGGATCCCTTCGTGAAGGACAGGGCAGTCGGCCATCTCACCGCCCGGCTCGGCTCGTAAACCGAAAGGCAAACCCTCATGCACCGCCTGTATCGCTCCATGGCCGCCTGTTTCGCCCTCGCCGCGCTGCTCGCGGTTGCAACGTCCGTCCGGGCGGAGGTGGCGATCGAGCAGGCCGCCGACAAGTCGGTGGCGATCACAACCTCGGTCTATACGGCGCAGATCGATGCCAATGGCAACCTGGCTGAATTAAGTGTCAAGGGTGCCAAGGGGCTCGCGCACCAGTTCGGCGATCCCGGCAAGCCGCCGGCCGGCGCCCCGTCGATCAATATCGTCGGCCAGGTGGTGGCGGTGCGGTCCGGCACGGCCCGCGTCGAGTGGACCTTCGGCGAAGACACGGTTGGGTTTCTCACCGAGGGCTACAACTTTGAGTGCCTGCTCGATCCGGCGGTGAAGGCGATCGTCGCGCCGAACGGCGGCGGCGGGGCGCTGGGCAAGTACAGCGGCGGTTGCACGGCCATGGTGCTGGCCAACGACCTCACCATCGCGTCGAAAGTCCCCATGCACGTCCACGAGCGGCGGTTCATTCCCGCCGGCTACATCAGTGGCGGCATCAAGCCCGGCGCGCAGATCGAAAACGAACTCCGCCTGGGTGCGCCGGCCGACGCGGCGCAGACGCTCGCCAGCATCGAGATCAAACCGGTCGGCAGCGACGACCGCAACGCGCCGAAGACGCTGCTGGGGGGGGGCAACGCCGGCGGCAATCTCGTGCATTTTCCCGACCCGAAGAAGATCGCGTTCACGTTCGCACAGCAGAATCTTGGCACATCGCGCCTGTCGCTCGAATATCGCGTTACCGTGGTCGATCACTACGTCGCCGGCAAGGAGGTGGCGTCGTTGACCCGCCAGGTGACGTTGCCGGCCGAGACGAGTGACGGGGAAGCGATGACGCTGCCGGAGTTGCCGGCTGGCTTCTATTACCTGACCGTCGCCGCCTGGCGAGGGGAGGCCAAGCTCAATGAGACCAAACTGACCTTCACGGTGGATCTGCCGCACTACGCACGGCAACTGACGCGGCCTGCCGATTTCAAGGAGTTTTGGCAGAAGCAGCTCCAGCAGCTCGCGGACACGCCGATGAATCCGGAGATCGTGCAGGTGTCGGCGGACGGCAGTCCGCACAAGGCGTACAGCTTCACGCTCGCGATGCCGGGCGGGTGGAAATTGCCGGGCTATCTGGCCGTGCCCGCGAAGGTCGGCAGTGGCCCGGCTAGCCTGAATTCCTGGCTCCAGCCGCAGGTCAACGGGATGATCGAGGCGGCGAAGAAGCCCGACTGGGACCCGAAGGCCGACGCGGTCGTCTGCTACATAGTTCTGCCGGAAGACGCCACCTACACCCGCTGGACGGCCGCCGACGACAACAACCTGCTGCAGTGCACCCTGGGGTATGTGCGGGCTGTGGACTACCTTGCCACGCGGCCGGAGGTAAACCCTGCGCGGATCAAGGTCAACGGCGCCAGCCGTTCCGGCCCGTTGGCCTTCATCACCGCCGCGTTGCGGCCGAAGAACGTCTGCGCCGCCGATGTCATGATCGCCACCTCGGCCGGCATCAGCTGGATCGACAAGCCCTACTACTCCTGGGGACTGCCCGGCGGCTACAACCCCAAGGATGAGAAGCAGGTGGCGGAGTTGGCGGCGAAGGCGGCCTACGTGGACCCCGTGAACCACGCGCCGGACGTGAAGTGCCCCTTCGCACTCAGCTACGGCGTTGACGACACGCTCTCGCATCCGCAGGGGATCGAGGCGATGTTCTCGCTCTCGCCCGCGGCCTGGAAGCGGATCAGCCGCGATGGCGGCGGGCACGGCTACAGCCCGGGCTTCCAGAAACTGCAGAAGGACCTCGCGGCGGAGGTGCAGGCCACCGGCACCCAGGCCGCGAACGAACGGATTCTCAAGGACCACTGAGCCACAAGGCGTGACGCCGTCGCCAGTTCGGTACCGGCCGAGGTGCCAGCCCTGCAGAGCAGACTTGGTGATGGAAACTGGTTCTATCAATCGGGGCAGGTCAGTCGAGTAGTGCCGCTAGGCCCGGCCGATTGTCGAGATCCTTGGTGCCGCTCACGCCAGCATCGCGGAACTCGTCGACGACCTCCATCCCGTGGAGCTTGGCGTACTTGGTGATGGCCGCGGTCTGACGGTCCCAGGCATCCCCGTCCACCTGCCCGAGGCCGCTGCAACGGAGGCAGCTGACGGCCTTGGGGGGAGCCTTGGATTTCATCTTCTTCGTGGCCCGTTGAAAGCGTCTTTTGGCAAAGACAGCTGCGCATCTCGTCGACCGCGTCATTCCCCCGGTGCCCGTGCGGCAGTGGGTGATCTCCGTACCGAAGCGGTTGCGCTGCTTTCTCGCTGACCGGCCCAACGCAGTCGCGGCCCTCACGAGGATCTTCATCTCTAGAGTAGAACGACTGCTTTGTACTGCGGCGGGCCCGACCCGTGACGGTCACAGGCCGAGCGCGGCTCGCCCGCGACTCGGTGCCGTGTCGTTTCTGCACCGCTTCGGATCGGCTCTCAATAACCACGTGCATCTCGATGCGTGCGCGATCGAGCGACTCTCCGTGATCCGCGGCCCAGCCGGCCGCATCACCCAAGTCCGCTACGTGCTCCCGCGGCACAAGGCGGCCTACTGGGTCGGGGGGGGTCGTGGGCGGAAGTCCACGCGCCCGGGGGTCAATGGCGTCGTCAAACTCTCACCATTCGATTTTCTGGACAGGCTCTCGGACCTCATGCCGTCGCCGCGCAAGCATCGGCACAGGTATCACGGAGTGTTCGCGCCCAGTCAACCACCCCCACAACATCAGCACCCATGCCGACCCAGTTCAGCATTGGTGTCGATCTCCATCGGCATACGTGCGGAACCGGTACATTCTCTTCTCTATCTCCTTTAGAGATCTCTTCTTATAGATAGAGGGGTACCCTCCAGCCCACCTGCCAGTACCCTGACAACCCCTGATAGCAAAAAAAGAGCGGCCCGGTTTCCCGAAGCCGCTCTTTCTTCAACCCACCAGCCACTACCCAGCCCACACCCGACAAGCCGCCCGATAGCCACACGAAGCGCAGCTCATCGTGCTCGGCGCTGGATAGAACACGCCGCTCTCGATGGCCCGCCAGACCCGCTCCACGCCCGCCAAGGTGCGTTTCACTGCGGCTGGCTCGACCTCGCGGGTGTGCTCCTCGACAAGCTGGAGAAGCTCGCCCGGAAGATGCCGCAGCCCTACGAGTTCGATCTGCTTCACGCCGACGGGATCAGGCACGCGGACTTGGATGCCGGTGTGAGAGTGTTGAACGAGCTGATCTTTGAGTGCCAGCGGAGCCTTGAGGGCATCGAGCACGCGAGGCTGGACTTGGAGGCGAGAGGGTGGGCGAAGGGGCAGGGGTTGAGGGAGTGAGCGGCGGGCTTACCTGACCGCCGGCCAGCTGGGTGAACTCTTCAGGGCCCCAGAGTCACAGGCTGCATCCAGTCCGAGCCGCCTCGGCCGTTGCCTCAGCAATGGCTTCCCGCCCAGCCGAAGCTTGCCGAAGTGCCGCTGGCCGACCTGTCCTTTTTAGCCCGGGTTGCCTATCGCGGGGGCGGTTCTTGAGGAGGTTCGACTATGACATCCCAGGTCATCTGGTCGGGCACAGTGAACGAAAGCCCGGAGGTCTTGGGGTTCTTGAACCTGTCGTGAATCCGGTGAACGACCTTGCCGGTGGCGAAGTCGAGCAGATCTGAGTCGAGGATCGCCACCTGCCACGTGCCTGGCCGCATGCCATCCCGATCCTTCAACGTGCCCATCCGGAACGTGCCGTCGGCATTGATCCGCCCCCGGGCGCTGCGGCCGTTGCCGAAGTCGATGGCGACCCGGCCGGACGAGAGCGGCGTGCCGTCGGAAAAATGCACGCGGCCTGATACCCGGTGGAGATTCGACCTACCGCAGGCCGTGCAGGCGAGCAGGATCATCGCAGCCACCAATAGCGATGCTCGAGACGGCGTCGCCCGTTTGCGAGTGTCGCAGTGGGCGGAGGTCGCCTGCTTGAGCTCATGCATCACGGCAGCGCCTCCGAGCTGCCGTCCCGCCGATCTCCGAGGTTACTCAGGACGGTGTCGCTGATGTCCACCGACACCGTTCGCACCGCTCCATCCGCCATGAGGAAGTTGCAGACGCCGGGGTGCCACGAGCCGGTCGTCGTCTGCAAACTCCACTCATCCGCTGAGCGGGCAATTCCGCCGATGTTCACGGCACATGTCATCGTGCCAGGCGTTCCGATCCCGAGCGACGTCAGGGGCGGATTGTCGTAGCCATCCGATCCGCAGCTGCCACGCGCGGAAGTGCAGAGGGCCTTGCCAAGGTCGATACTGGCGATGTGCTTTTCCGCCAGGATCGCGGTTTTGCTCAGCCCATCGGAGACGTCCTTGATTTTGCTGCGGGGCCACCAGCCGGCGTAATTCGTCGTCGCGGTCGCCGCCTTGTGCGTGATAATATCGCCGCTGCCGTCGGTGGGGCCCATGGCCAGGTTGAGCACCTGCCGTCCCAGGCCAGTCAGGTTCTTCGCCTGGCTGAAGATGTAGTTGCCTTGCTTTGTGTTCAGCCAGATCGAGTTCCGGTGATCGTTCTGGTGTCCGTTTCCGGTGTTTAGGAAAACGATGCCGTAGTCGATCGTGGCATACCGTATTCCACCCGATGTAGCCTGGCGAAATCCGCGGGTCGGTTAGTTCTGGTACGGGATGCGGGCCGTCCGCAGGGTTGTGTAGTTCTTGAGCGATGTCGCGTTACCGAGGCCCGTGCCTTCAGGGTACATCGCCTGGCTGTAGTCGATCTGCTGGGCGATCTCGTTCTGCTCGGCGTAGGGAAGGATCAGCCCGAAAAAAGGAATGCCCTGCGGACCGCCGTTGTTGTTCCAGTCGCTACCCGTCGAGGACGGCGGGAATGCCATGCGGGCGCTCTCGAAGTTGTGGGTGGCGATTCCCATCTGCTTCATATTGTTGATGCAGGCGGACATGCGGGCCGACTCGCGGGCCGCCTGCACCGCTGGCAGGAGCAGCCCTACGAGCACGTCCCCTTTTTCCCGTCACGGCCTCGCCAGAAACGCCAACAGATCGGCCATCCGCTCGGGCGAAATCGCCTTCTCGAACCCCTCCGGCATCAGCGACCGGCCGGTGGTCGCGAACGTCTCGATGTCGTCGCGCAGGAGCGTATGCACCTGCCCGTCGGCGGCCGCGAGCGTGATGCTGTTGCCCGATTCCACCTGCACGAGTCCCGTGAAGCTGCGACCATCCTGCGTGGTTGCGATATAGGCGACGAACTTGTCCTCGACGGCGCGGTTGGGATCGAGGATGGCCTCGAGCAACACCCGCGGCGACTTCTCCCGCAGGCCGGCAAGATCCGGGCCCACCGCCTTGCCCACGTCGTCGAGCCGATGGCAGCCGGCGCACTGCGCCACGAAGACCTCACGGCCCCGCATAGGGTCTCCCTTGGCCTCCGCCGCCACGGCATACTGCGACACGATCACGCCGCGGTCGCCTGACTGCATCGCGCCCAGTTGTTTCTCTGCCGCCGTACGAATCGTGGCCGAAGGATGCTTGAGTAATTGCTGCCGGCGGGCGGGGTCGAGCGCCGTGGCAAGCCGAGGGTCGGAACCGATGCGATCAAGGAGCGCCGCCGCCCACTCCTCCCGCGACACGAGTGTCTGGATCGCGCGGGACTTGAGCGCGGGCCCGAGCGACGTGCACCGCTCCGCGAGGATCGCGCCCGCCCGCGGATCGGCTGTGCGGGCCAGTGCATCGATCGCCGCGGTCGCGATTGCCGGCGACACCGCCGACGAGACGAGCCGCGCGAGCCGGTCGAGATCCTCGCTCTGCCGCTCGTCCTGCCGGCCGACGATTCCCGCGGCCGCCTCGCGGAGCGGCTCGGCCGCGGCAGGGTCGTCTACGACCTGTCGCGCGCGGGCGAAGACGGCGTCGAGTGCAGCCAGCGATCGAACGCGGCCGCCCTCGAAAAGCCCCGCATCGAGCAGGGACGCCACGACCGCGAACTGCCGGCCAGGATCGTTTGCAAGCCGCGGCGCCCCAAGCTCGGCCGCGGCGAGCGCCGCGATCTCACCGCCGTCGCCTCCCGTGCATGCGGCGAGCACCTGAGTGAGCAGCCGCGGTTCGGCCGGCGGATCGGCGACGAGCACCCCCGCGGCGACCGCCGCGGGATGGCGAGTGGCCGAACTGAGGACCGTCGCCACGAGGTAGGGGTCGTCACGATCGGCGAGGAGCATCTCGGCCAGCACGCGGCCGCTCGCGGGATCGGCCGATTCGCCCAGGCTCGCCGCCACCTGCACCCGCACCTGCGGATCGGCATCGTTGGCCAGGCCGCGGACGGCGGCGTCGAGTGAGGGCGACGCCTGCAGCCGGGGCTCCGCGAACCGCACGGCCAGCCGCCGCAGGGCGGGGTGCGGGTCGCGGAGGCTCGCAAGCAGACTCGCATCGGTCGCGGCGTTCATGCCGGCGAGCGTGGCGAGCCCCGTCACCCGCACCTGCGGCCGGGAAGCTTCCGCGGCGAGCTTTTCGAGCGCCGGCAGTACCGAGCGATCACCGCGGTCGACGAGTAGCTGTTGCGCGGTGTCGCGTTGCCAGCCGCTCGGGCTGTCGAGCGCGGCGACGAGTTCCGCCGCGGAGAGCGTGTCGAGCCGGACGGGCTTTCGCGGCCGGCCATCGGCCGGATAGATCCGGTAGATGCGGCCGCGGTCGGCGCCGGCCCGCAGGTCGGCATTGGCCGCGATCGAGCCGGCGATCCACTGCGGGTGCTCGATGTAGAGTCGATACATGTCGACGACGTACAAAGCCCCGTCGGGCCCGGCCTGCACCATCACCGGCCGCGTCCAGGTGTCGGCCGAGGCGAAGAACTCGGATGCCTGCTCGTCGGCCGCACGGCTGCTCGAGAAGCTCGACCGCTCGGGCGCGAGCACGCGGCGATGGACGAGGTTCGTGACCGGATCGCAGACGAACGCGTTGCCTGAAAACTCCTCGCCGAGGAGTTCGTCGCGGTAGATCATCGCGGCGCAAGCGCCGCCGAGACCGGTTGCCCGCCGCCCCTTCGCCGGCTGTTCCCCGTGGACGGGAACCGACTCGGCAAGCGTGTAGAACGGACCCTCGATGCCGAAGAGATGAACCCGCGGATCGGGGGCCTTCAGCCGCGGATTTCGCGCGAGCGCCCGCTCGTCGAGGGCGAAGTGATAGAGCGGCTGGCCGTTGTTGCAGCCGAACCAGTTGCCCCAGTCGTCGCGGTTGCGGCCAAACTGCGACGGGCCCGACTGTGTCTGGAGTTCACCGGTGTCGGGCCGGAAGCGGAAGTCGCGGCTGCCAAGCGACGTCTTCGCGCCGGTCGCGACCGACACGATCGTCGTGTCGCCCCCCACGCCCCCGTCGCCGTTGGAGCAGTACATCCAGCCGTCGAGGCCGGGCTTCAGGCCGTTGACGCGGTGCTGCTGGTTCCGCTCGGGAAAGCCGGTGAAGAGCGGTGTGCGGAGATCGGCCCGGCCGTCGCCATCGGTGTCTTCGGCGTAGAAAATCTCTGGGGCGCAGGTGACGAGCACGCCCTTCTTCCAGGGCAGCACGCCGGTCGGGAAACCGAGGTCGTCAAGGAACGTGGTGGCCTTGTCGTAGTGGCCGTCGCCGTCGACGTCTTCGAGAAATTTGATCCGGCCGCCGTGGCCTCCCTTGCCGTCGGTGCCGAGCGGATAGTCGCCCATCTCCACCACCCAGAGCTTCAGATCGGCCCCCCAGGCGATGGCGATGGGATCCCGGACGAGCGGCTCGGCGGCGACGAGTTCCACCTGCATCGCGGGATGCACGCGGATCTGGTTGAGCGAACTGGCGGGTGTCTTCGGCGGCACGGCCGGAGCCGCCGGGGGCGCGGGCGAGCCGACGGGGTTGAGCGTGATGCACCGCACGTCGGCCAGTTCGCCCTTGAGCGGCCCTTCCACCCGCATCTCCAGCCGCGACCTGCCCGCGGGGATTTTCAGCGTGCCCACCGATTCCCGTTTGAGCGACGTCCAGCCGCCGGTCTTGCCGATCTTCCCGGTGAGCGAGGCTTCGCCCACGCGGATGCGGAAGCCGTTGCCGGCGAGATCGTCGGCGATCGCCCATTCGAGCCACACCTCGTATTCGACAGCCTGCGGCGACTCGATCTCCCAGGCGACGTAGTCGGCCGGCTTCTCCCACCATGCGATGCAGGCGTTGTCGGGGTTGATGCGGATCGCTTCCCCGAAAAACCCGGCCGCGTCGGGAAAGAGCACGATTCGGCCGACCTCATTCGGCGCGGTCGCCCGCGGGCGGTTGCCCTCCACCTTCCGCAACGCGGGCTCGGCGGCCGAAGCGGTTGGCGCGCAGGCGGACAACACGACGAAAAGCAGAATCAAAGCACTGGTGCGAATCATGAGCATTTTCTCTTCCTTCACACGGAAAGCCGGTCGAATAGGTTGCGGATGATCCGATCGACGACGTGGTTGCCGGCAGCGAGGCCGTAGCTCCACCCGCAGCTGCCGGTGGCCACGACCGTGCCGCCGCGTTCGTACATCCCAAACACGGCGTTCCCGGGCCCGTCGATCACCTCCGCGGGCACGGAAGCGCCCGGGAGCGCCCCGCGGAGTGCTTTCGCCCACTTGATCGTGTCGTCATTCGTGCTCATCCGGGCCGGCGCCGCGGCGAGAATCTGCATGTTTTTTGGCGTGCCGTCGCGGCCGGTGGGCACGGGCAGGCCGTTCTCCCAGATCATCTCGCAGCCGTCGCACTCGTAGCCCGCGATGCCGGGCTGCGGGCACCAGGCCTCGTCGATCCGCCCGAACGTCTCGTTTCGGGAAAGCCCTGTGCCGGCAAAGAGCCAGTGGTCGGGCCGATAGACGGTGTATTCGCCCGCGCCCGGGCCGGTCTCGTATTCGCCGAAGAAGCCGTTGTAGCCGCCGTAGGGGAAGCCCACGCCCGAGAGGCTGTTCTCCGAACGGGCGACGGCGGAATCGCTCCAGAGCGTCGTGAGGGAACGCGAGTCCTTCGTGCCGAAGACGGGATCCTTGTCATGCGCCCGCTTGTAGCAGGTGAGCCTGCGGCCCCCATCCTCGACCCGCACCTGCCAACAGATCGTGTTGCCGCTCAGAAAGGCGACGTTGCCGCCGTTGCCGATGAACGCCTCGACGTTGTCCCGCATCCCCGCCGACCAGTATTCATCGTGGCCGACGGCGACCACGAGCCGGTAGCGGGCGAGGGCGTCGGGATCGAATTCGATGTCGAGGTTCGCGCAGTAGTCGAGTTCGTAGCCGGCCCGCTCCGCCCAGCGGATGAAGGGCTCGTCCCACGTCCGGTAGCAGGCGAGGTTGGGATTGTAGAAGCCGGGCTTCGCCTTCAGCACCGGCTGCTCGAGGATGAATGGCCGGTCGAACGACACGGTCGGAAACCCGGGTCCCGAATAGAGGCAGGAACCGCCCCAGTTGTTGTAGGCTTGGTAGGTGTTGGTCGCGAGCTGGAAGAGGATGCGGGCCCGCGTGCCGGGCGTCGCCGAGCGGACGATGAAGAAGGTCTGCGTCGTTGCCCCATCCCCGGCGAGCGTGGCGAGATAGACGCCCGACCGCCAATCCGACCCGATCGGCACCTGAAAGGCGACGGGCCACTGGCACCCGCGCGTCGAGGCATCCTTGGGAACGGGATGCTTGGCGCCCGCAATCGCATCCGACTTCCAGGCGACGGTGGGCTCCAAGCCGACACGCGTGATCGTGGCCGTGTAGTGGCTGACGCTCGTCGAGACGTGGAACGGGAGTGACTGCCCCTGCACAACGCTCATGGCGCCCGTGTAGGCGGCGATCGTCGGCTTCGGAGACTTGTCGTCGCGTTCGGCTGCACTGGCCGGCAGTGAGCCGCCTGCGATGGCGATCGCACCGCCTGCGAAGGAGGCCTCGAGAAAATCCCGGCGTGTTGCCGCCAGAGCATCGCTACGCATCAGTTTCGGTACTCCTCGGCGGGGCCTGCTTCGCGGTTCAAGGCGATGGGCGCATCTGCGACCGGCAGCGGCTTTGGGTCGAGGCTGATCTCGCCGCCGCCGTGGCCGACAAACTGGACCGTCTCGTCCTGCGCCCCGCAGTAGTTTGTGCCCCAGGTGAATTTCTGCGGCGACGTGTTGTTGAACCGGATCGGCGTTGCGACGCGCGAAATCATGTTGTCGGCGATGTGGAAGCCATACGAGCCGTCGTCGAGGAAAAGCCCGTTGCACCTCCAGTCACCCTGGCCGACGTCGTGGATGAGGTTGCCGAGGATGGTCGAGCCGGGGGCCACGCCGTCCTTCGTGTAGATCGCGCCGCCGTCGGAAAGCTTCAGCATCACGTGATGGATGTGGTTGTGCTCGACCGTGACCAAAGGCTCACGGCCGGTCGGAAAGCAGAACCAGCTGAAGCAGACGGCCATCCCGCAATACGGCTGCTGCTCGACGAGGTTGTGCGCGATGCGGGTGCGGTGGGCGTAGCTGTTGAAGATGCCGTAGGCTCCCCAGTCCATGTCGCCCGTGTGATGGACGTGGCAATGGAGCACCTCGTTGTCGAGCGGCTCGTCCTCCGGCCGCTGCCAGGCGAAATCCTCCGCGCAGACCGGGCCGTGAGGCATGCCCACGTGAATCCCGTGCCCCCCGGCGTCGAACACCGTGCAGCCGACGACGACGTTGTGGCGGCAGCCCTCGCCGAGCCCGATGCCCGTCGCCCCGACCTGGCTCACGCGACACGCCTCCAGCCGGCAGTGCTCCGCATAGGTGAGGTCGATCGCCGCGGGAATGCTGTATTCGGGAAAATCGTCCCGGGGCCGGATGCTGCCGGGCCGTTCCGGCGGATTCGAGATGAGCGGCGTGTGCTCGGTGCCGTACCAGCAGCCGAGGCCCGGCCGGTAGCCGAAGTCGGGCAGCGGCCACTCGGCATGCGCAAACGCGATGCCATGAATCTCGACATGGTGCACCGGCGTCGCAGGCGTGCCCCGCAGGCAGAGGAGCTTTTCCAGTCGCGGCGCCACCATTTCGACCGCAGCGGGATCCTCTCCTTCCGCCGGCAGGTAATAGACGCGGCCTGCCCTGCGGTCGAGATACCACTCGGAGGGCTCGTCAAGCAGCGAGAGGGCATTTTCGATGAAGCCCGCGCCGTCCACCTCGCTCATGAGCCGCATGCCGCCCCAGTAGTGGGAAAGCAGTCCGGCCGGTTCGTTCAGGCAAACGCGGTTGCCGGCGACTTCACCGATCGGAATCCGCATCGTCGCCCAGCGACCGCCGTTGATGCAGAAGAGTTCAGCTGCTCCCTCGGCCAGATCGGCGGCCAGATCTGCGGGCAGCCGTCTGTCGGCCGGAAGGTCGGCCTTGCTGAATTCGATCGTCCGCCAGCGGGTCACGAGTTCCTTCCGCCACGCCTCGCTTGCCGCCGGATCGGTGAGCGTTTTTGTGTCCGGCAGCGAGGCATCGGTCACGCGAAACGAGGCCAACGCCTGCTTCGCATCCTCGTTCGGCCAGCGGGCACGGGACAGCCGCGTTCCATCCTTCCAGAGCTGGCGAAAGGTCCAGCGGTCGTCCCCCGCAGCCGGCAGATCGACATACCAGACCTTGCCCTGGGCCACGGCCGGCAGCCGGGGCAGGGGGTCTGGGAGCCTGCGCCAGCCGCGGAGGCTCAGGCCGCCGCTCACCACCGGCGTTGCACCAGGCATGCCGCGATACACGACCGGTGCGTCCTCGCTGCCCGAATCCTCGGGTTCGAGCACGAACGGCTCCTCGAGCTCATACCGGCCCTCGTGCAGCCAGATGACGCATCCACCGGGCGGAAGCCTACCGTCGTGCGTGGCTTTCCAGTTCCGAATGGCCTGGCGGGCCTGCACCAGCCTGGCAAACGGCTTTTCCGCGGTGCCCGGATTCTCCGGCCGGCCATGCCCGGCGACGTGGAACTCAACGGGCTTTCCGGCCTGAGCGGTGGCCTCACCACGGGCGACAGCGGCGGGCACGCAGGCGATGGCGACCGCGACGAGCATGGAGGTCATGAATCGTCGCATTGGGGCTATTCCGTTCGGGCCGTTTCTCGTGCATCAGTTCTCCCTCACTATCGTTGCACCATGGGGCATTTGGTCAACGCCGCTCGCATGGGCAACTCTTGTACATTCTGGGCAGGTCCCCGAACGGCTGACGGGACGCCGCGTGCTGCGTCATTCCGCCCGGATTTCGTCTCGCCAGAGCCGGGCGAGGAAGTCGCGCCAAGGAAGGATCTCGATGCCGTCCTCGGCCCGCCGGGCCCGCGGCGCGCGGCAGACGAGGATGCAACGGCTTTTCGGATGTTCCTCCCGCCAAGCCCGAAGCCCCTTGAGGTGATCCGCCGTCGGCCGGTCGGTCGCCTTCACCTCGATGGCGACTTCCGCGTCGCCGAGGATGAAATCGACCTCGATTCCCGAGGCGGTCCGCCAGTATGCCACCGGCAGACCGTTCCCGCGGGATGCATAGGCGTGATGCGCGCGAAGTTCCATGAGTACGAAGTGCTCGAATGCAAAGCCGAAATCCGTGGAACCCGGTGACAGCGGGCCGCGATGGGCCAGTTCGTTCACGATGCCGACGTCGAAAAAATAAAAACGCGGTGCTTGAATCACCCGTCGCTTCACGCGTTTGGTCCAAGATGGGATCCATGTCGCCACGAGCGTGTCCACGAGCACCTCGAAGTAGCCCCGCACCGTGTTTGCAGCGACGCCGATTTCCCGCGCGATCGTCGCCGCGTTGACGATCTGACCGTTGGACAGGGCCGCTGCCTCGAGAAAGCGCTGGAACGCGGGGAGGTTCCGGGTGAGTGCCTCCGCAAGAACCTCTTCCCGGAGGTAGTCGCCGACATACGCATCCAGCCGCGAGGTGGCCCGCTCCGAGAGGTAATGCGAGGGCAGCAGGCCGCGGTTGAGTGCCTGCTCCAGCGACAGATCGGGCACTTCCGCCGAGGTCAGCGGCAGCAAATCGTGGCGCACTGCACGGCCTCCCAGCAGGTTGCCTCCGCCCCGCATGAGTTTTCGCGGACTCGAGCCGGTCAGTATGAACCGCAGCCCGTGCCGACTCATCAGCGAGTGCGCTTCGTCGAGGAGTTCGGGCAGTTTCTGGATCTCGTCGATGATCACGGGCTGCCGCCTGTCTGGCAGCGCGGCGCACTCTTGGAACAGCAGTCCGGGGTCGGCCGAGAGCCTGCGAAATTCCCGGGCCGAGAGCAGGTCGTAGGTGGGCGCGTGGGGAAAGAGGTCGCGCAGCAACGTGCTTTTTCCGGTCTGTCGCGGCCCCCACAGGAAGCACGACTCGGCGGCGAGCGTGTCTGCCGTGAGAAACCGCCTGATTCTCCGCGTCATCGCCAATTTTCCCTCCGAAACCGCACGGCTCCCGCCACAAGGCGCTGCCTGCCATCATGATAAACGGCACTATCGAATGCCATTGTCATGGTGTCAATGCCGCGAAAACCCGATTTTCCATGCTTGCAGAGCAGGCATGGCTCGCCTCACGAGATGCGAAGCTTGTGCTCGCGGTATGCCGTGGGCGTCAACT
>JBAXOU010000017.1:0-27318 GCA_037133115.1 Planctomycetota bacterium | reverse complement strand
GGAGCGTTTGAGAAGAGAACTCACACGTCCCGCCGGCGCCGAGCATGTCGCCGGCGGCCTGGCCCCGCAGAGTCACCATTCGCCGGCATCGAACCCAATCCTGCTAGCCCAACGCCTTCGCGATCAGAAACGCCGCCGAAGCTGCCAGGCCGCCCACGACGACCGTCTGGATCGCGCTGCGGACGGGCTTGCCGCTCGTGAACACGCCCTTGATGAAGCCGAACGCGAGCAGAGCGAAGAGCGTGACCAGCACCGACGCGAAGAGGGCTGATGTGACCGAGTCGAAGAAGAAGTATGGCGCGAGTGGAATCAAACCGCCCGCGATGTACGCCAGCGAGATTGTGAGCGCACTGCGGCCGGCTCGCTTGGGATCTGGTTCTTCGAGGCCAAGTTCGAACCGCATCATGAAGCCCACCCAGCGTTTCTTGTCGGCATTGATGGACTTCGCAACACGGGTGGCGTCGGCTTCGCTGAGGCCATACGACCGCAGGATCTGGTGAACCTCGGCGGTTTCCCTGTGCGGGACCTCTGACACTTCGCGCTCTTCACGGGCACGCTCAGACGCAAAATGCTCGATGTCGGTCCTGCCAGCCATGTAGCCCCCGAGGCCCATGGCGATCGCCCCGGCGGCAACCTCGGCCAAGCCTGCGGTGAGAATGATGCCGCTCGACTCGACGGCCCCTGACAAACCAGCCGCGAGGGCAAACGGCACGGTCAGGCCGTCCGACATGCCGATCACGATGTCGCGGACGGTTTCAGAGTCGGTGAAGTGCGTCTCGGGGTGCGGCTGGGCGGGGTTGGTGAGCGTCATGGCGGGCCATACTACCCTCGCATCCCCGCGTGATCTCGCTGAGCTTGGGGAAACGGCCGGGGGCTAGCGTCGATATCTCCGCACACCAGCAGCACCGGGTCTCGTGGACGACACCGGATGAGCCCACGATTTGGCTGGCGGTGCATCACTCGGGGCAGGCGTACGTTTTGTCGTGTGCCAAATCGGCCACTTCGGCGCGACGAGCGTGTAACCTAACGTGACCGGGCCGTCTTGACTCGGCCATTCTTCGCAGAGGATTTCGACATGGTGCGGCGGATTCTGGCTCTTGGCGTTCTTTGTGGCTCGCTCGCGTGTGCCAGCTCGGCGAGCGCTCAGGGACTCTGGTTCGGTGGCCCCGGCTTCTACGGTCCGGGCTTCTACGGCACCGGATTTGGCACCGGCTTTTCCCCGTATGGTTTCGGCAACGCGGCCTACTTTGGTGCGATCCCTCCCGCCCGTTTCGGCTATCCGGTGGTCGCGAGGCCGGTCTACGTGGCAAGGCCGGTTGTGTACGGCGGCATTGCTCCGGCCTACGCTCCGCGGCCTGCCGTTCGGGCTCCTTTGAACCGGGCATACCGTCGTGCGTGGCGCAGAGGCTGGTGAGGGGTTTGCTCCACGTGGTTGATGATCCTCCGCCTTGCCAGCCCTGCCCAGGAACATCGCTGGGCAGAGCACCTTGCGATGCCCTGCCCAGTGTGGGTTACGAGTGTCGTGAAGGGCTCAGGTCGCGATCGTCGCCAACCGCCTTTTCCGCCAATACGCCGCCCCGCCACAACCTACGGCAATGCCAGCAAGCGCGAGTGCACTCGGCTCCGGCAGCTGCACGACCGTATTGGTCACTCCGAGAAGGGAGCCCGAGGGGCTGGCGGTGATCGTGTCGCGCACCCAGACCGTCTGGATCGGCGGCAGGCTTACGGTCGAGCCCGATCCCGAGTTGATCAAGCTCAGCGACCACGTGCCGGAGCCGGGCACCGTGCCCGTGGAAAAAGCCGCAAACGTGTCGAAGATGTCTTTGGTGACCGTCGTGGTGGTGCCTGTCGAGTTCACGCTAAGCGACATGGAATCAAAGTAGTTGCTTGTGTTTGTGACCAGGAGCTCATACCCAAAGCTCAGCGTAAACGGACCGACGTGGTCGCTCAGCCCGTTGACGGTCAGGGAGTTGGAGTTCAGCGGGATGTTCGACGAGAGTGTGAAGAGCTCAAGACTGTTCCAACTTCCGCTCTGCGTGAGGTACGTGTACTGCTTGTCGCCGATGGTTTGAACCGGATTCGCCACCCAGTTGGCAAGGGTGCCGATGAACGTGGATTGGGCTGATGCGGCTCCCGCAAGGAGCACAACGGACGTCAGGCTCGCGGCCGCGATGTGCCGAATGGATTGGGTGCGATTCATGATGGATCCTCACTGGGGTAGGGAACGGCAATTGCCCCGCCGCTCAGGCGAGCGACGGAAAACAACAGGCCGTCACAGGACGCGACACTCGTGGCCGTTCGCATGAACGCGTTCAGCCACCCCGAGCGACGCCCAGGACAGATCCGGAAAGAGCCGAACCCAGCCTTCTCGTGTTTCGAGAGCAGGTCCCGGTGCCGGCATGCACATCGAATGACGTGTGTTGCCTGCCCCGGTGCCGTGCTTCACTCTTCTCGCCGTTCTTCGAGAGGCAAGCGGACCGGTCGTAAACGCTGCATTTCGATGCGGAACACCGCTCGATGAGGTCGTGGACACGTGGCGGAAGAGCGATTAGCCGCCGCCAAGACTGAGCTCTGGCCGGGAAACGGTGGGCGACTGGCCGCCTCAAGCTCCGCGACACGGGGGCGGGACGAGCTGAACTGATCTTTGACTCGCGGCCCGATTTAGCCGCCGCGAAACAGTCGGATGATGAGATCCGTGCGGTGGCCGAACCTGACGCGCTGCGGGGCGTGATGGCTCGGGCGCTTGGCGTGACGCAGACTGTGGTGAAAACCCGGGTGTTGTATCTCGTGGGTCAGACCGGACTGCTCATGCTCGCCGATGACGTCAAGAACTGGTGATTTTCCTGTTCACGCTCTGAGAGAATGCCACCATCTGGTCGCGACGGAACATCTTCTCGCGCGGCTTGCCAAGCGGCTCACCGGCATCAACTTCGGCCTGGTTGATTCTCTGCCAATCCTCTTGAGTGACAACAATCTGATTGGTGAAGAGCCCTGTGAGATCACCCCTGTTCTTTGGGATCTGCAGGTCAGAAACCAAGAGCTCGACAACCGCTGCTGCATCAGACTTATTGGAGCCAATCACTCCTGTTGGGCCCCGTTTCGCCCAGCCAACGACGTAGAGATTCGCCTGCACGCGGCCATCGCTACTCACCACTCTGCCATTTTCGTAGGGCACGCCATCAATACCCTGTGCCTGATAACCGATAGCCGTAATGACAAGACCACACTTGATGGTCACGTCGCCATGAGGCGTTTCGAACACGACGCCTTCAACACGATCGGTGCCAATGATCTGTCGTGGGGTGTGATGGAAGAGAAACTCCAGGGTCCGCTCATGCTCGCCATTTGGAGTTTCTACGATCAGGCGCATGGCATCGAAGTTACTTTTGACGTCTTTCGCAGCTCCATCGCCTGCACGAGTCAACGCTGCGTCGATGTCACCTTGCTGCATCGCGATGGTGGTGCGCTGGAGCCGGAGCAGTTCGCGGAGCTCTGGCGACGAAAAGGCGGCATGCTCTGGTCCACGGCGCGCACTGATGTACACCCGGCGGATGCCGCCTGCCTTGAGGGCATTGATCGCGTAGCCTGCCGTATCAGTGCGGTCGAGCTCTGATGGCTCCTGCACAAGCATCCGTGCCACATCCACAGCCACATTGCCTGCACCGATGACGATCGCGGTATCGGTATCCAAAGGCGGATCTACGTCAATGAAATCAGGGTGCGCGTTGTACCACGGTACGAAATCGGCCGCAGAGAGAGACCCGCGCAGCTCTTCCCCAAGAATACCGAGCTTTTTTCCCAGGGATGAGCCGGTCGCAAGAATCACCGCATCGTATCGCTCTTGCAACTGAGCAATGGTGAGATCGCTCCCAACTTCCACATTCGCAAACAATCTGAAGTGATCATCAGCAGCGATCTTCTCGAAGACCTTCGAGACGGTCTTGATCTTTTGATGATCGGGCGCCACCCCACTCCGTACCAAACCCCAAGGAGTTGGAAGACGTTCGATCATGTCGATGTGAAATGAGCGACTACCATCGGCAGAGTTTTGCAGGGCCTGAGCTGCAAAGTAGCCAGCAGGGCCTGCTCCAACGATCGCGACCTTGAACTGCAACACTGGTACCCCCAATGAACGTCTTTCGATTCGCCCAGTCTATCGTGAGATACCCGCCGCGTGCTGAATGGAGCATGGCGCTGCCAATGGCACTTCCTCAACGATATCCCCGCGAAAGAGCCACCTGGCGGCCACGTGACGGAAGCCTCCTCGATCGCATTCGACTTGCGTGTATCGCCGGCTCGGGGGCGTGCGCTGAGATACGATGGTCGGCCACCCCGGAGCCGCGAGCATGACGACCGTCGCATTTTTCGACACGAAGCCCTACGACCGTCAGTTCATGGTGGCGGCGGCCACGGATGTCATCGACTGGGTGTTCCACGAGTTTCGACTGACAGCCGAAACAGCCGCAACTGCGCGGGGCGCTGACGCCGTCTGTGTGTTTGTGAACGACCGTCTCGACCGAGCATGCCTGGAAGAGCTCGCGGGCTGTGGGATCCGCCATGTGGCGTTGCGGTGTGCCGGATTCAATAACGTCGATCTGGTGGCCGCCGGCCGCCTGGGCTTCGTGGTGACGCGGGTGCCAGCCTACTCACCGCACGCCGTGGCCGAGCACACCGTGGCCCTGGTGCTGACGCTCAACCGTCGCATCCATCGCGCCTACAACCGCGTTCGCGAGCAAAACTTCTCGCTCAGCGGACTGGTTGGCTTCGATCTCCATGGCAAGACCTGCGGCATTGTCGGCACCGGCCGGATCGGCCGTGTGACGGCGGAGATTTTCCGGGGCTTTGGTATGCGGGTTGTGGCGTACGATCCATTTCCGATGGTGGACTGGGCCGCAGCGCACGGCATCGAATACCGCTCGTTTGATGAGGTTCTTAGCGTCAGCGACATTCTCACCCTGCATCTCCCACTCACCCCCGCGACACATCATCTGCTCAATGCCGATTCCGTATCCCGGCTCAAGCCGGGGGCGATGGTGGTCAATACCAGTCGCGGCAAACTCATCGATACCAAGGCCGTCATCGAGGCCCTCAAGCGTGGTCATCTCGGCGGTCTGGCGATCGACGTGTATGAGGAAGAAGAGGGAATCTTCTTCGAGGATCTCTCTGGCGAGGTGCTGCAGGATGACGAACTGTCGCGGTTGCTGACGTTTCCCAACGTGCTGGTGACGGCCCATCAGGCGTTTCTCACCCGCGAGGCCCTCTCCGAAATCGCTCGCGTGACGGTGGAAAACCTCTCCCTTGTTGGCCGTGGGGAGCCGTTTCTTGCTGGCACACGCGTGGAGGAAGCGGGCTGAGGTGCGGTGGGCACGACGAATTGGGCTCGGTCCCGGCGAGCAAGGCCGGTGCGGAGCTCCGCTTCGAAACCTCAGGGGTGATCGATACCACGGAGCGTTACCATTTTCGAGCTCCCCGCGTTGCCGTTTTCAACCGCCGTCAACATTCCTTACTCGCGAAGGGTTCGTGTCATGAATATGCGTGCCGCCATGCTCGAGGATTTTTCCGGCCCCGCGGGAATTCACGTCGTCGAAATCCCCGTCCCGACGCCCCGCCGCGGCGAGATCCTCGTCAGGGTGATCTGTTCGCCGGTGAACCCGTCCGACGTCCTGTATTGCTCTGGGAAATACAGTTCTCCGCCGAGGCTCCCGGTGGTTCCCGGATTCGAAGGGTGTGGCACCGTCGTCTCGTCGGGAGGCGGCTGGCTGGCCAATCGCCTCGTCGGCAGGCGGGTAGCCGGGGCCGTGCAGTCTGGCCAGGGCTTCTGGGCCGAATACGTCGTCCTGAAGGCCGTGGAGGCCTTGCCCATCCCCGATGAAGTGAGCAACGAATCGGCCGCGTCCGCCTTCATCAATCCGCTGACTGCTTTGGGCCTCGCCCGGCCCGTGATCAAGGGACGTCATCGGGCGATGATTCACACCGCCGGGGCCTCCCAACTCGGTCGGATGCTGATCCGTCTGAGCAATCGCCATGCTTTCCCGCTCATCAACATCGTGCATCGCGATGCTCTCGTCGCTGAACTGCAGGCGGACGGCGCCAAGCACGTGCTTGACAGTAGTCGGGCCGACTTCCAGGAATCGCTCACGAGCCTGGCCCGAGACCTCAAAGCGACGTGGGCCGCCGACGCCGTGGCCGGGAGCATGACGGGCATCCTGGCGGCGTGCATGCCCTCCGGCAGCACGATCGCGGTCTACGGCGTGTTGTCTGGGGCCGAATCGATGGTCAATCCGGGCGACCTGATTTTTCGTGGTCAGAGCGTGAGCGGCTACTGGGTATCCCGCGAGTTTCAGAATCGCAGTCCACTCGGGCTCCTGCGCATCTCACGGTTTCTGCGGAGTGCTCGTCGGCTGCTCACCACCGACCTGCAATCGAAGGCTCAGGCCCATGTGCCACTCGAGGACATCGCCACGAGCCTGCCGAAACTGATGCAGTCCACGAGCAGGGGGAAAATTTATGTCCGTCCCAGCGGTTGACTCTCTCCGCCTGTATCCCCGCCGCCGTTGTCGTCGACCGTCCGAATCCGAAGCAGAGGATGCCGCAGGTGAGGCATGACTGCGGTTCTCCTTCGATGTACGCCGAGACGGGCTGCTCGGCGACCGCCCGATTTTCGAGTCAGCCGTCGAGGGGCTCTGCGACCATCGTGTAAAGCGGCGTCCTCTCCGGCCGGCGTCTCGACGCAGGAGGCCTGCGGCGCACGCTCCTGCGGGTGCAACAGGCTCCAACGGCAGTTATGAACCCCGCGGCTTGCGTTTTGCGGCCCGTCGACCGCGCGTTGTGACGTTGCCTGCGATTGGGGCGACATGTCCACGATTCATTGTGGCCTGAAAACCTGCTGTTGTGGTCTCCAGAAACTTTGTGCGGGGATGCCGCGCGTAGCATCGGCCCAGTGCGAAACGGACCGCCCCTCACCCTAAGGACAGGACATTCATGACACAGAGCAGTACGCGCCGCGATGAGTGTGCTCGCCCCGATTCACAACCGATTCTTCGCGTTCCGCTCGATGTCGCCCACGCGGCGATGCACTACGTCCGGATCTGGTCCGCACCACCGCCGGGAACGCCGCTGCCGGCAGTTCCTCGATAGCGCTTTCAGCGTTCAGCAGCGAGCGCAGCGACTCGCCCTCACGGGCGCAGCGATCGACGTCGCGACGCCGTCGTGGAACCCATCCGAGCAGCGGGTCGGCCGCACACCCGGGCTCGACGGCATTCTGTATGCGGTGGTTGGCGGGGCGGGGTCCGATCCTGCCGTGTTTGACCGTCTTCGCGGGCAGTGGTCCGACGATGTCGCCATGGATCAGGTCCGCGCGGAGGGTGGCGCCGAGGTCGCGCTGCAGCCGACGAATTACACGACAGTCTTCCATTTCGACAACAATGCGATCACGGGCAGTCCGGTTCAAGTCAAAGTAGCGACTGCACCCAGCGGATTCGGCCAGGGCACGTTGTCGCAAGGAGCCTTCGCGAACGGCAATGTGATTATGGGGATCGGTCTTAAGATGAAAGACAACAATGCCAGCGCGATCGGCACGACGTTTCTCAATTTCGGGATCGGGACTCACAATTATCGGGCCGCGTCTTCCCTTGGCGGCACTGACGGTCGCACGGACAACACCGTGTGGGCGCGTACAGGCGACTTCGGTATGTGGATGAGTGCCCCAGCTGGTGGCAGCGGTCCATCAAATCTCTATGCAATGACCACGAACGGTGCGGCGTACGCTGGAACTGGGCAATATTCAAACCTTCCCGGCCGGTTTTGGAAGTGGCGTCAGCTACGATTGTGCCGCTCGGATATTCCGCCAGGGTGGTGCAGGCGGATCGATTCAGTTCCTCTTTGACTTGACGGCGATGGAGTCTTTATACGGAGCCGGGAGCCCTTCTCTTGGACGCGGATGGAACCCAACATCGAGCGCACGAATCGGTGCAATCGATCTCGGGGACACCAGCGATCTGAATCTGTCGATCTATAACTCGAACGACAGCTTCGTCAATGCTAGCACCGTCGTGATTGGACCGATTTCGCCGATCCCCGTGCCCGAGCCTTCGACCTCTGTGCTCGGCGTGATCGCGATCGGCGCCTTGGCTTTCGCCGCCCGCCGTTGCACGCGGAGGGGCCACGTCGTTCATTGATCCTGCGTCGCTCCACCGCAGGCAGCTTTTTGGGCGACGCTCGAGAGATGTCGCGATCGTCATGGACTTGCACGAACTCGCCCCAATTCGAGCCGCCACTGGGCCTCATCGCTGCCTGCCCCTGACCGCCTCATAGCCTCCTCTGTTCTGTGCGCCGGCCTACTATTCTGAAGCGTTCCGTTCCCTTGCTGCCCTTGAGCCGCCACCCTCACCAGCCATGCCCCGTCGAAATCCAGAAGCCGAGAAGCTAGCCGAAATAGCCGCCCTGTGCCGCGAGGCTGTTCAGGCCCAGCGGGAGCGTGAGAGTCGCCAAGGCTACGGGCTTGACGACTACACCGAAGGCCGGATCGTTGGGGCGGCAAACTTGGCTCGTAAAATCCTGAGAGCCGTGACGGCCAACGCACTGAATGCATCTGGTCGAGGAAACAACCGTAGTTCGTTGGCCGGCTGAGGTATCCACCGTTGCCTGCCCCCCCTTAACGTCGCCACGTTCAGAGAGAGAATCTCTGGTGCGGCACACCAAGGGAGGGCAAGAGATGCCATGACGGAAGATGTTCACGGCGGCGCATCCAATGAGACCTGATACATTCGCGGCCATTTCGTTTTCGAGAAGATGAATGCCCTACGGCTTCTCCACAACAAGGAAATAACCATGAGTCATCGAATCGTGTTGGGTCTGCTTGTCGTTGCGGGAATGGCACTGCTGACGGCAAGGCCCGCGCAGGCGGCCGATGACGACACGCAGGCGGTCAATGCGGCGAACGTCGCTTTTCATAACGCGCTCAACGCGCTGTTTACCGGCAACGCAGCCCCCATGAAGGCCAGCTGGTCTCATGCCGATGACGTGACCTACATGGGGCCTGTCGGCGGCATGCAGGTCGGCTGGTCGCAGGTCGAACCGTACTGGGACAAGCAGGCGGCTAAGAAACTAGGCGGCAAGGTTGACGCTGTGGACGTGCATATCACTGCTAGCCCCGCCTTGGCCGTCGTTCATTACTACGAGAAAGGCGAAAATGTCATCGACGGCAAGCCGCAGCCCGTGAACATCCGCGCAACGACCACGTTCCGTAAAGAAGGCGGCCAGTGGAAGGTGATCGGCCACCATACTGACACGCTGGCGTACCTGCAGAAGTAGGGCGGCAGGTTTGGCATTCAGGCGGTGGCACGGCCTGCTGACCTGCCCCCATAAATGGAACCAGTGTCTATCACCAGGGTAGACCTGCCAAGGGATCGCCCCTGTCCGTCCTCTTCATAGATGCACCTGACCGCGCCGCCTGTATCCACGACCAACTCCATCTCGCTGGTCATACTCCCGCTCCCGTCTGCCCACGCCCGAGAATGTTCCTGCGGGGCCGATCCACGAGCAGGTCCCCGACGCTGGCCTGAATCTGCTCGAAGTCCGGGCGACCATCTGCCGGAGCCTGTTGGAGTTTCATGACTCGCTTCCGGCTTGGCTTCTGCCCCTACAACTGCGCAAACCCCGTGCCAATCTCCAATACAACGACGAAACAGGCATGGCATGCGCAAAACGAGCCAAACCGGGCAAAAGCTGAAGCGACTCACTCCGCTTGGGGCAGGAAGAAGTGGGCCGATTCGCCCCAGTGGGTGGAGCGATTCGCTCCAGGGGGTGGAGCGATTCGCCCCACCCCCCACGGCTTCAATGGCCGTGAGGAAGTTAGTCGGACCAACGAAAAATCATCTCCTAGGCCGAAATACTTGGTTATTCGTTTTTTTCAGAAGAATTGCTGTGACTGGCACGGGACTTGCATGTTCTTCGTTGAGTCGAATCTCGATTCCCTGCTTGCTGAAGTCACGTTTCTCAAAACCGCTTTGTCTCGGTGCCGCCTCTTCAAGGAGATGTTTTCATGACGCTGCAGTTGGCTGATCTGCTCCCTGGGCAGCCGGACGCGAAGCGTGCCCTGACGGGGGCGGCAGGATTGCTGGCGGCCGTCTCCGAGTCGGGCGTGAGGTCCGCCGTGGCGGAGACTGTCACCGTGACAACGACCCAGCAGTACGGCCCGACGCCGTTGTCGTACGACGTGCTCTTCACTCCAATCGCAGACGCTACCGACCTCGTGTCGATCAGCGCCGGCTCGGTGTACACGGGTGAGGGGCCATCTTTCACGATTCAGGCAATAGGCTCGGACGACACGACCGTGGACCTGTTCTTCGACCCGTTCAATTCCGATTTCTTCCAGACGGTGCCGCTTGCCTCGATCACCAACAATACGTTCACCGATTTCTCGGCACGCGAGATCAAGGGTCTGCGATTCACGTTGGCGCAGCCCAACCCAGGCCCCCAACCGTCGCTCACGCTCCCCGTGGGCACGGAGTTGGTGTTCACCGCGTTGCCCGAACCCGCGGCGGCCGTGCTGCTGGGCTGCGGTCTGGCTGCAGTGCTGATCGGCCGCAAACTCAGAAATCTTCGGGCGGCGGCATCCGCACGGTGACCGTGCCGCGACCCTCCATCGCGGCTCAATCGCGCGGCAGTGAAAAGAGCCGTTGAAACTCGGCGAATTTCCCGTGCGGGCCACGGGCGATCTCGGGGACGTATTCAAGGCTCACCCGCAGGCCGCCGCCGAGCGCCTCCGTGGCGACCGCGATCACATGCTGTTCCTCCACGGGACTCAGGGGACGGGCCACGACCAGCCGAAAACAGACGTGATCGAGGGCGGTCTGCACGACCTGGTGCTGGAGAATGGCCCCGACCTGCATCACGGCCCGGTGGCCATAGTAGGGCGGACGGAGGTCACCTGAAGGCAGCATGAGCAGGTCGCGGGCCCGGCCGGGGATGGCCTTCAGAACCGGCAGCAGGCGGCCACATCCGCAGCGACCGTCCCCCACCGTGGCGAGGTCGCCGATTTCATATCGCAGCAGCGGCATGGCAAAGTTGTGCAGGGGTGTGAGGACCACGTTTCCTGTCTCGCCGGCGGCGCACGGCCGGCCGGCGGCGTCGAGCACCTCGACGATCGATTTCTCCGACTGGATGTGCCAGCGGCCCTCCTCCAGGCACTGATACGCGATAGCGCCCGCCTCGCCGGCGGTGTAAGTGCTTGAGAGCGGGGCGTTCCAGACCTCGCGGCAGAGTGCAGCGAGTTCGGGCGGACTCGCCTCGCCCACCACCACGGCTTCCTTCAGGGCCGGGAGCGCAATCCTTTCCTGTCGCGCGCGTCGCAGGATCTCCAACAGTAACGAGGGGAACGTGCAGACATAGTCCGGCGCGACCTCGCGCAGCGTCTCGATCAGGGCGGAGATGGGTGCGCGATAGTCGAGCAGATAGCTGGGGCCAGTCGGCCAGACCGTGGCGACCGGCGCTCCCCAGTCCTTGGTGCGTTGTAGATGGACCGTGTCGTCGAGCACGGTCCGCTGTTCGTTACGGAGAATCGACAGGAAACTGCCCGAAAGATCCCGAGCCCGCCAGATGTGCTCGCGGAGTTGGAAGGCCTGCCAGTAGAAGTAGTCGAGCGTGCTACGGATGATCCGCACGGGTCGCCCGGAGGATCCGGAGGTCACGCTCTCTGCGACGCCCCCATGACCGGCCGGCAACGCGCGGGCGTGAAGGGCATTTCCCAGCGATTGCACGTCGGCCCGTGTGAGGATTGGCAGCGTTGCCCAGCGTCTGTTCCATTCCGCTGCATCGGGGGCGTCCCGCCGCCGCGACTCTGAGTCGAGGCCAGCGATGGCAACCCGCTCCCGCCAGAAGGGAATCTGGCCGACAGCATGATCGATCAGAGCCTCGACCTGCGGCCGCCGGGCGGCGGCAAGCGCCTCCTCGGCGAGATACTGCGATCGGGAGAGTTGCTCGATGACGGCGAGCAACGCCGCTGCCTGCGTCTGCGGGACGGCCGGCCAGACTCCACCCACAAACGCGGCATGTGGCGTGGGGAGTTGCATGGGCGAGTCGTTGCTTTCGGTAGGCACGCGGGGTCGACAAGGCGGGATCAAGGCACCGCGGCCGCCGGCGTGAGGTCTGCGAGCGACACGTGTTCCGCATGCACAATGCCGCCCGCCACGTCGCGGATCGCCAGCGTCAGGCTCACGCCCGCTGACTCCACTCCCTCCCCATCCGACCACTCGATGTCGATCGTGCCGAAGTTCACGCCCCGCTGGTGCGGCCCGAGCCGCAAGGGGTTTGAGTCACGGCTCGTCCCGGTGGGCATGGCCTGATTGAGGCTGCTCGCGGTGAGATCGTAGAGCGGATAGGCGACGGCATCCGGTCCGGCCGGAAGCCGACTGATCTCCGCAGCATGTCGATCACCGCTCACGAAAATCACGCCGCGTGCTCCGGAGTCGCGGATAAGTTTAAGGATGCGAGACCGCTCGACGGGATAGTTGCCCCAATGCTCCCAGTGATGTCCCGTGAAGACGAACTGGATGCTCGAGAGCACAATCCGCACCTCGGCGGGCTCTTCGAGCACTCGTCGGAGCCATGCCATCTGCTCCGCACCGAGCACGGTGGCCGAAGGGTCGTCGGTTGGGCGATATCGACCGCCGCGCAGCTTTCGCTCGTCCGCGGGGAGCGCGGCCGGCGGCGACCGATGGTAGCGTGTGTCGAGGCAAATGAACTGTACGCGACGGCCGGGGGGGCCCGCGACGACCGCACGGTAGATGCCCTCCTGCCTGCGCAGCGGCGAGTCGGCCGGTACTCCGAAGAAATCAAGGAACACCTGCTGCGACCCTCGTCGCATCGGGTATTCACGCCCCGCGTCGTCGGCACCGAAATCGTGGTCGTCCCAGATCGCGATGATCGGGACCGTGCGCCTCAAGGCAGCGAAGCCCTTGTTGTCCGCGAGGAGGGCGTACTTCCGCCGGAGGATTTCCATGTCTGCCGTGTCACCGTAGATATTGTCGCCGAGCATCAAAAACACGTCGGGACGGTAGCGGGCCACCGCGTCCCAGATCGGCTGCGGCCTGTCCTGACGAACGCAGGAACCCATCCCGATCCGCGTGATCAATTGCCGCGATTCCAGATCGGCAGCCGATGTCGGGCCCGAGGTTGCGGCCGTGAACGCAATCACAAGCCCGGCAACGAGTCCTGCGAGCGCTGGCACCAACCCGGTGGGCGTGGAGGTTCCACCGCCGGCCAACGCAAGCGGAGACGTTGAAGAACTTGCGGTCATCGCAGCATTCTCTCATGCCGGTCGCCAGGGGGGCAAGGCGTGGAGGCACCTCGGGCACGATCTTCCCTTGAGCCAACCCAACCTCAGCCTCGCGGGGCTTCCCAATGATCTGCTCCGCCGTGAACTTCTTCCCTCGTGGCATCTCTTGCCCTCCCTTGGCTTGTCCTATCGGAGATTCACTCTCAGAAAGTGGCGACGTTGAAGGGGGCAGGTCACACGGAACTCCAGTGGCTCACGGCTCACCTCGCTGAACGACTCACGGGCCTCCATGACGGCCAGCCCAAGGTCTTTCGAGACTCCGCCGTCGAGAACCTGCGCGAGTTTTTCGAGCGGTTCCGGCGGCTCACCATCAGGAGCAGCCCAGAACTGGATGGGTTGGTGCAGCAGGCCCAGCAAACGATCAACGGGGTAGAGCCGCAGGCGCTTCGCGGCCGCGCAAGAAAAAGGCTGCAGGGGGCCATGGACGGCCGGGCGGCCCCAACCGCGGCAGGAGGCCGCGCAAAAATCAGCCCGCCGGGGCCATGGATGGCCCGGCGGGCGTGATGGCGGCAGGATGCTGCCAAAAAACAGCCGGCACTGGCCATGGATGGCAGTGCCGGCGTGAAGAAGTGGCGGGGGTAGGATTCGAACCTACGACCTCGAGGTTATGAGCCTCGCGAGCTACCGGGCTGCTCCACCCCGCGACAGGTGTGCGGTCGAGCCGAATCGCGTCGGTTGACGTGTTCGGCCGATCAACTTCACTGAATAATACTCCGGCGATCCACGAAAAGAAGCCCGGGGTGGAACTCCGGGCGGAAACCGTAGGTTTTGTAGGGCACACGGATGAATCTTCAGCCGCCACCGCCTCCCCGTGGCTCCTCGTCCGCCGCAGATCGCCGCACACTAGTGGGCGGGCTGCCCTGGGCCGATGCCGGTGGCGAGCGGGCGGCTGAACGCATCGCCCCCACCCCAGGCATGCCGGTTGTCGAGGATCGGCCCACCGAAGCCCAGCGCGACGCGCCTGGCCAATCGGGCCGAGGGTTCGCTGAACGTCTCGATGAGTTCGTTCGGCGCAGCCCGCCATTCACCGTCAGCCTGTCGCTGCACGTGATCGTGCTCCTCTCACTGGCGCTCTGGTTCGTGCGGGTTCGCCCCAAGAACCACGTTGCTCTCGACGTCTCGTTTCTCTCGACGGAGGTGATCGAGTCGCCCGACCACGGCGTGCAGATCAGGCCTGAGCCCGAGCCGGTTCCGGAGCCCGTGCCCGAGGCGTCGAAGTCGGACGAACCGCCGGTAGAGGATCCGATCGCCGCGCCGCCAGTGATGACGGAGCCGACGGAGGCGACGGGGGCGGCGATCGCCGAAGCGGTGGCGCCGGCCGTCGGGTCGCTGCTCAACGGCCGTGAACTGGGCCGCCGCGCCGCGCTCGTCGATGCCTTTGGCGGGTCCACCGCCACGGAGGCGGCGGTGGCAAAATCGCTTGCGTGGCTCGCCAAGCAGCAAGACAAGAAGGATGGTCTGTGGGGCCTCCAGGCGCCCTATGTGGATGGTGGCTCCCAGGAAAACCGGCTCGCCGCCACCGCCATGGCGTTGCTGGCGTTTCAGGGAGCAGGCAACACCACCCACGAAGGCCAATACAGGAAGGTGGTTGCTCGGGCGTGGAAGGCGCTCGCGAACACGCAACTTGCCGATGGCCGGTTCGACGTGCACCCGCCGTTACCGACGCATCACGCGCTCTACTCGCACGCGCAGGCAACGATCGCTGCCTGCGAACTCTACGGGATGACAAAGCGTGAGGAACACGCCGAGCCCGCGCGGCGATCGCTGGCCTATGCGGTCGCGGCCCAGGGGCCGAACGGTGGCTGGCGATACGAGCCAGGCCACGCGGGCGACATGTCGGTGACCGGCTGGTTCATGATGGCGATGAAGAGTGGCGAGATGGCGGGGCTCCCCGTGCCCGACGCGTCGCTCGCCGGAATCGCGGCCTTTCTCGACAGCGTGGCGGTGAGCGACGGCGTTCGGTACGGCTACCGCGTCGACGTGCCCGGCCGGCCTGCGTCGCCCGTGACCGCGGCGATTTCGGCGGAGGGCCTGCTCTGCCGGCAGTACCTCGGCTGGCGCCGCGATGATCCGCGACTGATCGCGGGGATCGAGATGCTGATCGGGCCGCAGCCCATCGACTGGGAGAACGACAAGGATGTCTATGCCTGGTACTACGTCACCCAGGTGGCGCACCATCTCGGCGGCGACGCCTGGCGGCGGTGGAACGACCGCATGAAGGAGGTGCTGCCCGCCACGCAGGTGCAGAAGGGGCCGGAGACTGGCTCATGGGATCCATCGCTCGACAAATGGGGCCATATCGGCGGCCGGCTGTTCACCACCTGCTTCTGCACCTATATGCTCGAGGTTTACTATCGCCATCTGCCGATCTACGGCGCCGCGGCAACGGCGGCGAGCGGGGCAAGATGATCGGGCGCGGTGCTGCGGGCTCTGCACTGCGGTGTCTAGGAAGACCTTGCCGCTCGCGGCATCGCTATGCGGGGGATGACGGCCGCTGAACCAATGTGGGCCCCGTGGCCGATGCTTGTGGTGCACTCCAGGAGCATTCCACGATGGCCACGAAGAAGCGCAAGAGTTCCAAGTCCTCGATGTCCCAGCAAATCGTTGGGATGGCCACCATGGGCCTCCCGACTCCGGTGCAGAAGGTGGCGGGATCCAAGTGGGGCTCCAAGCTTCTCTTGATCGCAGTGCCCTTCCTGATCGCGAGCGGAATCATCACGATCACGTTCAGCGGTGGCATGCCGTCGGTCAACGTAAACCGCGATCGCGCGACCGCCGTGGGCCGCGACCTGAGCACCGAGGCCTACAAGGCCGCGGAGCGGGTCCGCGACTACAGCGAGAGCGGCTACCGCTAAGCAAACCGCTGGTAGGGCGGCTGGCTTCGGAGGAGGCGGTATGAGCCTCAATGTGTCCTTGGCCGGCGCGTTTGCCCGGGTGGCGCTTGCTAACGTCTCTCGGGCCTTCCCGCACAAGCTTGACCACTTGATCGTGTCGGGGCCGGAGCCTTGGGCCGCCGAGCATGCGGTTTTGCATCCGGCGTTCTTCGGTTCCTACGACTGGCATTCCGCGGTGCACATGCACTGGCTGCTGGTCAGGGTTCTGCGGCTGCAGCCGCAGGTGGCCGAGGCCGCCGAGATCGCGGCCCTGCTCGACACTCGGCTTGTCGAGCCGGTGATGTCGGTGGAACTTCGTTACCTGCAATCACCGGCAGGCCTGACGTTTGAGCGGCCCTATGGCTGGGCGTGGCTGCTGGAGCTGCGGGCGGAACTGGAGCGGCTGACGGCGTCCGATGCCCGTGCCGGTGCCTGGGCCGCGGCGGTCGATCCGCTGGCCCGGGAGTTGGCGACGCGGCTGGCCTCGTTCATCGCGTCGGCGGCCTATCCGATTCGGGCCGGCACGCACGCCAACACCGCATTCGCTTGCCTCCTGGCCCACGACTACGCGACCGTCCGCCACGATGCCGCGCTGGCGCACGCGGTCAACGCCGCGATCCGACGGTGGTATGGCGACGACCGAGACGCCCCGACCGACTACGAGCCGTCGCTGACCGACTTCCTGTCTCCATGCCTCGCCGAGGCGGCGGCGATGAGGCTGGCCGCCGGGGCCGGGGCCTTTGCGACGTGGCACGACCAGTTTTTCGCCGCGGGCCTGGGGCCGCTCGCGGCGCCGCCAATCGTGGGCGATCGGCGCGATCCACAGATCGCGCACCTCGACGGGCTTTCGCTGTCGCGGGCATGGATGCTGGCGAGGATTGCGGAGGCTCTGCCCGCAGGTCATGCTCGGCGGCAGGCGTTGCGAGAAGCTGCGTCGCGGCATCGTGCAGCCGGACTTCCGTGGACGGTGGGTGGCGACTATGTCGGAGAGCACTGGCTCGCCTCGTTTGCCGCGCTCGCCCTTGGCGACGTGCCGTAAGCCACTGGCATGAACCACGCTGGACACGACGGCTGTTGGTGGTTCGCCCCACGCCGTACCGCGTTGGGCTTTGACGCACGACGGTGCTGGGAGCGAGCCAATGGCCCTGATCGATGTCGGTGACCGGGCCGTGGCGGTGGTGGTTGAAGCCGCCGATGCGGCATCCCGGATGGTGGCCGTGCGGGGCCTCGCGGAGGCGATCCGTGAGGCGGATCTGCCCGGCGTGACCGACGTGGTGCCTTCGCCGGGGCGAGTGACCGTCGTCTACGACCCGCTGCGAAGTTCCAGCCACGCATCGCTCCGGGCACGCGTCGAGTCGATCGAGGCGGCCGGTGTGGGAGCCGTTGCGGCAGGCGACGATGCGCGGCACGAGATCCCGGTGTGCTACGGCGGCAACCTCGGGCCCGATCTCGACGAGGTGTGCACCTACCACGGTATCGACAGCGACCAATTCGTGGCCCTGCACACCGAGCCCGACTACCTGGTTGAGGCGATCGGCTTCCTGCCGGGCTTCGGCTACTTCACGGGATTGCCCGCGAGGCTCACCACGCCTCGCCGGTCGACGCCGCGGCGGGTGGTGCCCGCGGGATCGGTCGGCATCGGGGGCGGGCAGACGGGCGCCTATCCATGCGCGAGCCCCGGAGGCTGGAACCTCGTCGGCGCCACACCGACGCGGCTCTTCGACGCGTCGCGGCCCCGGCCGGCGCTTCTCGCCGTCGGCGATCGGGTGCGGTTCGTCGCCATCGACCACGACGAGTTCGAGCGATGGCGCGGCTGCGAGGTGGCGGCGCTACGCCACGCCGCGATTGATGACGCAACGATTACGGTGGTCAAGCCCGGCCTGTTCACCACCATCCAGGATCTCGGCAGGCCGGGCCATCGCGCCGCCGGCGTGCCGCTCTCCGGAGCCGCCGATCCCGTGTCGCTGCGGTTGGCGAACCGACTCGTGGGCAATCCCGCGTCAGCCGCTGGGCTCGAGATCACTCTGCTCGGACCCGACCTGCGCTTCGAGCGGGATGCGGTGGTCGCTCTCGCGGGGGCAGTGTTTCCGGGGATGCCGTCGGCCGCTGCCATGCCCGTGTGCGCCGGCGAGACGCTGTCTCTCGGCCACGCGACCGCGGGCTGCCGCGGCTATTTCGCCGTGGCTGGTGGGATCGACGTACTGGAAGTGCTCGGCAGCCGCAGCACCTTTTCACCGGCAAGACTGGGCGGGCTTCGCGGCCTGCCGCTCGCGGCAGGAGATGCGCTGCCCGTTGGCGGGGCTCATGGCAAGACTTCTCGAAGCGACGCGGATGGGCGGCCGTCGCTCGTTCGGCCATCGGGCGCGGGCATCACGCTGCGAATGATCCCCGGCGAGCAGTTTGCCTCTGCGGGCGAGTCGCTTTGGTCGACCACGCACACCACCAGCAGCCGCTCCGATCGGATGGGCGTGAGGCTCGACGGCCCACCGCTCGGCGGCGGCGATACGGCCGGGTCGCTTCCGTCGGTGGCCGTCCTCCCCGGCACCGTGCAGCTTCCGCCGGACGGCAAACCGATCGTGCTGCTCTGCGATGCCCAGACGATCGGCGGATACCCCGTCATCGGCCACGTGATCGCCGCCGACCTGCCGCTCGTGGCGCAGCTGCGGCCCGGCGACGCGGTCCACTGGCGGGAGGCGACGATCGACGAAGCACACCGGGCGCTGCGCGACACCGATGATGGCCGGGGAGTTGCGACGTGAGCCTGCATCGCGCGACGATCGACCTCAACTGCGACCTCGGCGAGGGGGCTGCGCACGACGCCGCGTTGATGCCGCTGGTCACCTCGGCCAACGTCTGCTGCGGACTGCATGCCGGCAGCAGCGACCTGATGGCCGCCACCGTGCGGCTGGCGCTGCAGCACGGCGTGGCAGTCGGGGCCCATCCCGGCCATGCCGACCGCGCTCATTATGGCCGCCGCGAGATCGCGATCAGTCCCGCGGAATGCGCGGAGACCATCGACGCGCAGATCGCGGCGGTCGCGACCGTCGCCGGGGCAGCGATCCATCATGTGAAGCTGCACGGCGGCCTCTATCACCAGGTGGGCCGCGAGGCACCGCTGGCCGAGGCGGTCGCGACGATGCTCGCGGCCCACTGGCCGCAGCTCGTGGTCTACGCACAGGCGGGCAGCCACTTTGCGACAGTGGCCCGCGGCCGGGGGCTTGCCATCGCGAAAGAAGCCTTTATCGACCGTCGCTATCTGACCGACGGCCGGCTGTCGCCAAGGTCTGCAGCCGGGGCGACGATCGACGATCCCGCGGAGGCCGTGGCACAAGCCGTGCGGCTTGCGGCGGAGGGGGGTGTGTGCACGGTCGACGGTGCTGAGATTCGCGTCGAGGCCGACACGCTCTGCATCCACGGCGATGGTCCGCGGGCGATCCAGATCGCCATCGCGATTCGAGCCGCACTTGCAGCCGCAGGCATCGACGTGCGTGCGGCTACGGGGCGAGTACCGTCCAGGTGACGGGATTGCAGTCGAGGTGGAGTCGCACCCGCTGGTGGCCCGCGGCGTGGAGCGAGAGCAGCTCGACAGTGTCAAACCGGCACGCAACCACGACGAATCGGCCGAGCCCCGTGTCGTCGTCTGCAGCAGGAGCGGCCGGCCCCTCCGGAAACGCGTCGAGAGCATCTCCGGGGGCGACGGTGGTGGTGTAGATCGCCCGGCTCATCGTCTGCGACGCGGTCCATGCCGCCGTGGCCACGGTGTCGCCGTGGTGGATTGCCGCCACCGCGGCGACCCGCACCTGGACGCGCAGGGCCGGGTCGTACCAGTGGAGGGCGACCCGGGGCGACGTGTGGAGTGCCTGCACCTTCGGGCTGCGGATGTCGGAGTGAAAGCGGATCTCGCGGCGGAGTGGATCGACGTGGCGGAGGACCACCGTGCGGGCATCGGGCTGCCCGTCGGCGCCGACGTTCGCCACCGTGAGCAGGTGGAGCCCGTGCCTTGCCGAGCCGACGGCGGCCGTGAGTTCGCCCGCGAGCCATGCCCAGGCGGCGGCGGCATTCATCGCGGCGAGATCGGGTGCGGCGGGCTTCACGAAACTGCTTCCGCAGTGGTCAGGCAGTCGCATCCCACTGGCGGAGTGCCTCGTAGGCGACGATCGCGGCGCAGTTGGAGAGATTGAGGCTTCGCACCTGTGGCCGCGAGGGAATCGTCAGCAGCCGGTCGGGGGCGCCTCCGGTGATCTCCGGCGGTAGGCCCGCCGACTCCTTGCCAAACACGAGCACATCGCCCGGCTGGTAGGCGACGGACGTGTAGGACCGCGTGGCCCGGGCTGAAAACATCCACATGCCCCCGGCCCCAGCCGAGGCCAGCCGCTCCACGAGATCCGGCCAGGAGTCGGCCACTTCCCACTCGAGTTCGTCCCAGTAGTCGAGGCCGGCCCGGCGGAGGTAGTAGTCGTCGATCTGGAAGCCAAGGGGGCGGACGAGCCACATCTTCGCCGCGATCGCCACGCAGGTCCGGCCCACATTTCCAGCATTCGGGGGGATTTCGGGCTCGTGGAGGACGATATGAAGACGGGGTGCGTATCGCATGCGAGGTTCGCCTGCGAGGAGGCGTCTGCTATCGTTTTGTGTGTCCCGGAGCCAGAGTTGGCCTGCCGGCGGAATGATTGTGCCGCGAGGAGCGATCGTGGTCGAACTGAAGCGAAATCCCACGCGGGCCGTGCGGATCGGCAGCATCACGATCGGGGCCGGGCACCCGATCGCCGCGCAGAGCATGACCGCCACCCACACCCAGGATGTGGCGGCCACCGTCGGCCAGGCCAACGCCCTCCATGCGGCCGGCGCCGGCGTGGTGCGGATCGCCGTCGACTCCAAGAAAGACGCCGCGGCCCTCGAGGCGATCCGCGCCGGCACGGCCGCCAACCTCGCGATCGACCTCCAGGAAAACTACCGGCTCGCCCTCGACGTGGCCCCGCACGTGCACAAGCTTCGCTACAACCCCGGCCACCTGTATCACCATGAGCCGACGAAGCCCTGGCAGGAGAAGGTCAAGTTCATCGCGGGCGTGGCGGCCGACCACGACTGCGCCCTCCGCGTGGGCGTCAACTGCGGCAGCGTGGATCCGGCGAAGAAGGAGCAGTTTGCGGAGCATGACTCGATCGGGCCGATGCTGGCCAGTGCCATGGAACACTGCGAACTGCTCGACTCGCTCGGCTTCACCCGCTACGCCGTCTCGCTGAAGGACTCCGATCCGCAGAAGGTGATCGAGGTGAACCGGCGGTTCGCCGAACTGCGTCCCGACGTGCCGCTCCACCTCGGCGTGACCGAGGCCGGGATGCCGCCCGACGGGATCATCAAAACGCGGATCGCCTTCGAGCAGCTGATCTCGCGGGGCATCGGCGACACCGTCCGCGTGTCGCTCACCGTGCCCAACTCCGACAAGCCGCAGGAGATCTCCGCTGCCAACGCCATCCTCGCTGACATCGCGGCGGGGCGCGTGCGGAGCGTGGTGGACTACGGGCTTGCGTCGCTCAACATCATCTCCTGCCCAAGCTGCTCGCGGGTGGAGAACGAGGCCTTCATCGAACTGGCGAAGCATGTCAAGGAAATGACGACCTACGCCAAGGACCACGCGATCACGATCGCGGTGATGGGCTGCCGCGTGAACGGGCCGGGCGAAACCGACGATGCCGACCTCGGCCTCTGGTGCGGCCCGACGCACGTGAACCTCAAAAAGCGGAGCACCGAACTCGGTGCCTTCGCCTACGACGCCATCCTCCCGCGGCTCCGCGAGGAACTCGACAAAATCATCGCGGAGCGTGCCTAACCATGCACCGTCTGCCGATCATCGATGCCGCCGGGGGATCCTGCGGCGTCGACGGGAGCCCGCTGCCGGCGGTGTTGCCCGTCGATCCCGCCACCTGCCGGGGCACGTTCGCCATGGTCAGCCTCGGCTGCCCCAAAAACCTCGTCGACGGCGAACGGATGCTCGGGCTGCTCCGCGACGACGGCTGGCAGCTCGTGGCCGATCCGGTCGGATCCGACCTCGTGATCGTCAACACGTGCGCGTTCATTGACGCCTCGCGGGCCGAGTCGTACTCCGCGATCCACGAGATGCTCGACCTCAAGAAGCAGGGCGGCACCCGGGGCGTGATCGTGTCGGGATGCCTCGCCGAACGGCAGAAGGAGGGGCTGCTTCAGGAACTACCCGGCCTCGACGCGGTCATCGGCGTATTCTCGCGGGACGAGATCGCGAAGACGGCAGAGCGGCTGATCGGCGGCCTCGGCGACCAGCGGAGCATCTTCCGGCCCGCGCCCGCACGGGCCCTCGACGACTCAGGCCGCATGCGGGTCACGCCCCGGCACATGGCCTATCTCAAGATCTCCGAGGGCTGCGACCGCACCTGCACGTTCTGCGCGATCCCGAAGATGCGCGGCAAGCACGCCACGAAGCCGATCGAGGAGGTCGTCCGCGAGGCCCGCGAACTTGCCGCCGACGGCGTGAAGGAGCTCGTGGTCGTCGCCCAAGACACGACCTACTACGGAATGGACCTCTATGGCGAGCCGCGACTCGTGGAACTGCTCGACGAACTGGAGAAGGTCGAGGGGATCCAGTGGATCCGCCTGATGTATCTCTACCCGATCTTCTTCACCGACCGGCTGATCGAGAAGATCGCCACGAGCCCGAAGATTCTGCCCTACCTCGACATGCCGCTCCAGCACGCCAGCGACGCGGTGCTGAAGCGGATGCAGCGCCGCACGAACCGCGCGGCAACCGAGGAGTTGCTGGGCAAACTCCGCGAGCGAATCCCCGACCTCGTGCTGCGAACGACCTTCATCACCGGTTTTCCCGGCGAGACCCGCGGGCAGTTTCTGGAGATGGTCGACTTCGTCCGCCGCTGGAAGTTCGAGCGGGTGGGTGTGTTCACCTACTCGCTGGAGCCCGACACGCCCGCCGCGAAACTCGACGGCCATCTCGCCGAGGAGGAGAAGGCCGCCCGCCGCGACGAACTGATGGCCATCCAGCAGGGAATCGCCCACGACCACGCCCGGCGGCAAGTGGGGCGGGTGCTCGATGTGATCGTGGACGGGCCGAGCGGCGAGCGGGACGACGTCTGGCTGGCCAGGTCGACGTCCGACGCCCCCGACATCGACTGCGTGGTTTACCTCACGGCTCCGGGCAGCTCGCCCAAGGCCCCGCTCACAGGCCGCATCCTTCCGGTCGAAGTCGTGGCCGCGAGCGGCTACGACCTGGCGGCCGTGCCTGTGGAGGGGTGACGCGTGGCCAGCGACCGGGTTCTCACCGTGCCGAACCTGCTCTCGCTCGCCAGACTCGTGCTCGCGATCGTGTTTTTTGTGGCGGTGGAGCGCGGCCACCCGGTCGCGGCGTTTTGGCTGTTCGCGATCGCCGCTTCGACCGATTGGGTCGATGGCTGGTATGCCCGCCGGTTCAACCAGGTGAGCCGCCTGGGGCGGATCTTCGATCCGCTCGTCGACAAGGTGATCGTCTGCGGAGCCTACGTGCTCCTCGCCGCCGCAGGGACGGCCATCGCCCCGTGGATGGCCGTGGTTGTGACCGTCCGTGAACTCGTGGTCACCGCGATCCGGGCCGAAATGGAAAAAGCGGGCCATGACTTCTCGGCGGCGCTCTCGGGCAAGCTGAAGATGGTGCTCCAGTGCCTGGCGATCGGCCTCGTGCTCGCGGGCCGGGCGTGGCCCGGGCTCGAGGCGGGCGGAGTCGGCATCGACAGGCTGGCCGGCTGGGTGTCGTGGGCGGCGGTTGTCGCCACGATCTGGTCGGGGATCGAGTATCTCGTTGCCGCCCGCGTGCTGGTGCGGCGATGAGCGACGTCGCCGCTCCGGCGCTGCAAGACGCCTGGCCGCAGATGCTGGTGCTGACCGCGGCACTGGCGGGCTTCATCTCATCGGCCGCGTTCGTGCGGCGGCGGCTCGCGCGCGGTGAGCCGCTCGTGGCGGAGCGGCCCCATGCCCGCGTGCCGTGGGAGGCGAGCGACGTGGCCCTCGTGGTGGTCGGGTATCTGATGGGGGCGACGCTCATGGCGAGTGCATCTCCCGAGCCGAGGCCGCTGGTCGATCGGCTCGTCGGCAACGTGGTGCTGTCGCTGGGAACGATGCTGGCCGCCATCGCGTGGCTTCGATTTCGGGGGGCCGACTGGCCGGCCCTGGGGTTTCCCGGTGGGCGGCTGCGGGATGACGTGGCGATCGCCGGCCGAGCGCTGGGGTTGGTGGTGTTTCCGCTCCTGATGCTGGCGGCGGCGCTCAATGCCCTCATGCAGTACGAGCATCCGATCGTGGATTTCCTCGACTCCAACCACGGCCTTGCGGCGGCGGCACTCGTGGTGATCTCGGCGGTCTTCGTCGCCCCACTCACCGAGGAGTTTTTCTTCCGCAAGGTGCTGCAGGGCTGGCTCGAGAAGCACTTCGCCGATGAGGCGGGTGTGGCGGTGGCGCTGTCGGCGATCGCCTTCGCGGCGGCGCACGCCGGCCAGGGGCTGGCGTTTCTGCCGCTGTTTCCCCTGGCGCTGGTGCTAGGGCTCATCGCCGAGCGGACCGGATCGATCGTGCCCAGCGTCCTCCTGCACGCCATGTTCAACGCGGTGAGCGTGTTTCTCCTGCTCGCCCAGCCTGGCCCGGGGCCGGCGCCGGGCTGATTCGTAGCGGCCGCTGAGGCTTGAATATCGGCTTCCGGCCGCCAAACCGATCTGGCCTGGGGGGGCCGGCTTCGCGACACTAACCGCTGGCCTGGGAGGATCCGGGCCGACGACCCGCAGCCGTCACGGACGACGCATCGTGCCCCGCCGAACCCTCGCCACGCGCTGTCTTGACGCCCTCGTCTACGGGGCCGTCCGGGTGGCGATCTGCGTTGTCGAGGCGCTCCCGCGGCCCCTGTGCGAACGCTGGGCACGCGGGCTCTCCGGGGTGTTGGCCAACCGGCTGCGAATCCGCCGCGCGGTGGTTCGCGACAACCTCCGCATGGCCTTCCCCGACATGACCCCCGAACGCCAGCGGGAGACAGCTCAGGCGATGTGGGAGCATCTGCTGCTGATGGTGGTGGAGATCGCGCACGCCAACCGGGTGATCCACAAGACCACCTGGCGAAAGCATCTCCGGATCCACGGCATGGAGGAGATCGTCCGCACGCTCTGGCTCGATCGGCCCAAGGTGATTCTCTCGGGCCACTATGGCAACTTCGAGTTGGCCGCCTACCTCTTCGGCCTCTTTGGTCTACGGATCTTCTCGGTTGCCCGCGAACTCGACAATCCGCTGCTTGATAGGTTCGTGACCAAGTTCCGTGAGTCGCGGGGGCAGCGGATCCTGCCCAAGAAGGGGAGCGCGCCCGACGTGGCGCAGGTGCTCGACGAACATGGCGCCATCGGTCTGCTTGGCGATCAGGCCGCGGGCCCCCGGGGCTGCTGGGTCGAGTTCTTCGGCCGGCCGGCGAGCGTCCACAAGGCGATTGGGGTGTTTTCGCTGTCGGCGTCGGCCCCGGTGATGGTCTGCTCCGCGACCCGGCGGCACGGCCTCTTCGACTACGATCTCCGCGTCGAGGGGATCGCCGATCCCGCCGCGGGCGGCCCGGAGACGAGCGACCTGACGAGCCTCTCGCAGTGGTACACGTCGCTCTTGGAGGGGGCCGTCCGCCGCGAGCCCGCCCAATACTGGTGGGTGCACCGGCGATGGCGGGGCAAGCCAGGAAAGGCTAAAAAGGCGAAGCCACGCCCCGCCGCCTGATAGGCGGAGGCATTTCCCGCCTGAGTGAAGCCCTCCCATGCCCGACTGGATCCCGATCGCCGAGGCGTCGGAGTGTCCGCCGGGCACGAGCATCGAGCGGGTCGCGGACGGACGAATGGTGGCGATTGCCAACGTGGATGGCACGCTGCACGCGATCGACGGGCTCTGTCCGCACCAGGGAGGCCCCCTCGGCACGGGTGAACTCTGCGGCACGGTGCTCACGTGCCCCTGGCACGGCTGGCAGTTCGACGTGGCCACGGGGCGGCATCGGGTGTCGGCGACCGTGCGTCAGGCCGTGCACGACGTTCGCGAGCGCGAGGGGAAGATCGAGATTCGGTTCAGCAGCGGTGTGGGCTCTTCGGAACCGACCCGATGACCGAGTACCGCTGCTTTCGCAACGATGATCCGCCGCGACTCGCCGATGTCTGGCGGACAGCGGAACTGGGGCCCTGCGGATTCCAGCCGATGACGTCGGCCTGGCTCGAGGCCTGCGTCTTCTCGAAGCCCTACTTCGACCGCGCGGGCCTGCTTGTCGCAGTGGACGGGGATCGCGTCGTGGGCTTCGCGCACGCAGCGTTCGGCCCAAACGCGGAGCACACGGCGATCGACGCTGCGATCGGCACCACCATGCTCATTGTGGTGGTGCCTCACGAGCAGCACGACGCCATTGCCGACGGTCTGCTGGCCGCCTGCGAGGACTATCTCCGCCACCGCGGCGCGCAGACGATCATGGGCGGCGGCACGCCACAGCTCGGCGGCTTCTACCTCGGGCTCTACGGCGGATCCGACCTCCCTGGCATTCTTGATTCGACGCCTGCCATGCAGGCGGTGTTTCACCGCGCCGGCTACCTGGAAGCCGAGCGGATCGCCGTCATGCGCCGGTCGCTCGCCGGGTTTCGGCCTCCGGTGAGTCGTCAGCAGATGGCGCTGCGGCGGGCCACCACGCTTCGCGTGATCGACGAGCCGGCGCGACGCACCTGGTGGGAGGCGGCCACCACCACGGGGATCGCGATGCGCCGATACGAACTCCGCGACGAGGCTGAGATGTTGCTTGGCAGCGGGACGTTTTGGGACATGCAGCCGCTCGCGACGGCCTGGGGCGTGCACGCCACCGGCCTGATGCGGGTGGATGTGGACGGCGGCCAGCGGCGACAGGGATATGCCAAGTATCTGCTCGCAGAGGCCCTGCACGACCTCGCCCAGGAGGGCGTGGCGCTGGCGGAGACGCACGTGTCGGAGGCCCATGAAGCGGCGATCAAGCTGTTTTTCAAGCTCGGCTTCGAGGCGACGGGGCACGGCACCGTGTTTCGGCGTCCGTGAGGTTTATCCGGCATCGCATGGGAGCCGGCACAC
>JBAXOU010000016.1:0-27439 GCA_037133115.1 Planctomycetota bacterium | reverse complement strand
CCGCTCCGGCGGGCCGACTCGCGGGCCGACTGCACCGCCGGCAGCAAGAGGCCGATGAGCGTGCCGATGATCGCGATCACGACGAGCAGTTCTACGAGCGTAAAACCGCCTGGCGAGCGCAGCCGGGTGTTCGGGCGGAGGGTTCTCCGATCGCACGGATGCGGAGAGGGGCATTGCTCAACGATCATGGTCATGCCTTCGGCTGCGTTTTTGCCACGGCGAATCCCCTGGCAAACTGTAGAGATCCGGGGTCTGGCAGTTCAAGGCGCGTTGAGCGGCCGGCACTTGTGAAAAGCTCGATCAGGCCAGGCTCGCCGGGGGCGGAGCCGAACGGCCCGTTACGATCCCGAAGCAAAAGGTTACGTTTTCCCTTTGTTGGTTGACGCGGGACCAGTTGGGCGTTTCACTGTCTAAATAAAGGCAATCGAACTCAGCGACCGGTTTTCAAAGGGGGACTCACATGAAAACGACCCATGCATTTCTAAAGGTTTCGGCTGTCGCGCTCCGTGTCGGCTTGGTTGTTCTTGCCGCGCTTTCGTTCCGCGACTCAGGCAACGTGTATGGTGCACTTATCTATGAGGACACCTTCAGTGCCGACCCCGGGCCATTGAACGGTCGCACCACTGCTTCCGGTTTTGGCAACTGGACGAACACTGACGGCGCGTTTCAGGTCGGCAGCGGTCAAATTACGATCAACTCAAACACACCTGTCGACTACCACGCAGCGACCTTTGCGCTTCCCACATTGACGGTTTCCGACACCCTCTCGCTTACCATCACGGTTCGCCCCTCTGGACCAATTTTTACCGGATTCGGGTTCACCCCCAATGCAGACCAATATGTGCAGAACTCCGGATATGATTGGATCTATTACACGGGATTGAACTCGCCCACTCCAGCCATTCAGATTCTTACAGGTCAAGGTGCCCAGGGACTAATTTACAACGCAGCACTGACCAACCCTGCTCTCAATTTTGACGCATCTCTGCCGACGACATTTCAATACACTTACTCTGCTTCCGCCAAAACGCTGTCGATCCTCGCCACGAATGGAACCAGCTCGTCCACACTCTTGAACAACTTCGATGCGAGCGCGACTCCGCTGAGTGGCTTCAGTAATTTCGCCTTGCAGTTTCAAGGGCAGACTTTGGGCACGGACACGTTCCCTGCCTATGTAGACTATGTAAAGGTCGAGGTTGTCCCTGAGCCCACGACGTATGTGATGCTGCTTTGCGGGCTTGGGGCGATGACGGCTTTGCGATGCCGCCGTCGCTAGACCCCAAGACGTTGGGCAATACCGTTTGCGACTGCGGAATTGTTCTGCAACGATTCCCATTCTTCGCATTGAGGCGGAGCGTCGTCAAAACACCAGCGTCGCCCTACCGGTCCACGGATTTTCAGGGCCGCTTGCGTCCGTGACCGGACGTGGAGCTTGGTGGAGATGCTCCGCAGGTGGGAGCGGACGGTGGGCACGCTGATGGCAAAGGTGTCGGCGATCTCCCGGTTGCTGTAGCAGCTGGAGAGATGCTCGAGGATCTGCTGCTCCGTGAGCCGCGTGAACGCGATCAGCCGAACATCGCCGCCACACCCCGGGCACTGCATTGGAAACGCTTCCCCCACCCGCTCTAGCAGTCTCGCCCAGGCAATCCGCGAGGTGTCGTGGGAGCGGGGCTTGAGCCAAGGGGTTCACTTTTCACTCTTCGGGCACTGCGACGCGTACGTCGCTGGCCGTGCGGATCACGCCGAACACGAAACACCCAAACCAAATCAGCCACATGAACCCCGTCCTCACGTTCCTCACCGTATTGCTGCTCGCGCCGCTCGCCGCGCTGCAGGCCGCGGAAAAAACGGGCGTTTCCTTCCGAACGACCGACGCGGATTTGCAACGGCTCTACGATGCCGCAGAGTCGAAGGTGGCGGAGAACATCGTCCAGTTCACGCCGACGATGAAGGTGTTGGTCGAGGGGGGCGGCTATTCGAATGCGTGGCTGGAAACACAGCCGATGGGTGGCGAGATGTATGCCAAGCGCGATCTCGAACTGGCTCTCAACAACCAGAAGCTCTTCATGCAGGCGCAACGCGCCGACGGACGTCTGCCGGGTATGGTCATCTCCGGGGAGACCGCGCGGAGGAGCGGGTTTGACCGGCAACCGCCGGAAGGCATGATCTGGATGCCGGAGCAGGACATTCTCGCGGACTTCGAGATGTTTCAGGGCTACTGCTTCCCCGAACCGGCATGGCGGATGTATTTCTGGGCGGGGAAGGACCGCGGTTACCTCACGCGACTCTACGACGCGCTGGAAAGACACGACGCCTATCTCTGGCGGACGCGTGACTCGAACGGCGACGGCATTCTGGAAACGTGGTGCGTATGGGACACAGGCGAGGACGGCAGCACGCGGTTGCTCACACGCCACGCTCCGTCCCGCTGGCCCTTCGAATATCCACCCACGGGCGACAAGTTGCCGGACCCGCAGAAACCGGAAAACTTTTCCAACTACTGGCTTGAGCATCATTTGGGCAAGCTGACGCCTCCCACCCGCGAGCAGGTGATGGTGCCATTCGCCTCGATGGACGTGATGGCCTACAGCTACCAGGGCCGGGCCGTCCTGGCGAAGATCGCGCGTGAACTGGACAACGGTCGCGAGGCTCATTGGCAGAAGCAGGCCGAGGACGTCCGGCAGCGGCTCGTCAAAGGCTTGTGGGATCCGGCACGCTCTGCCTGCTTCGACCGCGATCGCAACGGCAAGCGCCTGGAAGAACTGGTGCACAACAATCTCCGCTGCATGTGGTATGGCGTCTTCACGCAGGAAATGGCCGATGTGTTCATCCGGCGGCATCTGCTCAATCCGGCGGAGTTCTGGACACCGGTGCCGCTGGTCTCCATCGCCGCGAACGATCCGCTGTTTCACAGCGTGGGGGGCAACGACTGGAGCGGCCAACCGCAGGGGCTCACCTTTCAGCGGGCCATTCGGGCGCTCGAAAACTACGGGCACTACGCCGAGGTGTCGCTCGTCGGCCAAAAGCTCCTCCCGGTGCTCATACGCAACGGTTGCACGTTCCCACAGCAACTCGATGCCGTCACGGGTGCACCGTCCGGCCCGAAACCTGACGGCTACGGCCCGATGAGCCTCGCCGCGTTGGAGTACATCTCCCGGATGCACGGCGTCCACCTCGACGTGGAGGCTGATCGCGTCTGGTGGTCGGCCTTGCGTGGTAGCGGGGGCGACTTCAGCTACACGCAACGCTGGGGTGAGCAGACCTTCGCGCTCGACTGTAAGGGCGGACAAATGCGTGCCCGGCTCAATGAGAGCGAGTTGTTTTCTTGCTCTCCCGGAGCACGCGTCGTGACCGACCTCAAAGGCACGATCATCGAAGTCGTCGGCATTCAGCCCGAGATCCAAAATCCTGATACCGTCATCACCCGGGGCTCACAAACATGGACGCTCTCCCTCATGCCAAATCAGGTGATCTCGCTCGCAAATGAGACGCCGAAGACTCAGCGAACTGTTCCCTTCGACTACCCCTAAACACCGCCCCGCGTCATCAGCGGCAAAGCCTCCGAGGCCGCCGCGGTTCTGACCTGCCGGTGATCGACGGCCGCACGGCCTTCTGTGCTGCGAAGGGCCCGGGACTGCACCCATCGACTCGTCATCGGTCGCGATTGCGGAAGTGCCGTTGACCGTCCTCGCCGTGTTCGACGCTCATGCTGCCGAATCTGAGCCCAAAACGGTATCGCCGTGTCCTGCGAAGGTGACGGTCGGTCCCCGTGCAGGCTTGTGGCTTGTCAATATCCACCGCGCACCGGACGGCAACCTGTTGGGAGTCGTACACGTTGAACTCCATTCGGGTGAACCGGCTGCGAACCACGGTGAGGAGTACGCGCTCGGGCTTGTGTTTTCCCAAGATGGTGGAGAACGCTGGGTCTATTGCGGTGAGATCGTTCGTCCTCAAGATGCGCACGGCAACGTGGGAGGTGCGCCCTTGCTGGTGGTGGGCGACTACTTCCACGTCTCCTTCAATGATCAAGGCCCCTCCGGGCGGCGCGCGGCGGTCGCCCGTGCGCCGGTTGCCGACGTGCTGCAGGCAGCCCGCCGCGGCTTGGTGACCCCGTGGCGGAAGTTCAGTGACGGTGATTGGACACAGGACGGTTTGACTGGGTACGGGGCCGCCGTACTCGCGCAACCGGATTTAGGCGAGGGACATCCGATCGATCTGCATGCCGATGCGGCCTGGAACCGGGCGCTGGCCAAGTACATGGTGACCAGTTAGTGTGCCGGTGGCGGCGCGGGGAGGCTGTATCTGCACTTGGCGGACGACGCGATCCACTTCGAGCCGCCCATTCTGGTCGACGAGGCGCCCGGACAATGGATGCCCTATTCCACGTTTCTGACTGACGAACGAGATCACGAAACCGATGACATGAATGGTCCCGATTTTTTCTGGGCGAGCGCTGCAAGGAGTCGCTCGAGGAGCGGGCTGGCGTTCATGAGGAAAGTCGTACCATCCGCGGGCCAGTCGCCATCTGCCTGGCAGCGGTACATGGTCCGCACTCCTTCGCAGAGAAGTGCCGCACCCACGGAGGCAGGGTTTCGCTCGGCTTCCTTTGGGCTTCACTTTTCCAAGGGGAGGCCCGCAGGATCGCAACCGGCCTTCCCGGCCTCACCCCGCGATGATCCCCTGCACCACGTGACCGTGCACGTCCGTAAGCCGGAACTGGCGGCCCTGGTAGCGGAAGGTGAGCTTCGTGTGGTCGATGCCCACGAGGTGCATGATCGTGGCCTGCATGTCGTGAACGTGCACCGGATCGGCGGTGATATTCCAGGCATAGTCGTCGGTCGAGCCGTGCACGTGGCCCGCCTTCGTGCCGCCGCCGGCCAGGAGCCAGGAAAATGCCCTGCCGAAGTGGTCGCGGCCCTGGGGGTTGGCAGGGTCGCCCTGGCCGAACGGCGTGCGGCCGAACTCGCCCCCCCAGACGACGAGCGTGTCTTCGAGCAGGCCGCGGTCCTTGAGATCCTGGATCAGCGCCGCCGACGGGGCGTCGGTGTCCTTGCACTGCTCCGCGAGCTGCGTGAACAGGTTGCCGTGCTGGTCCCAGCCGGCATGCATGAGCTGCACGAACCGCGTGCCGCGCTCGAGCAGCCGCCGTGCGATCAGGCAGTTGTTGGCGAACGAGCCCTTCGTCTTCACGTCGGGACCGTAGCGGTCGAGCACGTGCTGCGGCTCGTCGGAAAAGTCGACGAGTGCGGGAACGCTCGCCTGCATCCGGTAGGCCATCTCGTACTGCGCGATCCGCGTGTCGATCTCCGGGTCGCCGTAGTCGGCGAGATGCTTGGCATTCATCGCGGCGAGGTCGTCGAGCAGCGCCCGGCGGGCCTCGCGGCTCATGCCGGCCGGATTCTGCAGATAGGGCACCGGCTCGCCCGTGTTGCGGAACTTCACCCCCTGGAACCGCGACGGCAGGAAACCGCTGCCCCAGTAGTAGTCGAAGAACAGCTGCCCGCAGGTCTTGCCCTTGTCGGAGGAGGTCATCACGACGAACGCCGGCAGGTCTTCCGTCTCGCAGCCGAGGCCGTAGCTCATCCACGCGCCCATGCTCGGCCGTCCCGGCACCTGGGCGCCGGTGAGGAAGAACGTCACACCAGGGGCGTGGTTGACCGCCTCGGTGTGCATGCTGCGCACGACGCAGAGATCATCGGCCAGCGAGCCGAGCCGTGGCACGAGCTCGCTCATCTCGATGCCGCACTGGCCGTACTTCGCAAAGGGCTTGATCGGCGAGACGATCGGCCACTTCGCATAGCCGCTCGACATCGTCGAGAGCCGCGTCTGGCCGCGGACGGTCTCGGGGATGTCTTGGCCGCCGCGGGCGATGAGCTCGGGCTTGGGGTCGAAGAGATCGACGTGCGACGGGCCGCCCCCCTGCCAGAGCATCACCACCCGCTTCGCTTTCGGCTCGTGGTGCGGAAGGTCGGGCAGCCCGGGCACGCCCCGCGGGGCCGGGGGCGTCGCCGACCCACCACGCGCGTCCCGCCGGAGCAGCGCGGCGAGCGCCACCGATCCGATGCCCATGCCGGCCGAGCCAAAGAGCCGGCGGCGCGTGACGCGGGCGACGTTGTCGAGGTGTAAGTCGTGCATGAGCTACTCCCGCGTCAACGCTTCATCGAGATTGAAGATCGCCAGGCACACGCTCGCGAGCGCCGCATGCTCGCCCGGGTCGAGCGCTTGGTCGCGCGGGCTCTCGCCCACGCCCAGGAGTTGCCTGGCCGAGTCGGCATCGGCCGCGTAGATCGCCAACTGCCGGCCGTGCATCCGCACGAGGGCTTCGAGATCGTAGTCGGTGGGCCTGCGGCCGAGGACGCGGCGGAAGGCGTGCGTGAGCCGGCCGGCGGGGTCGGCGGCCACGTGCATGCTCTTCTCGGCCAGCACCCGCGCGGCCTCGACCCACGTGGGGTCGTTCAAGGTCGTGAGGGCGTGCAGCGGCGTGCTCGTGCGGCTCGCGCGGACGGTGCAGGTCTGCCGGTTGGCCGTGTCGAACATGTTCGCCGGGCTCACGGTGCGCCGCCAGAACGTGTACAGGCTGCGCCGGTAGAGGTCGGGGCCGTGCGAGGCGGGATAGGTGAAATCCCGTTCGTGGGTGATCGCGAGGGCTTCCCAGATCTGGTCGGGCTGGTAGGGATAGACCGGCTGCCCGCCGCCGCGCGGGTCGAGCAGGCCGCTCGCGGCGAGGGCCACGTCGCGGAGCACCGACGACGGCATCCGGAACCGCGCCGCCCGGGCGTGGAGCCGGTTCTCCGGGTCCTTGGCCGCGTGGTCGGCCGAGACCTTGCTCGACTGCCGGTAGGTCGCGCTCGTCACGAGCAAGCGGTGCATCCGCTTCTGGCTCCAGCCCTGCTCGCGAAACTCGACCGCCAGCCAGTCGAGCAGGTCCATGTGCTGCGGATACTCGCTCTGCACCCCCATGTCCTCGGTCGTCTTCACGAGGCCCGTGCCGAAGAACTGCTGCCACATGCGATTCACCTGCACCCGCGCGGTGAGCGGATGCTCGGGCAGGAAGAGCCACTGCGCGAGGCCGAGCCGGTTGCGCGGCAGGCCCTCGGGCAGCGGCGGCAGGAACGCCGGCGGGAGGAACGTGAGCTTCTCCCCGACGGGCGCGAGATAGTCGCCGCGGTCGAGGATCTTCGTCTCCCGCGGCGCGTTGTCGCTCATCACCATCACCCGCGGAATCTCGCCGCCGTGGTACGCGTGGTAGGCGGCCGTGGCGGCTTCATGGGCCACGAACTGCGGCAGATCCTTCGTGAGCCCGGGCTTGATGGCCTGGTCGAAATGCGTCTTCAGCAGGCTCTCGATCGTCTGCTTTTCCTGCTCGGTGCGTTCCGCCTCCGGCTTCGCGAGCAGGGGCGTCACGGCACTCGTCAGGTGCCTGCTGTCGGCCGCCTGGCCGTCGGAAAAGAGCCCTTCCTTCCAGGCCGCGTACAGGGCGTCGAGCACGGGTTTCGCGGCGGCCTCGCCGGCCTTCATCGCGGCCTCGAGTTCGGCGAGCCGGCGGGTGTTTTCCTCGCTGGGCAACTCGACGATCGGCGGAGCCACGCGGATCCGCGCGGAAAAGAAGGTCGGAGCGCCCGTTTCGGGAACGCGGTTGAAGGCGTCGAGCAGGCCGTAGTAGTCGGTCCGCGTCAGCGGGTCGTACTTGTGGTCGTGGCACTGGGCGCAGGCCATCGTCAGCCCCAGCCACGTCGTGCTCGTCGTATCGACGCGGTCGAAGAGGTTGTTGAACCGCTGCTCCTCGGGGATCGCGCCCCCCTCGCCGTTCAAGATGTGGTTACGGTTGAACGCGCTGGCGATCTTCTGCTCCCGCGTGGCCTCGGGCAGGAGATCACCGGCGAGCTGCTCGATCGTGAACCGGTCGAACGGCATGTCGGCGTTGAGAGCATTCACCACCCAGTCGCGCCAGATCCACTGCCAGGTGTCGCCGTCCTGCTGAAAGCCGTTGGAATCGGCGTAGCGGGCGGCATCGAGCCACGGCAGGGCCATCCGCTCGCCGTAATGCGGCGAGGCGAGCAGCCGGTCCACCAGCAACTCGTATGCGTCCGGCCGCTCGTCGGCCACGAAGGCATCGACCTCCTCGGGCGTCGGCGGGAGGCCGGTGAGGTCGGCATGGAGCCGGCGGATGAGCGTGGCCCGGTCGGCCTCCGGCGCCGGCGCGAGGCCCGCCGCCTCGATCTTCGCGAGCACGAAGCGGTCGATCTCGGTGCGCGGCCAGTCGGCCCGCCGCACCGGCGGCGCCGGCCGACGCGCGGGCGTGGCGAAGGCCCAGTGCGGCTCGTACCGGGCCCCCGCGGCGATCCAGCGTTCGAGGGTCTGCTTCTGCGCCGCGGAAAGCCGCCGGTTGGAATCGGGGGGCGGCATGAGCACGTCGGCATCGGTCGAATGCACGCGCTCGAGCAGCGTGCTCGCGCCCGGTTCGCCCGGCACGATCGCTCCCGCGGCGACCGCGTCGTCGCGCACGTCGAGCCGGATGTCGGCCTGCCGCTTGTTGGGATCCTGCCCGTGGCAGTAGAAGCAGTTTTCGGAGAGGATCGGCCGGATGTCCCGGTTGAAGTCGGGCGGCGCGGCCGGCTCATCCGCGCGGGCCGGAAGCGCGGCGACCACCGCCAGCGCGGCGACCACGGCTGCCGCCAGCATGGCTGGCAGCCCCGCACGGCGAACGGAGTTCGAGCAACCCATGGAACCGTTTCCAGAAGGGGTCACCCGCGTCGCCGACCCGGGCCGGCCATCCGGGCCTCGGGTCGCGGACCGATGAGGTCGATCAGCGGGAGCTTCAGATCATCCCTCAAAAGGCTACCATGCCCCGCCACCCCCCACAAACACCCGTCCGCTACCGGGCGGGGAGTTCGTGGCGGTCGTCGTCGACCCGCCCCCCTTCAACGAGGCCACATTCGGAGCGAGGATCCGGGCGTGGCGGAGATCACCTTTACGGGCGAGCATGGCTACAAGAAGGATCTCCCAGTTGCTACGGCGATGACGTTGATTGCGTCGGGGACTGGAGCTCGTCACGCCTGGGGCCGTTCAGGGGCGTCCGCCCGAGCCGCCGCCGAGCCGGTAGAGAGCCGTGTCGGTGCGGAGGTAGACCGCGTCGCCCACGGCCGCGGGTGTGGCGAAGATCCGGCCGTCGAGATGGTTGGTGGCGATGACCGCCGGCTCGGGCTTGGCTGCCGGATCGATCACGAACGTGTCGCCGTCGCGGTTGCCCACGTAGATCCGGCCATCGGCGAACAAGGGTGACGACGAAACGTTGCCGCCGAGCCGAAGCGTGGCGATCGGTGCGCCCGTGCAGGCGTCGAGAAACGTGGCGACCCCCTTGTCGCTCACCATGAAGAGCTGCTCGCCGACGACGAGCGGCGAGGGCATGTTCGGAGCGCCCTTCTTTTCCTGCCAGACGATCTCGGCACCACGGCCGTCGTCGGCCAGCTTCACGGCCAGGAGCCGCGCCTGGTTGAAGCTCGTGCTCATGTAGACGAGGCCATGGCCGGTCACCGGCCGGGGCACCACCGAAAACCCAAGTTCGCCGTAGCTCATCCGCCAGAGTTCCGCGCCCGTCTTCGGATCGTAGCCATAGAGCCAGTCAGCGCCAGGCGAGATCAGAACGTCACGGTCGGCATGTCGCACCACGAGAGGCGTGGCATAGGCCTTCTTGACGTCTGGGTCGTCGCCGAGTTTCCCGCTCCGCGAGGTCTTCCAGGCAACTCGGCCGGTGGCTGCATCGAGCGCCGCGACAAACTGCACATCGATGCCGTCGCAGTTCACGATCAGCAGGTCATTCCAGACGATCGGTGTACTCCCCGGGCCGTTCATGTGGTCGAGCCGCAGGTCCCGATTCGCCCACAGCACCTTCCCCGTCGCCGTCTCGACACAGGCGGTGCCGAAGTCGCCGAAGTGGCAATACAGCCGCCCCTCGGCGAGCACGGGCGACGGTGACGCGTAGGAGTTGAGGGCGTGGATCGGCTGAGGCTCGCCGATCACGAAGAGTTCGACGTCGTGGACGAGACGCCCCAATTCACGATCGACGGCGAGCGCCCGCAGGCTCAGTGACGTCGCCACGTTTCGGGCCTGGCCGCCCGAGGGCTCCACGGCCCGCCGCGCCTTCTCTTCCGGCGTGGCCTCCCGCTCGACCGCGGTCGTCATCCACACGAACCGCTCGTCGAGCACGGGCGACGACCAGCCGCGACCCGGCAGCGGCGTCTTCCAGACGACGTTTTCCGTCTCGCTCCAGGTGACGGGCAGATCGTGGGCCGCGGGGGCGTGGCCCTGTCCGTCGGGACCGCGCCACTGCGGCCAGGGCACGTCGGCCATGGCGGGAGGCATGAGCACACCTGCCGCGATAAGCAGGCAGGCCAGGCGGGCGTGGCGGTAGTGCGATGTCATGCAGGGATCTCCGGGTACAGCGTCAGGATACCGGTCTGCCGCGGCAGATGCCCGCCCGCAAAGAGCGGTCGTGGAGACTTCAGAGTCCAGCCGTTGGCTCGTGGAAAAGCCACGTTTTCCAGCTCGGGAGTCCGTCTTGGGCGGTTTCGCCGCCTTTGCTAGCCTCTCCGCCCCGGAGGGTGTTTGCATGAGTGGTGAAGCGAGCAGGGCGATGCGTCTGGTTTGGGTGGTGATCATCGTCGCGACGGTGTGGCTTGGCCGGACCGGCCTTGCAGAACCACCCGCCAAGCTGGCGGACAGGCCATGCGATCTGCGGGTGGAGAGCGAACTTTTTTCGGCGGGTAGCGACGAGCCCGTCGCCCGCAGTCTGACGCTCTTTCACCATGGCGTGGCCTGGGACTTTCTCGAACTCGTGGACGCCGACACGAAGACCGCGGCGATCGCCGAGATCGTGCTCCACGACCCGGCGCGGGAGCGAGTGGTGGTGATCGATCCGGTGCGGCATGTGAAGACACAGGTCGACATGATCCGTCTCGAACGGCTGAGCGTGTCGCTGGCGAAGTGGGCTCGGTCAAACGACGATCGCCTCGTCCGCTGGGCCGGCGGGCCCGATTTCACCGCTGGGTTCACCGAGGAGGATGAGCGGATCGAACTCGTCGGTCCGCGGGTGCGATACGCCGTGGCTTACGAGGAGGCGCCATGTCCCGAGGCCGCCTGTAGCTACCGGCGGTTCGCTGACACCGCGATCCTGCTCAAGGCACTGATGCAGCCCGGTGGGATTCCGCCCTTTCCGCGGCTGGCCGTCAACCGGCGGCTCGAGGATGCCGGCGCGATCCCCAGCGAGGTCACGCTCGAGATCGAGCCACGACTCATCGGGATCGCAGGCCGCCCCGAGCGGCTGCGGTGCGTCCATAAGGTGCATCCGCGACTGCTCGGCGGCGATTTCGAACGCATCGAAGACGCTCAGGGTCACGTGGCCGCAGCGGAAGCAGTCGATCTGGCGACGTTCATCGCCCGCGACGAGGAGCCGTCTCGGTCCCCGCCGCCCGGTTCATGAGAACCCCTGCGGCGTTCCCTGCGCCGCCGTCACGACTGGTATGCGCGGAGGAGTTTTGCGAGGCGGCAAGAAACTCCGCCTGACCGGACGATGTTTCCTGTGCCTCACATCTTTCCCAGCCCGTCGGGTCGGGCGGAAGGGGTCGGCGGCTCGGCGGCTCGGGAGAACACCGCCGGGCAGGTGGGTGCCGTCGTGTTTGGGGGGCGTGTCGAGGGCTCGCGGAAGGTGCCGCGGCCAAGGCATTGACATTTGTACACTTCTCTGTTCCAATCATCAAAATCCATATCAAAGCATTCACTACGGAGGGTCTCGATGCTGGTGCTCTCACGCAAGCAGAACGAACGGATTCGGGTCGGTGATTCGGTGGTGGTGACGATCGTCCGCGTCAGCGGCGACAAGGTGCGGATCGGGATCGAGGCCCCGGCGAACGTGCGGGTGCTGCGGGACGAACTCGACGCCGACACGATCGGTACGGTGACACTTGAGGGATCCGCGGAACTGGCTATTCCGCGGCTTCTCGGCGTCGCCGGCTGATCGACTTTGTGATCAATGCCCGCACCGGCGTCGGACGAGCGGGTGCAAAACCTACGAAATCGGGCCGCCGGGCCGTGGAAATCCACGGTTCCGGCGGCTTCGTTTCGGAGGAGCGTGGCTCCGCTGTCGGATTCCGCCGCCGTCAGGCAGAATCACGGCATGAACCTGACTGAGGCGGGCGTCCGGCCGGATGCCGAAGAGGCGGTCGCAGCGGCCAGCCCTGTGAGGCGTCGGTCGCCGGCGCGGCTGGCGGTGGTGATCGCCGCGGTGGCGGCGTGCGCTCTCGCGGTGGCGGCCTTTGCCGCAACCCGCGTTCCCGAGTTCTACCGCCAGCGCCTCGTGTTCGATCGCGCGGAGGATGCGGGCGGCAGGCTGGTCAGCGACGTCTCGGCACTGCACGCGTCGTTCATTCGCGAGGGAGCTTGGGAGGCGGCATTCTCCGAGCGCGACGTCAACGCCTGGCTCGCCTACGACCTGCCCCGCAACCACGGTCGCCTGCTGCCGCGCGCCGTGTCGGAGCCGCGGCTACGGTTCACACCCCGCCGGGTTCATGCTGCCGTACGAATCGGTGGCGGCCTGGCATCGATGGTGGCCGTGCTCGTCGCCGAGGTGCAACTGCGAGAGCCAAACCAACTCGGCATCGTGGTGGAGGATGCCAGGCTTGGCAGCCTGCCGCTCCCCCGCGGACTGGTGCTCGGCGAGATTCGCAGGCGATTCGACCAGATCGGGATGGTGACCGCCGTCCGGCGGTTGGACGGCCGCACCGTGCTCGTGGTGTACATTCCGTCGACGCACGAGTCGGGGGGCATGAGCCACTGGCTCGAGTCGCTGTCGATCGGCGAGGGTGCCGTTGCCTTTTCGGGGCACACGCGGCCCGGGAGGTCACCACCGGTGGTGCCGTCCGATGGCGGTGGTTCGTGATGATGCAATGACCTTCGGGACAACGACAACAGGGGGCAGGTATGCCAGGGCTGACGTTTCTTGGGGCGGCGGGAGAGGTGTCGGGATCCCGGCATCTCGTGGATGCGGCCGGCGGTCGCGTGCTCGTCGACTGCGGGCTCTTCCAGGGGGAGAAGAATCTCCGTGACAAGAACTGGGATCGATTCCCGGTACGGCCCGATTCGATCAACGCGATCGTGCTGACGCACGGGCATATCGACCACTCCGGATACCTGCCACGATTGGCCCGGGAGGGCTTCGCCGGCCCGATCTACACGTCGCCCGCCACCGCCGACCTGCTCGGCCTGCTTCTCTACGATTCGGCGAAGTGCCAGGCCGAAGACGCCCTCTACGCCAACCGCAAGGGATTCTCCAAGCACTCCCCCGCCCTGCCGCTGTACGAGGAGCAGGATGTGGATCGCGTGCTTCGCCTCGTGCGGCCCGTCGCCCGGGAATCGTGGTTCTCCCCCGCTGGCGGCATTCGCTGCCGGTTTCACGAGGCCGGCCACATGCTCGGCAGTTCGTTCATCGAGATGGAGGCGGCGCGCGAGGAGGGCGGCGAGCCGGTGCGGATCGTGTTTTCGGGCGACGTCGGCCGCTTCGACGCGCCGCTCTACAAGGACCCTATTTCACCCCCCAACTGCGACTACCTGGTGTGCGAGAGCACCTACGGCGACCGCGACCATACGCCCTCGCGGCCGCTCGACGAGCTCGAGAAGGTGACGAACGACGCAATCCGCCGCGGCGGCATGATGCTCGTGGCGTCGTTCGCGATCGGCCGCTGCCAGCAGCTCGTCTACCTGCTCCGCACGCTCATGGCGGCCGGGCGGGTGCCCGAGACCCCGATCTGGGTCGATTCGCCGATGGCCGTCGGCGCCATGGAAGTGTTTCGCAGGCACCGCGACGAGCACGACTTCAGTGAGGCGAAGATGCAAGGCGTGGCCGAGTCGCTGGCCAGCCCCTTCGTGCGGATGGCCAAGACGGCCGACGAGTCGAAGGCGATCAACGGCCACCACGGCGCGGGCATCGTGATCGCGTCGAGTGGCATGATGAACGGCGGCCGCATCCTCCACCATCTGGCTCGGCGGTTACCCGACCCGAAGACCACTGTGCTCGTGGCCGGCTACCAGGCCAAGGGCACGCGGGGCAGGAGCCTGATCGAAGGGGCGGAGTTCCTGCGGATCCACGGCCGGGATGTACCGGTTCGTGCAGTCGTGCGAAAGGTGGACGCCCTTTCGGGCCATGCCGACCGGCACGAGCTCGACCGCTGGCTGGGAAGCATGGCCGCGCCGCGGCGGACGTTCCTCGTGCACGGCGAGCCGCCGGCGGCGGCGGCGCTGGCGGAGTTCATCCGCTCCCGGCGCGGCTGGAACGTGCACATTCCAGCGCTCGGCGAGCACGTTGAACTGGACTGACATACCCACCCAGAACAAGGAGCCACCATGGCGAAGAATCCCAAGCATGACGCGGCGGGAAACAACGGAGCGAAGGTCCCCGGCAAGGTGTGCAGCGTCCTTCCCGACACCGTGCTCGGCGACGACGTGGCGCTCGTCGCCGAAAACATGGAGCGGATCCTCGGCTCGCCGAGCTACTCCCTCGCCCAAGACGACAAGCTCTTGCTCACCCGGGAGGAGATGCGGGGCGTGCGGATGCTCCTCGAACTCGGGAAGCCCGAGATCGCCCTTCAGGCCGACAACATCAAGTCGACCGTGATCGTGTTCGGCGGCACGCAGATCGTCGACCGTGCGGCTGCGGAGCGGCGGATCTTCGAGGCCCGCCGCGCCGCGCAGGCTGCTCCGGCCGACCAGGCCCTCGCCCGCGAGGTGAAGCGGGCCGAGCAGTTGCTCTCGATGTGCCATTACTACGACGACGCCCGGACGTTCGCCCGGATCGTATCGATCGATAACCAGTGCGAAGACGAGCGGGACTATGTGATCATCACCGGCGGCGGACCTGGGATCATGGAGGCCGCCAATCGCGGCGCCTTCGATGTCGGCTGCAAGTCGATAGGCCTCAACATCAAGCTCCCGGCCGAGCAGCAGCCAAATCCCTTCATCACGCCCGAACTCTGTTTCCAGTTCAAGTACTTCGCCCTGCGGAAGTTCCACTTCATTCTCCGTGCGGCGGCGGTCGTTCTCTTTCCGGGTGGCTTCGGCACGCTCGACGAGATGTTCGAGACGCTCACGCTTCGGCAGACCCACCGCATGCAGCCGGTGCCGATCATTCTCTACGGCCGTGACTACTGGTCGAAGGTGATCGACTTCCAAGCCCTGGCCGATTCCGGCGTGATTGCTGACCACCACCTCGACCTGTTCAGCTACGCCGAGACGCCTGAGGACGCCTGGCAGCAGATCCTCGACTTCCACGCCAAGGCGCAGCGGAGGTGACGGCGCGGGGGGCGTGAACAGAGAGGCACAGGTTGACAACCTGTGCTACGGGGTGTGGTTCAGCGAGAGGGCATGGGTAGTCCCGAGCCGCCGCGATGGACAGACACAGGTTGAAAACCTGTGCTACGGGGTGGGGAGGCGGATCGTGAAGGTGGTGCCGACGCCGGGGGTGCTCTCCACCACGATCGTGCCGGCGTGGGCCTGCACGATGTGCTTGACGATGGAGAGGCCGAGGCCCGTGCCGCCGAGAACGCGGCTCCGAGCCTTGTCGACCCGGTAGAACCGTTCGAAGAGCCGCGGCAGGTGCTCCGCCGCGATCCCGCAGCCCTCGTCACGGACGCAGATGGTGGATCCGGTCGCGTCGTTGTCGGCCGACAGCCACACGGCCTTGCCGGCCTCGCTGTACTTGATCGCGTTGTCCACCAGGTTGATGACGGCTTGCTCGAGGAGCGGGCCGTTGACGGTGACGATCAGATCCGGCGGGCAGTCGACCTCCAGACGGATCGACCGCTCCACCGCCCGGGGCCGGCAATCGTCGGACGCGGTGACGAGGATGCCCGCCAGCGGCTGCGGGTCCAGCGGGAGCTTCCCGCTCGTCTCGCTCTGCTCGATCCGGGAGAGCGCCAGGAGGTCCTCGATGATCGCCGCGAGCCGGTCGGCCTGGCGGGCGACGATCCCCAGAAATCGCCGGGCGTCGTTGCGGTCGTCGAGCGCCCCGTCGAGCAGCGTCTCGACGAACCCCTTGATCGACGCCACTGGTGTCTTGAGTTCGTGCGACACATTGGCGACGAAGTCACGGCGGACATTTTCGAGCCGCTGCACCTCGGTGACGTCGTTGAGCACGATCACCGCGCCGCCGTCACCCGAGGCGTCGCGAAGGGCGGTGCCGCGAAGGCGGATCGTGCGGTCGCGGATGCCGCGGAGCAGAAGGTCGTCTTCGACGGGCTCCCTGCAGTCGATCGCGGTGAGCGCGAAGCGGCGCAGATCGGGGTTGCGGATCACATCTTGCAGGGGCCTGCCGGCGGCCTGCTCGGCCTCCACGTCGAGGAGATCGGCGGCGGCACGGTTGATGCCGAGGATGCGCCGGCGGCCGTCGATCGCCAGGACGCCCTCGATCATGCTGCCGAGGACGGCCTCCTGCTGCGTGTCTTGTCGGCCGATCGTCAGGCCGCGCTCCACCAACTGCTCGCGGAGTCGGACCAGGGCGGCGGCGATGTCGGCGAACTCGGCGACATCCGTCGCAGGGGGATCGGCACTGACGTCACCAGAGGCAAGCCGCGCCGCCGCGGCGCGCAGGCCGACCACAGGGCGGGCGAGTTGCCGGGCGAGCGCATACAAGATCGCCGCCGCCGCCGCCGTCACCGCCAGGCAGCCGAGCAAGAGCGTCCGCTGCCACTCCGCGAGCTGCCGGTCCGCATCGGCCGCATCGGCGGTGACGAGGATCACGCTCGATGGGCTGGAGGGGATCGGCAGGGCCACTTCGAGCGAGCGGCGCCCGGATCCGCTGTCGTAGCGGCTGCGGCTCGTAACGCCGCCGCCACGGGCCGTGGTCACTGGCTTGTCGTCGCTGGTGGCGTCGAGCAAGCGGCACTCGATACGGCTCGATTCCCGCAGGCCGCGGGCAGCGTGCTCGAAGGCGACGCGATCGACGCTCCCGCCGGCATCGACCGTGGCGGCGGCGAGGCCGCGGCCCGCGTCGGCAAGCCGGTCACACAGGGCCGCATCTGCCAGCCCGGCGAACTGGATGCTGGCGATCCAGCAGGTCGCCGCGGCGGTCGCGGCGACGATCGCGCAGCAGCCGGCAAAGACGTGCCAGACGTAGCGATTGCGGGGCATGCTGGGGCGTCGCGACCTATGGTGTCACGCGGCGTGGGTGTCGCGCGGCCGCTCACCAGTGTGTCACGGGCCGCCCCATCGGGAAAGCCGCCGCGGCGGCCGGCCGATTGTCACTTGCGGAATCGATATCCGACCCCGCGGACGGTCTCGATATAGTCGCCGTGGTCGCCCATTTTCCGCCGCAGGCCGGCGACCTGCACGTCGACCGATCGCTCGGTGACGGGGTAGTCGGCGCCCTTGACGGCGTCGACGATCTGGGCGCGACTGAAGGCCCAGCCGGGCCGCTTGGCGAGGAAGGTCAGCAGCGCGAACTCGGTGTACGTCAGTTCGAGAAGCTGGCCCACGAGCATGGCTTCGTGGCGGCCAGGATGGATGGTGAGTTCGTGAACCTCGATTGTCGTCTCCCGCTCCTCCAGACGCCGTGATTCGTCGCGGCGGAGCAGCGCCCGGACCCGCGCCGAAAGCACGCGGGGGCTGAATGGCTTGGCGATGTAGTCGTCGGCGCCGCGCTCGAGGCCGGCCACCATGTCGGACTCCTCTCCCTTCGCGGTCAGCATCACGATCAGGATGTCGCGGGTCTTGGGATCGGCCTTGAGCCGCCGGCAGACCTCGAGCCCGTCCACCGCCGGCAGCATCAAATCGAGGACGACAAGGTCGGGTGGATTCGTACGGGCCGACTGCAGCGCCTGCTCACCGCTGCCGACGCACTCGACGTCGTACCCATCCTTGGCGAGGTTGTAGCGGACGAGTTCGAGGAGATCGTCCTCATCATCAACGACGAGGACTCGTGGCTTCACCGTCTCCTGCGGACCGCGATTCCGAGTAGGCATGTGCGTCGCTTCGGCCCGGGGCGTCGATCGGCTGTCGGTGGTGATCATAGTCGGCCATATCGTCGGATCGAATCATGAGGATTTCGTGAGGGCCGGCTACGACAGCAGCAGTTCGACGTCTTCGGGGGTGAGGCTCGAGATCATGCTCTCGTCCGCCGCCACGATCGAATCAGCGAGTTCCCGCTTGCGGTCCTGGAGGGCGAGGATCTTCTCCTCCACCGTGTCGCGGGCGATCAGCCGGTAGGCGAACACGCGACGGGTCTGGCCGATGCGGTGGGCGCGGTCAACGGCCTGCGCTTCCACGGCGGGATTCCACCAGGGGTCGAGGATGTAGATGTAGTCGGCTGCGGTGAGGTTGAGGCCCTGGCCGCCCGCCTTGAGGCTCACGAGGAACAGTCGGCAGTCCGGATCCTCCTGGAAGCGGACCACGCGGGCCTGTCGGTCGGTCGTGCGGCCGTCGAGGTATTCGTAGACGACCTTTTTCTCGTCGAGTCGTCGGCGGAGGATCGCCAGGAAGCTGGTGAACTGGCTGAAGACGAGCACTTTGTGACCCTCGTCGAGCACCTCGTCGAGCTGTTCGAGGAGCGTGTCGAGCTTGGCACACGACTCGTCGACGCGGGAGTGATCGACCAGTCCCTGATGGCAGGCGGTCTGCCGCAGACGCAGGAGCGCTTCGAGCACGGCGATCCGTGAGCGGCCGATGCCCATCCGGCCGATCCGCCCGGCAAGTTCGGCCCGGAAGTGCTCGCGAAGTTCGTCGTAGGCCTTTCGCTGGTGCTCGCCGAGTTCGACGAACAGCGTCTGCTCGGTCTTCTCCGGGAGGTCGGAGAGCACCTGAGCCTTCGTCCGCCGCAGCAGGTAGGGACGGACGGCGCGGGCCACGACCTCGGCACTCCCCCGGCCGTCGGCCAGAAACTTCCGCAGCCTCCCGGCGCTGCCAAGCTGCCCAGGATTGAGAAACTCGAAGATACTCCAGAGCTCGCCGATGTGGTTCTCGACCGGCGTGCCGGTGAGCGCCAGGCGATGCCGGGCGCGGAGCAGCCGACAGGCCTTCGCCGCCTGACTGGCCGCATTTTTGATCGACTGCGCCTCGTCGAGGATCACGTAGTCGAACTCGGTCTCACGGTGGACCACGATGTCGCGGCGGAGCGTCCCGTAGGTCGTGATCACGATGTCCCAGTCGGTGAGCGTGCCTGCCTCGTCGGCCCGCGTCGTGCCCGTGTAGTTGGCGACCCGCAGGCTGGGCGCGAATCGGCGGGCTTCGTCCATCCAGTTGAAGACGAGGCTGCGAGGCACGACCACGAGCGTTGGCCGGTGGGGGACGCCGGCGGCGCGGACCTCGGCCTGGCGGCGGGCGAGGAGCGCCAGCACCTGGATCGTCTTGCCGAGACCCATGTCGTCGGCGAGGCAGCCACCCAGCCCGAGCGACTCGAGGAACAACAGCCAGCCAAGACCCTCCCGCTGGTAATGGCGCAGGGTGCCCTGGAAGCCGGGCGGCTCCGGCTCCGCCTCTGGTCGCTCTCCAGCGGCAAGCTGCTCCCGCAGGCGATCGAATGCCTCGTCGACCGTGGACCGCGGCTGACCGGCGAGCAGCGCGTCGAGCAGCGCCATCTGGATGCGGCCGTAGCGGAGCTTGCCGTCGTGCTTCTGCGCGAGCGCCGCCATCGGCGCGAGCTCCTGCGCGAACGTGTCGGGCAGGATGCCAATCGAGCCGTCGGAAAGCTCGACCGACCGGCCGCCGCGAGCGATCGCCTCGAGGAGGGCCGGCAGTTCGGCCGTGACCCCGCCGAAGTCGATGGCAGCGGAGAGCTCGAACCAGTCGATGCCGCTGGTGACGTTCCAGGCGACGCTCCCCGCCGGGCGGTAGCGGCGGCCCGCGACCTCCACCAGCCAGCCGGCGGCGGCGAGTTGCGACACCGACGTGTCGAGACGGTTGCGTGCGATCTCGACATGGTGGGCGGCGGGCGAGCCATCGAGCGACTGGCCACGGGCCGCGGAGGCGCCGTGCCGCGGCAACAGTGCCAGTGCCTCCCGTTCTGCAGCCCGGTCGCGGCGGACGAAGACACGGTGGGTGGCGTCGGCGGCGCCGCCCGCCGCATCGTCGGCGGCGATCGACAGGCCCGCATAGTCGAACCAGATCCGGCCGGCGAGCTGCACGCGGGGCTGCCCCCGGCGCCGTTCGCCCGGCGCCGAGTCGAGCGACACGGCCGGCGAATCGTCGAGCACGAGCTTGGGTCGCGGCACACCAGACTCGATCCGCCAGCCGGTCCAGGCGGGCAGCACGAGCCGCGGCACGTCGGCGAGGAGGGCGAGCCGCTCGATGAGGCCGTCGACCTGCGGTCCGGCAACCTCAATCGGCCCGCGCCGCTCGAACTGTTCGAGCCAGCCCGACGAGATCGCGCCGGTCTCGCTGTCGTCGACGGCTTTCAGCCGCGCAAGGCGGTCGGCGAAGACCACGAGCCCGGCTCGGAGGATGGCCTTGGGCTCGCTGAGGTTCTTTCGCTGGCTGCCCCGGACGAGCATGCCGCGGAGCGTGGCCTTTGAGGGTCGTGGCGGCGGGGCGTCGTCGTCGCCGTCGTCGCGGCTGCGGCCCTTCGCCGGCCTCAGGTCGTCGTCGTCGGGCTCGAGCACAAACGCGAATTCCCAGGGCTGGCCGCCGTCCCACGTCATCGGCACGACGCGCTCGGGATCGCGACGGGGTTCGGGCTGCACCACGAGCCGTCCGCTTTCGCAGAGCATCGCGAGATGGGTGGCGGCCGACCGGGGGCTGACCACGATCCGCGAGATCGACCTCCGCTCGACTGGATCTGGCAGCCCGTGGCCCCCGGCTGCTGCCGCGCCGACGAGCTGCTCGACGATCAGCCGCTCCTGGGGGTCGAGCTGGTCGAGTTCCACCTCTTCGGGTCCGAGGACGACGGGGCGGGGGCGACCGGTGGCGTTGCCGGCAACGTCGAGCTGCATGCGCGCCGGCACGAGTACGGCCGCTCGCGCCTCGGATGATGCGGAGAGGTCGAGGAGAAAGACGAGGGCCCCGCCGGCTCGTCGCGGGTCGGGGATCGAGAGACCGTGGGCCCGGACGGCCGGCTCGACGAGCCGGCGGCGCTCTTCGAGCTCCGTCGCCCACGCCGGTAGCCGCTGGCCGCCACGGCGGAGCGAAGGCGGGGGCGTCCAGGTCGGCTCGGCCGCGGCGGCGCGGTCCGGATCATCTCCTTCGCCATCGCCGACTTCGTCGGTCGCGATCTCATCCTCGCCAGCCGATCCGGCGTCGGGGATATCGTCGGCCACGATGTTGAGCGTCACTGGTGTCTGGTCGTGGATGCCCGAGAGCAGGCGGCGGCGATCGACCTCGAGCAGCACGGCGGCGAGCACGGCGCAGGGAAGGCCGGCGCGGCCGGCGGTCGTGGTGCAGTGGGTCTCGAGAGTCATGCCACCGCGGCGATGGGCTGAAAGCTCCATCTGCACCTCGTGCTCATCGCCGTCATCCCCGACGACGGTGGCCCGCACCTGGCCGACTCGCGGGCACGCGACGGAGGCGGGGGTGATCGTGCGGGCCTTGGCGACGTCGGCCGAGGGAAAGAGATGGAAGAGGCGCTGCTCGAGGGTCTTCATGCTGCCGGTTCGGAGGGTCGAAAGACACACTGCGGCGAACCGGGCCCACGTGGGGCCCCGCGGGCGCAGCACGTTGTTGTACCCCGCCCGAGCCGCGTTTGGCGAGGGCGGGCGTCGTGGCACGGCCGACCGACGCGATCAGCCGCCCTTCACCGTCGCCACGAGCTCCAGCACGTTCTCGACCGGCGTGTGCGGCAGGATGCCGTGGCCGAGGTTGAAGATGTGGCCGGGCCGGCCTGCCGCGCGGGCGAGCACCTCCCGTGTCCGCCGGCGGACGGTGTCGCGGTCGGTGAGGAGGACGACCGGTTCGAGGTTGCCCTGCACCGCACGGTCGTGGCCGACGGCAGCCCAGCCCACGTCGAGGTCGATCCGCCAATCGATGCCGATCACCGAGCCGCCAGCTTCGCGCAAGAGTGGCAGGAGTGCGGGGTTGCCGGTCGCGAAGTGGATCGTCGGCACCCGCCGGGCCACCTCGGCCAGTGCCGTGCGGCTGTGCGGGAGCACGTAGCGGCGGTAGTCGTCGGGGCCGAGGCAGCCGACCCAGCTGTCGAACAGTTGCACCACCTCCGCGCCGGCATCGACTTGGGCGACGAGGTAGCGGCTCACGCCACGGGCGATCCTGTCCATCAGGTCGTGCCAGGCCGACTCGTGCTGGTACATGAACGACTTGGTGAGCAGCCAGGCCTTGCTCGTCCCGCCCTCGATGCAGTAGCCGGCGAGCGTGAAGGGGGCGCCCGCGAAGCCGATCACGGGGATCGAGATGTCGAGGCCGGCCCGCGTGGCCCGGACGGTGTCCATCACAAAGGCGAGGCGGTCGATGTCGTCAAGTTCTCGCACGCGGCCGACGTCGTCGGGCGACCGCACGGGGTTGTGGATCACCGGCCCTTCGCCGTGGGCGAACTCGAGGTCGAGCCCCATCGGCTCGAGGATCGGAAGGAGGTCGCTGAAGATGATCGCCGCATCGACGCCGAGCCGTGCGACGGTCGCAATCATCACCTCGGCGGCGAGCCGCGGCGTCTTGCACAGTTCGAGGAAGCCGACCTTGTCGCGGATGGCCCGGTATTCGGGGAGGTAGCGGCCGGCCTGCCGCATCAGCCAGACGGGGGTCCTTTCCACCGGCTCCATGCGGCACGCCCTGAGCAAGAGCGGGGCAGCGGCGGCAGGCGGTGACGGGATGGCAGACACGGGAGACATCGGGACGAGTATATGCCCAGCAAGGGCCATCCGCAGGACGGGCTGGGCAACTACAATGACTTTGTCACGATTCGCCCGGGCATCGCATGGCCGCATTTCTCTCAGGCATTTCCATCGTCTGCTTCGCGGCGAGCTACGCCGTGGCTCTCGCGTGTGAGGCGTCGCGGCTCGCGTTCCGCTCCGGCGTCCGCGGTGCGGCCATGGTGGCCTTTGCTGCGGCGGGCCTCTTTGCCCACACGCTGTTTCTCGTCTGGCGGGCCGTGGACGGCGGCGCAGCGCCCCTCTCCAGTCCGTTCGACTGGTACCTGCTGGCGGCCTGGCTGCTCGCAGCCGGCTACCTCTGGCTCACCATCGCCAATCCGCGGACACCGGTGGGCCTGTTCCTGCTCCCGATCGTGCTCGGCCTCGTCGGGGCGGCGACACTCGCCAGCCGCGAGCCATTTCTCCACGATTCGGCGTCGCTCTTCTGGGGCCGGATCCACGGCGGGCTGCACCTGGTGTGGAGCGTGAGCGTGGTGCTCGGGGCGATCGCCGGGCTGATGTGGCTCATTCAGGCGGGACGTCTGGCCCGCAAGGAATCGCCGGTGCGCGGGTTCCGCATGCCCAGCCTCGAGCGACTGGCCCACATCACCGCCCGCACGCCGGTGGTCGCGGCCTGGGCTGCGGCGGCCGGATTCGCCTCGGGCATCGTGCTCAACGCGGTCAACCGCGGGCGGGGACTGATGGAGACCGTTCCCTGGACCGATCCGGTGGTGCTGCGGATGGCGGCGGTCGTCGCCTGGTTAGTGATCGCAGCACGGATCGCCGTAGCCGCACGTTCGCGGGCGGACGGCGGCCGGACCACGGCCAGGCTGGCGCTCGTGAGCCTCGTGGTGCTCGCGGCCTCGATCGCCTGGGGTGTGCTCGGCACGACGCGCCACGGAAGGCCGGCGACAGCAGGCGAGGTGGTCGTGCCCACGGTGACCGAGGAGGTGCCATGACGCTGGCCCTCGTGGGAGGCACGCACCGCACGGTGCCGCTGGCGTTGCGAGAGCGGCTCGCCTTCTCGGCGGAGCAGGCCGCCGAGGCGCTCGCGCGGTTTCGTGACTGCTTTCCCGGCCGCGAGGGCGTGCTCCTCTCCACCTGCAATCGCGTTGAGTTCTACGCCGCCGGGGAAAACGGCATCGACGCGCCGCCGCCCGAACAACTCGTGAGGTTTCTCGCCGACTGTCGCGGGATCGACGCCGCAGCGCTCGGGCCGCTCCTCGCCCGCGAGCATGACGATGCGGTCGTTCGCCACCTCTTCGGCGTGGCGGCGGGCCTCGACAGCATGGTGCTCGGTGAACCGCAGATCCTCGCGCAGGTGAAGCAGGCCTGGGCCATCGCGCAAGACAGCCGCACGTCGGGGCCGCTCACGGCGGGCCTGTTTCAGGCAGCGCTGCGCACCGCCAAGCGAGTCACGTCGGAGACGGCCCTCGGCCGGGAGCGGGTGTCGATTCCGAGCGTCGCAGTCGCCGACTTCGCCAGTGGCGTTTTCGAGCGGTTTGATGACAAGCGAGTGTTGCTCGTGGGCGCGGGCAAGATGGCGGCCGAGACGCTGCGGTATCTCCGCGAGGCCGGCGCCCGCGACGTGGTGATCGTGAATCGGACGGCAGCCCGGGCCGACGACCTGGCAGCCCGCGTCGATGCCAGGCCGGCGGCGTTCGATCATCTGGAGCGGGAACTTGCCGCCGCCGATCTCGTGGTGAGCACGACTGGCGCGAGCGACCATGTCGTGCCGCTCGATCTCTTCGTTCGCGTCGAGGCCCAGCGTGAGGGGAGGCCCTTGGTGGTGCTCGATCTCGCGGTGCCGCGGGACTTCGATCCGCGGATCGGCGAGCGGCCGGGCGTCTGGCTCTACTGCGTCGACGACCTGGCTGCGGCGTGCGAGGCGAACCGCAAGAGTCGGCAGCGCGAACTACCCCGGGCACTGGCGATCGTGGACGAGGAGGCCCGCCGCTTCATGGGCGACATGCACCATCGCACCACGGCACCGGTGATCGAGCAGCTTCGGGCGGGCTGGACGGAAACGGGTGAGGCGGAACTCGACCGACTTTTTCGGCGTCTGCCCCACCTGGCGGAGGCCGATCGCGGCGAGATCCGCCAGGCCTTCGATCGGTATGCGGCGAAGATGCTGCACCCGCCGCTGGCCTCGCTCCGCACGGAGAGCCACTCCGGGCCGCCCCACGGGCTGCTCGATGCGCTCAAGCGGCTGTTCAATCTGCAGGATTGACCAGCACGGCGATTCGAGCGGCTGCTTCTCGCAGTTACCGTGGAGACAATGTTCCTTGTGGAGTACCACTCCAGTGGGCGTGTATCGCAGCAAACCACAGGGTGGTTGATCGCGGCGGCTTGGTAAGTTATTTAATTGCGAAAGTCGGATTGCCATTGGTGTAACACCGACTGATGTTTTCTCCGTGTAGTATTCCTGGAGTACTTATGGCCGATCCGAAGAAGTCCGCCGACAAGAAGCCCGCTGCCGACGTCAACAAGTCTGCGGAGATCCGCAAGGTCGCGACGGCGATGAAAGATAAGGGTGAGAAGCCTCGCCCGGTCACGATCATCGCGACGCTGAAGAAGCAGGGGGTGGAGGTCTCGTCCCCGCAGGTGAGCATGGTGCTCAAGCGGATGGGCTTCAGGCCCCGTAAGCGGCGGAAGGCCGGCAATCTAGCTGCAGCCGCCGTCGCAGCGAACAAGGCAAATAAGGCGAACAAGACGGGCAAGTCGAAGACCAAGATTTCGGTCGAGGACCTCGTCGCCGCCAAGAAGGCGATCGGCCGGCTCGGCGGGCTCGACCGGGCGGTCGCCGCGATCGAGGCCCTGCGGCAGTTTGAATCCTGATCCTTCGAGCCGGCTGGCCGCGGTGCGGCCAGCCGGCTACTGTTTCAAGGCCCCGGTTCATACCTTGGGCCTCGATGGCAGCCTCGCGGAGTTGGGCCAGCATGATTCAAGCATCCCATCCAGACGTCGTGGTCATCGGTGGCGGTCCAGCCGGAGCCACGGCGGCGACGCTCCTCGCCCAGCAGGGCCGATCGGTCAGGCTCTACGAGCGGGAGCGGTTTCCCCGCTACCACGTGGGTGAGTCGTTGATCCCAGAGACGTTCTGGGTGCTCGGCCGGCTCGGGATCCTGCCGCAGCTTCGCGGCGGGCCGTTTGTCGAGAAGCACAGCGTCCAGTTCGTGTCGGAGCACGGGCGACTCTCCGAGCCGTTTTACTTCGCCGATTACAAGCCGCACGAGAGTTCGCAGACCTGGCAGGTCACTCGCCAGGAGTTTGACCAACTGATGCTCGACAACGCGCGGCGGCATGGGGTCGATGCGCGTGAGGGCGTGCGGGTGCTCGACGTGCTGTTTGCTGACGGCCGGGCGGTCGGCGTGCGGACGGTCGATGAGGCCGGAGTCGAAGAGGAGGTCCGCTGCAGCGTCGTGGTCGATGCGGCCGGGCAGAGCGGCCTGATTCTCGATCGGCTGGGCCTGAGGCAGTGGGATCCGGTGCTCAAGAAGGCGGCTGTCTGGAGCTACTTCAAAGGCGCGTCTCGCGAGCATGGCCGCGACGCCGGCGCCACGCTCGTCATGCAGACTGCCGGCAAGATTGGTTGGTTCTGGTACATCCCGCTTCAGAACGACATCACAAGCGTCGGTGTGGTGGCGCCATTCGACCACCTGTTCAAGAACCGCGACACGAAGGACCTGGAGGCGATCTTCAGCGCAGAGGTCGCACGGTGCCCTGGCCTCCAGCCAAGGATCGCCGAGGCTGAGCGGGTGGCGCCGTTTCGTGTGGCGAAGGAATACTCCTATCGCTCTTCGAAGGTCGCAGGCGACGGGTGGGTGCTCGTGGGTGACGCCTTCGGCTTTCTCGACCCGCTCTATTCTTCCGGCATTCTTCTCGCGCTCAAAAGCGGGGCGCTCGCAGCCGATGCGATCGCCGCGGGACTGGAGCGGGGCGACGTGTCGGAGGCGGCGCTCGGCTCGTGGGGCCCAGACTACGTCGCCGGGATGGAGCGGATGCGTCAGCTCGTCTGCGGGTTCTACGACGGCCTGAACTTCGGCAAACTCGTCCGCGACCACGGCCACGCCAAGCCACTGATCACCGACATCCTGATCGGTGACATCTTCAAGGGCGACATCGACGCCCTCTGGCCGCTGGTCGAGGCGGCGAAGGAGCCGTCGCCGGCCTGAGAGGCCCGCACGGGCCGGAGATGGCCGTGCCCCGTCGCCGGACGTTCGCTACGCCCATCCTGGGCTCCGCTCTCTCGATGCTGCCTGCGCTCCGCCATCCATGGCTCCGCTGGTCAGCAACGCCGGCTGCTGGGGCACGGCCACCCCCGGCCCCGGATCTCGATCACATCGGATGGGGCGGGCTGTGCCGGTTGTCCCGGATACCGGGCCGGAGAGACCCGAAAACCGGGTGTATGCTTGAGCGGATCGGTCTGACGGCAAAGTTTGGCTAGGCCGCTCCTCTTTCCAAGTCGGCAGGGTCGCCTGTCCGATCTGCGTAGCGCCCGTCTCGCCTTACCTCGAGTTCGATGTCTGACAACCGCGAGTTCATCGAGGAGTTCCTGGTCGAGTCGAGTGAAAACCTCGATCAGCTCGACAAGGACCTGCTTGCGCTGG